>DASCPW010000102.1:0-8118 GCA_036012725.1 Rhodospirillales bacterium
CTATGGCTTCCCCGTTATTGGCCTATCGCTTACCTGGATTGGCTTTGGCCTTTTATCCGCGAGATGGGTTTCCCACATCCCTTGGTAGGCGTGCTCGAGGTTCTTGGCGAACCGAGGGGTGTCGAAAAGGGGTTGAGCACGGCGGTTTTTGGCGAGCTTTTCTTTTAAAGCGCGGAGATCTCCGGGATTTTGCGCCAGGCGCAAAGCCAAGTCCCGGTAGTCTTCGATGCTATGGGTAACCAATTCCGGCAGGCCGAGCGCGTAAAGAAGGCTCGCCGATACCCGCGAGGCAAAATGAGCGCCCAAAAGAGTAATAACCGGGACGCCGGCCCACAAGGCGTCGCTGGTGGTGGTGTGGCCGTTGCAAATGCGGGTGTCCAATACCAGGTCGGCCAACCGGGTCCGTTCCAGGTGCTCGTCCTTCGGCAGCTTGCCGGCGAAGATCAGACGCTCCGGAGCGACGCCGCGTGCCTTCGCTTCGTCTCTCAAGTTCCCTTCCGCGAAGGCGGTGCTGGCGAGCAGCCACAGGACACTGCCGGGAATGGCATTCAAAATATCCGCCCAGACGGAGAACATCACCGGCTCGATTTTGTAAGCTTGGTTGAAGGAACAGAAAACGACCGCGTATTCCGGCAAGGCGAAATCGGCCCGCCTGAAGCCCCGTTCGGAAATCGCCTGCCGGTGATCGTTGACCTGATAGGTATGGGGCAGATAGGCGGGTTGCTCGCTGTAAAAGGGCAAATGTTCCTCGGGTGTGACGATGCGGTCGGTGATGACGTAATCGATGAAATCGGCCCCCGTCGTTCCCGGGAATCCCAAGTAGGCCGCCTGCACGGGCGCCGGCCGCAAGGCGCATATGCCAAGCCGGTTTCCTTGCGTGTGTCCTTTCAGGTCGACCAGGATGTCGACCTTGTCGGCGCCGATTCGTTTCGCCGCCTCGACATCGTTCAGGTCGCGGATATCGGCGAATCCGTCGCAGTCCCGCTCGATCCGTTGCCGGTAGAAACTGCCGTCTCTGGGCCCGTAGGAGTATGCGCGGACGCGGAATTTCTCCCTGTCGTGCAAGGTGAACAGGCTGAGCATCAAGTGGGCGGTGGCATGGTTGTAGAAGTCACGGGACAGGTACCCGATGGTGATCGGGGCTTTTTTCCCGTCTCTGTCTCGCCTGGGGACATCCGCCGCCGGTTTGGAGACGCGAAGGCTGATTTCCCGGCTCCATGATCGGGCGACGCCCAGGTTCCAGTGCGGATCTAGGCAGCGGGAGACGTTGATGAAGGGAGTTTCGCCGACAGACTCGCCGCCGGCGATCTCGGCCGCCGTCAATTGGTCCAGACGTGGCGACAGTTCTTCCAGGTCACGCCACATGAAAGCCATCTGCGATTGGTGAAGCAGTTGCGCCACCGCTTCGCTGAAATCGGCTTTGATCTTCAAGGCGCGGCGATAGCTGTCAATGGCTTCTCGCGGCTTTTTACGGTCGGCCAGCAGGTTGCCCAAATGGACGTGCACTTGCGCCAGATCAGGCGCCATCTCCAGGCTCCGCCTGTAGCAATCCTCCGCTTCGTCCCACTTGCCCATGCTGCTGAGGAGATTGCCCAGGTTGTTGAGAGCCGGGACATAACCGGGGTCGATATCAAGGGCGCGGTGGTAACTGGCGGCGGCTTCTTGCGTTTGCCCCAGGGCGGTGAGCGCCGTCGCCAGGCTGTCGTGCACTTGCGCCAGGTGGGGATTGATCTCGATCGCCCGGCGATAGCAGACTGCCGCCTCGTCCATTTTTTCCTGCCCGGCCAGGGCGTCGCCCAGATTGCTGTGGGCTTCGGCGTAGCCGGGGTCGATGTCAAGCGCGCGAAGGTAACTGGCGGCGGCCTCGTCCATCTTTCCCTGCTCGGCCAGGGCATTGCCCAGGTTGTTCAGGGCCATGGCGTCGCTGGCGTCTAGCTTAAGCGCTTGCTGGTAGCATCGGATGGCTTCGTCACGGCGCCCGGCGCTTCGATAGGCTTCGCCGAGATTGTTGAAAAAATGGCCGTTTTCGGGGCTGATCCGGGTCGCCTTGCCGATCAGCTCGATAGCCCGTTCGTGGCGGCCGGCCTGGTGGGCGGTGAGCCCCAAAAGATGCAGGGCGTCGGCATTGTCCGGCTGTTGGCGCAGAACCCTCTCGTAAAGCCGCTTGGCTTTGTCGAGCCGCCCGCCCCGGTGATGTTCGAGGGCCGCCGCCAAGGCGGCTTGGGGATCGGCGCCTTTTCCCTTGCCCGCTGATTGCCGGGCGGATTTCAGCCGCCGCCGGTCTTTTCTGCTCATCGGTGCCGCCCTGGGGTCGGTTTTGCCGCCATCATTTGCGTTTCTGTTATAGGCCCCGGCGTCGCCGGGACAAGCTTCTTTCGTGCAAATCCCCCGAACCGATTTCGTGCTAGCGGCAAATGCTCTAATGTGTCGGCCATGGTTCAGCTAAAGGACGATTGCTTCACCGCCGGCGACGGGCTGATGCCCTTGGCCCAGGGCCTTGCCCTACTCACCGGCAGGCTTTCCCCGGTGGTCGGCGTCGAGGATGTGGCGATCAGGGAGGCCCGGGGCCGTGTCCTCGCCGCCGACCTGGTCGCCGGCCGCCACGTGCCGCCCCATGACAATTCCGCCGTCGACGGTTTCGCCGTTTCTTTCGACGACCTGGATGGCAATGGTGAGACGGCGCTTAAGGTAAGCGGCCGGGCCGCCGCCGGGCATCCTTTGCGCGTTCCGGCTGCGGCCCAAGAGGCGGTGCGTATTTTCACCGGCGCGCCGATGCCCGATGGGCTCGACACGGTGTTCATGCAGGAAGACTGCCGCATCGACGCCGGCCGGGTGATCCTGCCGCCAGGGATTAAGCGCGGCGCCAACCGGCGGTTCAAGGGCGAGGACGTGAAAAAGGGCGCGACCATCCTTGAAACGGGCAAACTCCTACGGCCGCAGGAAATCGGCCTGGCGGCGTCAGTTGGATGCGCGCGGCTGAGCGTTTACCGGCGCCTCAGGGTGGCAGTGTTCTCGACCGGTGACGAGGTCTTCGACCCGGCAGACGAAGCGGCCGAGGGCGGCATTTTCGACGCCAATCGCTATACCGTCATGGGGCTGCTGGAGGGCTTGGGCTCGGCGGTCTCCGACATTGGCATCCTGGCCGACGACGAGGACGCCATTGGCCAGGCCCTGGCGCCGGCGGCGGCGGCGCACGATCTTCTGATCACCTCGGGCGGCGTCAGCGTCGGTGAGGAAGACCACGTCAAGGCCGCCGTCGAGGCCCTGGGCCAGCTCCATTTCTGGCGCCTGGCCATCAAGCCGGGCCGGCCCATCGCCTTGGGCCGGGTCGGGGAGACGGCTTTCGTCGGCCTGCCCGGCAACCCGGTGGCGGCGATGGTCACTTTCATGCGCATTGCCCGGCCGGTGGTGCTCCTGCTTTCGGGGCGCCGGGATATCGAGCCGCCGCTCTATCGCGTCCAGGCCGATTTCGCCCATGACAAAAAGACCGGGCGGCGTGAATGGCTGCGCGCCCGCTTGGTCCGGGACGGTGGCGGCGGGCTTGCCGCCGTCAAATATCCCGGCGGCGGCTCAGGCATCCTGAGTTCCATGGTCGAGGCCGACGGGCTTGTCGAGCTCGGCGAGGAGCAAGGGCCGGTGAGCAGGGGCGAGATGGTGGACTTCCTTCCTTTCGGCGAGGTCGGCTCATGAAAGTGCTTTATTTCGCCTGGCTGCGCGAGAAGACCGGGATTGGCGAGGAGGAGGTCCAGCCGCCCGCCACTGTGACCGACGTTGACGCCCTGATCGCCTGGCTCGGCGGCCGCGGCGGCGGCTTCGCCGAGGCCTTCGCGGACTTATCCGTCGTTCGCGCCGCCGTCAATCAGGAGCATGTGGGTCTCGGTCACGCCGTTCAGCCCGAAGACGAGGTCGCTTTCTTCCCGCCGGTGACCGGCGGCTGAAATCATGATCAGGGTTCAGCGTGAGGATTTCGACGTCGGCGCCGAGTTGGCGCGTATGTCGGAAGGCAAGCATGCCATCGGCGGGGTCTGTTCCTTCGTCGGCCTGGTCCGCGACTTAGGCCGCGGCAACAGGCCGGTCGCTGGAATGAGCCTTGAGCACTACCCAAGGATGACCGAAAAGGCCTTGGCCGAAATCGAGGCGGAAGCATGCTCCCGCTGGCCCCTGGAGGAAACCTTGATCATTCACCGCTATGGCGACCTGCGGCCGGGCGAGCGCATCGTCCTGGTCGCTGCCGCCTCCGCCCACCGCCAGGCCGCCTTCGAGGCCTGCCGGTTTCTCATCGACTGGCTGAAAACCAAGGCGCCGTTCTGGAAACAGGAACGGACGCCGCAAGGAAGCCATTGGATCGAGGCCCGGACTTCGGACGGCGAGGCGGCGGCGGGCTGGGGAAAAGACGGGGAGGGGGAATAGAGCGTATTTTTACCAGCGAGCATTAAATGATGCTCATTCAGGGGATTCCCAAACGGTTAAAAATCCAGGCAATGAAGAAATAAAGGGGTAAGAATAAAGTAAACTGTCACTATAATTCACCGTAATTTATTTCTGTCTCCTATCCCTGTTTCCAGGTCGTCCCTTCGGGGCCGTCCTCAAGGACGATCCCTTTGTTCGCCAGTTCATCCCTAATGCGGTCGGCTTCGGCGAAGTCCTTGGCCTCGCGGGCGGCGGCGCGGGCGGCGATCAGCGCCTCAATCTCGGCTTCGCCGAGGCTTTCCACGCCCGCTGGAACCCACTTGAACCATTCCTCGGGGTCTTGTTGGAGCAGGCCGAGGCTTTTGCCCATCTCAAGCAAGAACCACTTTCTATCCGGCTGCGCAATTTTTCCACCACGACCCTCGTCTTGCAGCGCTATGTTCAGTTGGCTTAGGCGTGCATGTAAGTGTGAGAGCGCTAGAGGTATATTGAGATCATCACACAATGCCGCTTTGAATTCTTTTAATCGATTATCCTCAATGGTTGGTTTAGAGGCAGGTATATCTTTTGCACGCAAGAGCGCTCCGTAAAATCCATCCAGCTCCCGCTTGGCTTCCTCGATACCCGATTTGGTGAAATCAAGAGGCTGGCGGTAGTGGGTTTTCAACAAGGCCAGGCGGATGGCCTCGCCGGGGAACTGGTCCAACATTTCGTGGACGGTGTAGAAGTTGCCCAGTGACTTCGACATCTTCTCCCCTTCGACCATCAGGTAGCCGTTGTGCACCCAATATCTGGCGTGGGTGCCGGGGCCATGGGCGGAGGTGCTTTGCGCGATCTCGTTCTCGTGATGGGGGAAGATCAGGTCCTGGCCGCCGCCGTGGATGTCGAAAGTGTCGCCCAACAGCTTTGAGCTCATCGCCGAGCATTCGATATGCCAGCCCGGTCGGCCCCGCCCCCAGGGGCTGCCCCAACCGGGCAGGCCGTCGGCCGATGGCTTCCACAGGACGAAGTCCCCCGGGTCTTTCTTGTAAGGCGCCACATCGACCCTGGCGCCGGCGATGAGTTCCTCGCGGTTGTGGCCCGACAGCCTGCCGTATTCGGGCATCGCCGGGACGTGGAACAGCACATGGCCGTCGGCCTCGTAGGCAAAACCCTTGTCGAGCAGGGTCTGGATCAATTCCTGCATCTCGGAAATGTACTCGGTGGCCTTGGGCTCGGCGTCCGGTCCAATGTTGCCCAGGGCCGCCATGTCGGCGTGATAGGCCTTGGTCGTGCGCTCGGTGATCGATTGGATGGCCTCGCCCTTTTCCTCGGCGGCAGCGATGATCTTGTCGTCGACATCAGTGATGTTGCGGACGTAAGTGACCTTCGGATAGAGGTGTTTGAGCAATCGGCAGAGAACGTCGAAGACGACGACCGGCCGGGCGTTACCGATATGTGCGTAATCGTAAACCGTCGGCCCGCAGACGTACATGCGCACATGGCGCCCGTCGAGCGGCTCGAATTCCACTTTCTTGCGGGCCGCCGTGTTGTAAAGATGCAAAATCATTTCAAGCTGGAAAATTCGTTGGTCAGCGGATAGCGGCGGTCGCGGCCGAAAGCCCGGCTGGTGATCTTGACTCCCGGCGGTGCCTGGCGGCGTTTGTATTCGGCCCTGTCCAACAGTTGCCAGACCTTGCGCGCCACCTCGGCGTCAAAGCCCCGGGCGGTGACGTCTTTGAGCGATAGCTCTTCCTCGATCAGGCATTTCAGGATGGCGTCGAGTTCGTCATAGGGCGGCAGGCTGTCTTGGTCGGTCTGGCCGGGCCTCAGTTCCGCCGATGGCGGCTTGGTGATGACTCTTTCAGGCATGACCGGGCCGGCCGGCCCCAAGGCGCCCTTCGGGCTCTCGATGTTACGCCAGCGGGACAAGGCAAAGACGGTGCTTTTGTAAACATCCTTCAAGACCGAAAAACCGCCGCACATGTCACCGTAAATGGTCGCGTAGCCCACCGACATTTCCGATTTGTTGCCCGTCGAAAGGACCATATAACCAAGTTTGTTGGAAAGCGCCATCAGGGTCAGCCCGCGCGACCGGGACTGGATATTTTCTTCCGTTACGTCGGGCAAATGGCCGGCCAGGGACTCACTCAGCATCTCATCAAAGGCGTTCATCGCTTTCGTGATGGAAATGCTGTCCAGCCAAACGCCGAGCAGACGCGCCGTCTCGGCGGCGTCTTCCAGGCTTTCCGGCGAGGTATATGGCGACGGCATCATCACGCAATGGACCTTTGCCGCGCCCAGCGCATCCACCGCCACCGCCGCCGTAAGGGCGCTGTCGATACCGCCGGAAAGGCCGATCAGAACGCCGGCAAAGGCGTTCTTCCCCACATAGTCGCCAAGCCCGGTGATCAAGGCCCGGTAGATGGCCTCCGGCCCGGCCGCCGGCTCATCCACCGTTCCCGGCTCGCAGTCCCATCCGCCGCCGGCCTGGGCCCGCCAATTGCTGGCCACCGTTACTGATTCCCAGGCCGCCGCCTGGACCAAGGTGTCGCCGTTGCGATCAATGATGAAAGTTCCGCCATCGAAGACCAGTTCGTCCTGCCCGCCCACCAAGTTGACGTAAACGAGCGGCAAGCCCGATTCCGCCGTTCGCGCCCGCGCCCGGTCACGGCGGATGGTGGGCTTGTCCGACTCGAATGGGGAGCCGTTGAGGACAACTAAGATGTCGGCGCCGGCTTTCTTCAGATGCGCCGTCACTTCCGGTTTCCACATATCCTCGCAAATCATCACCCCAAGACGGGCGCCGTCGAAGGTTATGGGCTCGGGATACGGGCCGGCGGTGAAAATGCGTTTTTCGTCGAAGACGCCGTAATTGGGAAGTTCATGCTTCAAGCCGAGGGCGGCGATCCGCCCGCCGTCCAGCAAAAGCGATGCGTTATGGAGCGCGCCTTCGTTGCGCCAAGGCGTGCCCAGCAAGACGGCCGGACCGCCGTCGGCGGTGGCGGCGGCCAATTCCCGGACCCTTTCTTCGATCAGGTTCTGGAAATCCGACCTGAGCACCAAATCCTCTGGCGGGTAGCCCGACACCGCAAGTTCACCGCAGACCACTAGACGGGCGCCGGTGGCGGCGGCGCGGGCGGCGCCAATCAGGCTGATATTGCCGTCAACATCACCAACGGTTGGATTCAGTTGCGACAGGGCGATTGTCAGGGTCCTGCTCATGGAAACGCGGGGTGCGGTCGTATGGGTACCTTTATAGATGAGGCGGAACACTAGGGAGCACCCCGGAGACTGTCAATAATCCCTGAACGGGCAACGGCTTGCGAACTTTTCACCCTTTTCCTTGCAACAAAAGGTCGGCAAGCAGAACAAAGACGAAGCCATCTGGACGTTCACCGGGGCGGCTTGCCTTCGCTTCCTCAACGCCCTGTTCGCCGACTTGCGTGACGTGCTGGCCACCGAAGGCGGCCGCATGACGGTAATCAAGCGTTACGGTGTCGACGACTGCGTCAACCTGGCGGATTTTTTGCAAATGCGGGAAAAGCACAAGCCAACTGGCGGCAAATAACCGCTTCTCGGCCCATCACCACCGCTTCAGCGGCTTTCCGAAATTGAAAAGAACGCAAGCCACAGATGAACACCGATGAACGCGAATTTTCAAGAAGAGGCGGCGATGTGGCCGGCAATCCGCATCCGCCCGTCTTTGAGCATTTCCGCCAAAAGAAA
>DASCPW010000103.1:0-5082 GCA_036012725.1 Rhodospirillales bacterium
CGCTGGGTCACCTATCACGGTGTTTCCATTAACGTCGATCCGGACCTCGGCCATTTCGAGGGAATCGTTCCTTGCGGCCTTGCCGGACACGGCGTGACCTCACTCAAGAAATTTGGAATCGCCACCGGCATGGCCCAGGTCGATGCCGCCCTGATCGCGGCATTCGAGGAGATTTTCGAAACCCCGGTTCTAAGGTGATTTCGGCAAGCGATAGAGCCCAACCGATCAGCAGGTTACTATGGCTTGCCCTGGTTGCGCATGGCCGCCCGCCCGCTCCTTCCCCCACGCCTCGTCTTCGACCGGTCCCCAGATCACCGCGCCATAGCCAATCGCCAGCGCCAAGGGAAAGTCACGGCCTAGGCCTGTTCGCATGCCGCCGGCGCCAAGAAGGCTTACCCAGGGCGGAACCAAGAACCACAGTAATGAGAAGGCAAAAGTCAACAGCACCGGCGACCTCCCTCACCTGCTTGCATTACATTGGTTCCCCGAGGTTGCGAATGGAATTTCCTCACGCCGTCGGCAAAAGGCGAAAGCCACTCTCGGAGGGGGGCGCGGCTTGGGCAATATCGACACCTCTGACCACGGCCATCGGCGGCCCTTGCCGGCAAGTCTCCAGCATCCCGTCAACAGCGGCAATGGGCCCCGCGAACAACGCCTCGACACTGCCGTCGGCACGGTTGCGCACCCAGCCGCTCAACCCCCGGCTTGAGGCTTCATCGGCGATCCAGCCCCGAAACCAAACCCCCTGCACCCGTCCGCGGATACGGACCGTGACGGCTTTGTTCGAACTGTCGTCGCTCACGATTGCCTCTCTTCGAAGCCTACTTCCCCGTAAACGGTTCCATGAGCCCCATGGCGAAAGCGGCATGAATGGCCAGGGCCGGGCTCCAGCCCACCATCGGCGCGATGACCCAGGGATCGTCTGGAGTAAAGATAAAATTCAGGACCGCCAGAACCAGTATTACCGCGAAGTAACCGGTCAGATGGTTGACGAACCCCCTGAGCCAGCGCCGGTCCCTGTCATGATTTTCGTTGCGGGCGGTCATCAAAGGGGGATCTTGCCGAGTTTCTTCCAGGGCTTTTCCCGTTTCTTGCCACCCAGCATAGGCAAGGAGCAGCAGATGCGGGGGCGGCTGTCGTGAGGCATGTGGATGATGTCCGGCATTCCGAAAACCGACCTCGTTCCGAGGATAGCTTGAAGGCGGGCTTTCACACCAGTGAAAAGCGGCGGCGCTGGCCCTCAGATTAGCCGATCCTATCCCCGAACCAGTTTCAGAAATTTCGCCGCCGCCTTGATCTCGTCCTTGATGCACCGTCGCCGTTCGGCGGCTTCGGCGTCCTCGCCCCACCTCTCGATCTGGAATGTTTCGTCCAACCGCGAGACTTCGAAGGCCTCCCCGGTGTCAATCCGCCCCGCCGTCAACGCCAAGGCGATAGCCAGCGAGCCGCAAGCGGTGGCGGCGCTGGAAAGGGCGGTAAGTTCAAAATCGTCCAGTGCCTCGACGGCGGCGCGCAACGATTGCAGAGCCTGCTCCGGCTGATCGACGTGAACAACCCCTGTGGTGACGACGAGCCGCGCCCCGTATGTATCCGTCAGCCAGTCGAGAAGCGGCTGCCAGTGGTCTTGCTGGTGTAAAACCAGTTCCGAAGGCGCCTCGGCCCGGTAGCACAAAAGATCGGCGCCGGCGAATTCCAGCGCATGGTCGATCATGTCGCACCGTTGCCGTTTCACCCGGTCGATGGCGGCGGCGGCAAGAGCGGCAAGGGGCATAGCGTGGAAACTGATTTCCTCTTCCTGGGCCCGCCATTCGGCGGCGATGGCCAGGGCCAGATCCTTGGTGGGCAAGATAAAAGCCGCCCCGTCCGGGCTCCGCAAGGGACGGCCGTCGAGAGTGACGGTGAAGCCCGTCCCGGCCGGTTCCACCCCGACCTCGCCGTAGAACCGTTTTGCCACCGTCCAGGTCATGGACTCTGCTTGCCTCCGAACAGGCCATTCAGGGCACCGCCGATCCCATCGCCAATCTCCTTGACGACGCCTTCGACGCTTTCTGGCTTTTTCCGTTCCTCCGTTGTTGCCGGCGGCGGGGTGGCGGTATGGGCTTTCGATTCCGGCGGCGTCTTTCCCAGCGCCACCAGACAAGGGTGCCCGTCCTCGCCGTTCTTTTCCAAAAGGGCACCACCCAACAAGGAAAGCCCGCTGGTGGCGATGGCGGTGCCAACCTTCAAGAAAGATTTCACTGTTCCCAATTTATCGAGGCCCAGGGAGGGTTCGGCCAGCGTCCCCTTGACACGGACCAAGCTGACCACCGAGCCGAGGCTTAATCCTAAGCCTTCGCGGGCCCCGGGTTTAACGGCGAAGTCGAGTTCCTCGGTCTTCAGGTTGACGGTGCCGCTGCCGACGACGGCCATCTTGTCGGTCTCGATGGCAACGCCCTTGTCGCTCGTTGCCAGCCCGTCCTTGATCAGAAAACGAACCACACCACACTTCAAGAGGGTGTACTCTTCCTTGGTCCCAAAGGGATTGAGGGCACCCGCCGCCTGGGTCAGCATGTCGGCGCCGGCCCAGTCGATAGCGCTGTTCTTGACCTTGCCGGCGCCGGTTTCGATCCTAAACTCGCCCGCCAAGCTGGCCATGAGCTCACGTACCGAGGCGCCGCGGCCCTTTATCTCGATGCGGGCGTCGACTTCGCCGCCGGCGACCCCATTGGTTATTTCGAGCTCTTTTAAAAACCGCCCGAGCTCTACCGCCTTGGTGTTGACGCTGGCCGTCAATACCGCCGTTTTACCGGAGGAGCCATCCACATACAGGTTGGCGCTCAGTTTTCCGCCGGCGATCCCGGCGGTAAGCGACTTGACGCTAAGCCGGCCGCTCTTCAGGGCCAGGGATACCGTTGCGCTATCCACGGAGACACCGCCGGGAGCAATTAAACGGGCAACCTTCAGGTTGATGTCGGCATCGGCGGCCATCAGTCCTTGCAAGGGCAGCGGATCGCCATAGAACAGCCGCGCCGGCTTTTCGCCTGGTGATTTCTCGGCGGCCTCGCCCGTCGTCTCCTTGCCGCCGGAGGGAATGAGTTCGCTAAGGTCGATGACATTGGATGTGAGCGCCATCCTGAAGCTGGGCCGCTCGTCGGCGAGCACCGCCGTTGCCTTGCCGGAGAGATCGCTGTTGCCGATTTTCATCTGGATGCCGTCGATGGCGTAGCCACCCTTGAGATCGTCGAGACGAGCCTCGAAATGAATGGCTGGCAGCTTCGGAAAATCCAGGTTCAGGGCCTTTGAAATCGCCACTGGATCCCGGATATCCGCCGCTACCGCCAGGTCCAGGCCCTTGCCGTCAAACGGCTGGGCAATGGAGCCCTTGACACTCACCGAAGTGCCTAGGACCGTAGCTCCCAGGACCACCGGAAACGGTGCCCCTCCCTCGGTCAGTCGCATCACCGAGCCGAGACGGCCCGCCGCCGCAAAATCTACATCGTTAAAGGCACCCGCGAGCTCGAGTTTGAGGGGACTTTCCAGTCCCGCCGAGCCAATGACAAGACGATCAAGGCCGAATACCGTCTTCTCCCCGCTCCGTCCGTCACGGTAAGTGAGGGAGATATCTTGAATAAGCACATTTTGGACAGCCGGCAGGGGACCTGGGCCGCCGTCCGCGACCTTCTCCGTCTCGGCCTCCAGCAGGGCATCAAGCCCGATGAGGACGATCCGGTTAACACGAATATCGCCGGATAAAAGCGGCAGGAGTTGCGCCTCCACCTCCAGGCGTTTGAGTTTCGCCATCACGGGGACCGAACCCCAGGCGGCATTGGCGAAAGTCACCCCTTCGACGGTAATGGCCGGGTTGAAGGAAAGGTCGAGATCCAGGTCGCCGGCGATGGTGAGTTCACGGCCGGTTATAGACTTGACCTCGTCGGTGATCAGTCCCCGATACTGATTAAAATCCATGGACTTTAGAATGGCGACTCCGGCCACCACCAGGGCAGCGGACAATACCGTGAGTATCGTCAGAACCTTCCACAAGCGACGCATCATTTTTCCTTCAAAAGGGTTTCCGCCGTTCCGGGCAGTTCCCCGAAAGCGTCGATAACGGCATCGGCACCGGCCTCCTTGAGCTCGGCGACGCCGTGATAGCCCCAGGAAACACCGACCGCCAAGGTTCCGGCGTTCTGGGCCATTTCCATATCGTAGGTCGTATCCCCAATCATCACCGTCGATGAAGGCTTGGCGTCAGCCTCGGAGATGGCGTTGAGCAGCATTTCCGGATGCGGCTTGCCCTGGCACCGGTCGGCGGTCTGTAGGGTGACAAAACGCTCGCCTAAGCCATGGCCATTAAGGGTCGCGACCAGACCCCGGTGCGACTTTCCGGTCGCCATGCCAAGCAACCAGCCAGTGTCTTCCATGATTGTCAATCCTTCGAGGGCGCCTGGAAAAAGGGGGTCCCGCACTTCACCCCGCCGGCGCATGGAACCGAAGGCCTTTTGATAACTTTCCTTGAGCTTGGCAAGGGTTTCGGCTTCCATGCCCGGTAGTAGCCTCTTAAAAGCCTCGGCCAAGGGAAGACCGACCATGCGCCGAACGTCCACGGCCGCCGGCCTGGCGCAATCTTGTTCATCGCAAGCGGCATGCATGGCGGTGACAATGGAGTGCCCGCTGTCAACCAACGTACCGTCACAGTCAAAGACGGCCAGATGGAAAGATTCCGGGTGTGGGAGAGCAGTAGCCATTGAGCGTTTCCGCGCCGCTAGGCGCCGGCGCAACATTATTTTCAGTGAGGTTTATACTCCACTCCCCTTGGCACCGCCACCGGGACGGAGGGTTGTATAGATGACGCGCCTTGGGCGCCTATCCCCCTGGGCTCAGGCCGGGGCGAGTGGCATACGGCGCGCTTGGGGTCCTCCCAGACCCAATTCACGTCCTTTATTGCACCTCTAAGATTAATGGGCCACTACCGTGGCCTGCCCTCATTAAGTGGTCCACCGCTTAAGTTAGAGTTTGGCGCGGTTTAAGTTGATGGACCGGCCGAAGCCATTGGCGAGCGTAGGCCGGAACATCAACGTTGGGCAAGATGGTTTCTGGTGCCGG
>DASCPW010000104.1:0-5668 GCA_036012725.1 Rhodospirillales bacterium
CAGCTCTTTGGGCTACCGCCCGCCGGCGCCTGAGACCGTCATCCCGGGAAGGCCTGATCAGGTCTTCGTTCAAAGGGGACTACGACCAGATCAGGCCTTTTCTCAACATCGAGTCTAACTTAAAAAGTGGTATCGTTCATGGGGGCAGGTCACCAGTAAGCGCACCAAACGGGTGCATTTACCTGATTTCATCATCTTTCTTCCAACTCCTACGTTGCCAACTTCGCTCCATAGACGTCCGTGTCCAGGCTCTTCACGGATTCTTGGAGCGGAAGACGCCTTGACTCGGCGGCGGCGACTTTACACTTGAAACGCACCGGACACACTCGTGTCCGGTCCTGTAGACAATCTTTCTTTCTTAACGGAATTGGTCCAGCGGAACGCTGGTCGTGAGGATCGTTAAGGACGGCGAAACGTCCTTAACACTACGGGGGCGGGGTGGTTGAGACTTAAATGACCTCCCCCGCCGAAATAAAAACGGGGTTCCAGTAATGTCGCCCTCTGACCTAGTTCAGATCGGCCTTCCCCCAAAACCTGGCACTCAGCTACGGGGCCTGCCTAACCCCGCCTGAAAGCAGGCTGCTGCCGATGGCGGCGTGAGAAGTCTACGCGGCACCCCGACCCGCAAGACGTCGGCTCCTGGAACACGCGTCGGTCAGGTTTGAACCTTGGCCAAGTGCAGCATGGTGTTCTCGTCATGCCACGAGATGGCCTCGGGGTCGTCGAACTGGCGGCGAACCCGTTCGTCGAAGGCACGACAGGCCGCTTCGAACTCCCGCTCGCTATACAACGAGAAGGTCGAGTAGTGCTGGCTCCGCGCCTGGTCCAGCAGGCGGTCCAGGCTCGCCTTCCGGGCATAGCCGAAGGCCTTCGCCTCGACCACCCTGAGGCCGGGCATCTCCGCGAGCCACGCCTCCATCCTTTCGAGGGTATAAAGCCGGGACTCCTTCTCGTTGAAGCGCGGGAAAAAGCGCCCCCATACGCTGCCGGCGTTCTGCTCCGGGGTGCGTGTGTAGATGAAGAGGCGCCCGTCATCGCAGAGCGCGTGCCGGGCCTTGGCGAGAAAGGTGGGGAAGTTGAAGTGATGCGCCGCGTTGAAGGTGAGGACAGCGTCCAGAGACCCGTCCTCGAGCGCCAAGTCCTCGACCCGGGACAACTGGGTCACGAAGTTCTGGATGTGCGCCTGGGCAAGGTAGCCGGAAAGCTGTTCCAGCATGTGCTGGCTGGCGTCGACGCAAATAAGGTGCAGGTTGGGAATGTGCTCGAACAGCAGCCTGTCGTAGCGCCCGGTGCCGCACCCGACATCCGCCGCACGCACGCTCGCCCGGCCGGCCAAGGCGTTGCGGATGTAGAGAATCGGTTCCGGGTCCGTGGTCCGGACCTCGCGGTAGACGTTCGCCACCTTGGCGAAATGCCCAGGCATGCCGGATGCCGCCGTCTCCTGGGTCATTTCACCAAGTTTTCCCGCTGAGGTTCAACGAGACCGCCGCAGATGCGGCGGCCGCCCGCATGCAAGCCACGGACCATGCGCCTACTCCGCCGCCTTGATATCCTTGGCAGGAGCGGCCTCGGCGGTTCGCTCCTCGATGAACGCGTCGCACAAGTCGCGGGCGACGGAATCGCGCATCTGAACCGCCGGCGACTTCATGTAATAAGAAGACGGCGCCTCCAGCGGGCCCGCCATGCCGCTTGCCATGCCGAGCTTGGCGCAGCGGATGGCGTCGATGACGACGCCGGCACTGTTGGGCGAATCCTGGACGGAGAGACGCAGCTCGAGGTCGATGGGCGCGCCGCCAAATCCACGCCCCTCCATGCGGATGAAGGCGACCTTGTTGTCGCCCTGCCAAGGCACATAATCGGACGGGCCGATGTGGATGTCGCGCGACTGGAGGCGCTCGTCCAGTTGCGACTGGACGGATTCCGTCTTGGAGATCTTCTTCGACTTCAGCCGATCCAGGTCCTTCATGTTGAGGAAGTCGGTGTTGCCGCCGGTGTTTAGTTGATACGTGCGATCCAGCGTGTAGCCGCGGTCGCCGAACAGACGGGTCAGGATTCGGTGCACGATGGTAGCACCCACCTGGCTCTTAATGTCGTCGCCCACGATCGGCACCCCGGCCTTCCTGAACTTCTCCGCCCACTCGGGGTTGGAGGCGATGAATACAGGAATGCAGTTCACCATGGCGACCCTCGCATCAAGGCAAGCCTGGGCGTAATGCAACGCTGCCTGTTCCGACCCTACCGGCAGGTAACAGACCAGCACATCCACGCCGGTTTGGTTCAAAACACCCGCTACGTCCACCGGATCGGCATCGGCCGACCGGAATGCTTCATCGTCGGGATAGTCCGCCATATGCGGCGTGACACCGTCGAGAATGGAGCCCATCTGGACCGTGACACCGGACGAAGGTAGGTCGTCTTCGAAGACCATGGTGCAGTTGGGCTTGGCGAAGATGGCCTCCTCCAGGGGCCTTCCAACCTTGCGGCGGTCGACATCAAAGGCGGCGACGATCTCCAGATCACCTGGGCCCCAGCCCCCGATGTCGGGGTGCATCAGGCCAGTAGGGGCCTCGATGTCGTGATTATTATAGTACGTGATGCCCTGTATCAACGAGCTCGCACAGTTTCCTACCCCTGCAATGGCCACTTTGATGTTATGCATAGACTCTTGTTTCTCCCTTATCATTCTCCGCCGGGCTGTGCGATGGCATCCGATGCCGCCCGGCTCAACAAAAACACAACCAAAACCACCCTGCTCCGCAGGAAAATGGAGCGGCATTTCCCAAGCAATATTTCGAAGATCAGCCATTATACCTTATTCCGCCCCGTTCACAATGGAGCCCCCGGCTCGCCCAGGTGGAGTTGTCCCAAGCACCGGCGCGCCGTCGCGAAACGTCCGCTCCTGGCTAGATTCGGCTGTCAGGGCTACCCCTGAATAACTTCCGCATTTTGGGGGCTAAGCGGACTTCAATATCGATATGCCGTGTCCATCCAGGGCACTTGTCACACACCAAACCGCCCTATTTAGCGTTGACGTTTACCCGTTTTTACCCAGTTTTTGCCTTGATTTGACCGAATAGGTCGTGAGTTCGAATCTCGCCGGGTGCGCCATTTTAAAACAAAGGGTTGTCCTTTAGGGGTCAGCCCTTTTTTCTTGTCTAGCAACAAATTAGCAACCCGTAGAGGCTGTTTTCGGCTCTATATGATGGGTTTTCTGCCTAGAGTATGGGAACGCGCCCGTGTGGGCCGGAAAATGGCTTGTAGGGGAAGATTTTGATGTGAACATGGGGGACGGTAGGACCCTGATTGTGAAATTGGGTTGCCGTGAACCCCATGAGAACACTTGTCCCATTTCATGTGCCGTCCATGTCACATGGACTAACCAACACCAGACAGGACTGGGCAATAAAGGCCCGGATTTCATAGCTTTAGACGGCACAGGCTAAGATACGCCATATAGACCTATTTCGGGCAAGAAGAAACCCGCTAACTCATTGAGTTAACGGGCTTAAATTTGGTTGCGGGGGCAGGATTTGGTCAAGACCCTACAATCCGTCAAGAGGTATGAAGGTTCTACTAAAGTGATTGCGGGGGCCTAATTGATGACCTACGACGAAGACCCGTTCCGGCGTAGGCCGAGAAAATCCACGGCGACGTGAAAATGACGCGAGAGATGCGTCTGGATAACGGAAAACTGGGTAAAATGGGCTTCCGAAAACGGCCAAATTACCAAAATCGCGCTGTCAGAAGGTTGCGGAGGTAAACCAATTCCAGTGGTGGTGAAATTTTTGTAAGATCAGAGTGGATTTGAAGGCTGTCTGGGAAATGTCAGTTTAAATACAATGTAGGCGGCGCCTTTCAGGAGCGGCAAGGCCGATGGATAACCAAACCCGCGAACTGATCGAAAACGTGATCGCCATCGGCGTCGAATACGGGGTCGACATCGCCGGCGCCATCGTCCTGCTGGTGGTCGGCTGGACCGTCGCCGGTTGGATCAGGCGCGTCATCAGGCGCACCCTGGATAGCGTGCCGGTGCTGGACGAAACCCTGAAGCCCTTTATCGCTAACTTCGTCCGGTATGCGGTCCTGATCTTCGTCCTGATCGCCGTCCTCAATCAGTTCGGCGTCCAGACCACATCCATCATCGCCGTCCTCGCTGCCACCGGCCTGGCCATCGGCCTGGCGCTGCAGGGGATGCTGGCCAACGTTGCGTCCGGGGTGATGTTGTTGTTCCTGCGCCCTTTTAATGTCGGCGAAAACGTGGAAGCCGGCGGCATCGCCGGCACGGTGGCGGAAATCGGCCTATTCAACACCGAGATCAAGTCGTCCGCCGGACCCGGCCTGGTCGTTCCCAATTCCAAAATCTGGGACGGCCCCATCACCAATTTTTCACGCAACCCAACCCGGCGCTTCGATATCGCCGTCGGCATCGGCTATGACGACGACATCGACGGCGCCATGGCTCTGTTGAAGGGGCTTCTGACCGGCGACGACCGAGTCCTGGACGAACCGGAGCCGCTGGTCGTGGTCCAAGAACTGGGTGACAGCGCCGTCATCATCAACTTGCGCGCCTGGATCCGGTCCGGGGACTACGGCGCCACAGTGTGGGATTTGAACAAGGAGATCATAACCGAACTGCAGGCGACGGGCTATTCGATCCCGTTCCCACAGCGCGATGTCCATATCGTCTCCGGCGAAGCGGCGTCACCGGAGAAAGACTAGTACTCACTTTCACAATTCCGTTTAAGAGGCACCTGGCGCCCGCCATGAACGCTCCCATCAACAAATTATCGCATTTCTAGTAGTCCCTCCGACCCCCACACTAGGTAGGCCTTTTGGGCTTTGCGAGCTTAATTAACACCAAAAATGATTGATATTTTAAAATGTTCTCTAATTGCGGCCTCTTACACAAAGGCACGTTTTTTGTGTCTCACCGGGCTCATGGTTCTCTCCGGCGTCGGCTGACTTGGGCTTGGCCTTGCCGATCACTTGGAGACGTAATTCGGAAGATTTTTTTTGATGAAAGAAAACTCACCAGAAAGTTCGTCAACTAACTCCACATCGAGTAGAAGTTCCTTCACCACCGGTGCGCTCGCGAACTTGGACCACCGGGCGCCCGTTGGCAAAAGCGGCGAGAGCATCCTCCTTAATCATAACGGCCACACCCACAACAGCATCGGCAACGAGACGGCAACGATAAGAACTTCCAGCGGCAGTCCCATGCGCCAATAGTCGCCGAAATGATAGCCGCCCGGGCCGAGGATCAGGGTGTTGTTCTGGTGGCCGATCGGGGTCAGGAAGGCACATGACGCGCCGACGGCAACGGCCATGAGGAACGGATCCGCATTGACGCCGAGCTGGCCCGCCACATTGACCGAGATCGGCGCCATGACAACCGCGGTGGCAGCATTGTTGATGATGTCCGATAGGGTCATGGTGATGACGAGGACCAAGGTCAGGACGACGGCGGCTGGAAAACCGGCGGACAGGCCCACCAAGGCATCAGCAATTAGCGCCGTCGTGCCGCTGGCTTCGAGGGCCTGGCCAACTGGGATCATCGCGCCGAGAAGCACAACGACGGGCCAGTCAACGCTGTCGTATATCTCCCGCGGCGGTATGATGTTGAGAATGACCATGATCGCCGCCGCGACGGCGAGAGCGACCGGAAGGG
>DASCPW010000105.1:0-3738 GCA_036012725.1 Rhodospirillales bacterium
CTCCAGACTTTGTAGTTGATCCACATCTTTATCCACGTAAATTTCGATTCCGAACTTTTCCTGCGTCTCGGCAATTTCTGTCGCGTGATCACCGTATTGGAGACTTATGAATCGGCAGCCCGGCTGCGTCAGGATCGGCCGCCATAGGGCGAGCGGTAGATTGCGTTCCGGCCGTGCCCGATTGCCACTGGCCCAGGAAATGCCGATTTTGAGCGCATCACCGAAATCGGTGTAACGGGTTTTTAGCTTCCCGCCGATTGCGGGATCGACGAACAGATAAGGTGCGTCCGGACGCCGCCCGGCCTTGAGTTTGGGCAAGGTCCACCGCACAAGACTGGTGAAAGGCGAATGAAAGTCGATGCCGTGGCCCATGAGTCGGGGGTCGGGATCGTCGGTTCGCGGAACCACTTCCGCCGCCGGAAACGCCCGCTTGAACATGGGAACGAGGCGCGGCGCGCATTCGACGATACAGTGGGCGGCGCGTTTGATGATCCCGGGAATCTGGCTTGAAAACAGGACTTCATCGCCAACTCCCTCGTCGCCCCAGCAGAGAATCGTCTTTGCCGACAGATCGGAGCCGTCCCAAAGCGGTTGGGGAAAAGGCCTCGGCTTGAATTTCGGTTGCCGCCAACGCCATTCATACTCCTTCCACCCGGATTCCTCTTTGCCGGTCAGCAAATACAAAAGCGCCAGATTGGTGTGATTATCGGGCTTGTCCGGCGCAAGTTCGATGGCCCGTAGCAGGGAAATTTCCGCTTCTTCATATCGTCCCAAAACCCTCAGGGTGACTCCCAAATCCCCATGCGCGATGGCCAGGTCCGGCTCAAGGTCCAGGGCGCGGCGGAAATGACGCTCGGCCTCAATGAGCTCGCCTCTTGCTTTTTGGAGAATCCCCAGGTTGCAATGGATCCCGGGCATGTCCGGGGCGAGGGCCTGGGCTTTTCCGAGCTTCTCTTCCGCCTCGTCCCAACGCTCAAGCGCGAGAAGGGCGGCGGCCAAACTGTTCCAGGTCTCCGGATTGTCGGGTTCGAGCCCGAGCGCCGCCTCGTAGCAGGGGATGGCCGCCTCGGGAGCGCCAAGCTGTTTGCGTGTCAAGCCGAGGTTATATTGGGCGTCGGCGAAATCCGGCTTCAGGGCGACAACGGCTTCGAGTTGAGTGGCGGCGTCTTCAAGCCGCTCCAAGTCCCTGAGGACGTTGGCCAAGTTGAACCGGGCAAGGGTGTGCTGTTGTTGCAGGGAGACGGCCTTTTCAAGCGATTTCAGCGCTTCCCCGTTGCGCCCGAGATCATGTTGGGCGATGCCCAACAGATTAAGCATCTCAGCGGAGCTCGGCACCGCTTCGACGGCGCCCTCCAGATATTCGGCCGCCGGACCGGGCCGGCCGTTCTCGAGGCAAATAAAGCCTAACAGATGCAAGACGTCCGGAATGCCGGGGTGGCGCTCCTCAAGGTGAAGCAACGCCTTTTCGGCTTGCTTTAGCCGCCCCTGCTGGAAGAGGGCCAAAGCGGCCGTAAGCTCGCTCCGCAGTGCCTCGGGGCTTACCGATTTCCGACCGCTTCTGCGCCTGGACTTTTTTGCTAAGCCGCGACGATTGCTATTCATGGAACTTTGTCAACGAGAGGCAGGGTAATCATTGGCGGCCAGAGTCCCAGAAACTGGCACGTTACGTCAAGCAGTTTGGCCCATCGCTGGCGCCCCGTTTGGGGATTATTCAGAGCGCCGCCGGGGAAATTTCGCATTCTCCGATTTTGGAATTAAGTATACTGTCACCGAATTTCACCGAATTAAATAGGTCTCGCTGGTTGTGGAACGGGTTTGTCGTGCCGCTTGGAAGGTGATAAATAGATGGCCTTCGAATCGTGCTCTTTAACCAAGAAGTCGGGCCGGTGCGGACAGAATGAGGATGCATGATTCGCAAGCTACGGCGCCAGCGTGATAAGTCACGGCTGAAGAACCAAGCGGTCCGCCGCCGGGCCGGGCCGGGGGCGGCGGGCGATAATGACTGTTCCGATGCTCTTAAGCGGGCGTTCGCCTTGCATCAATCCGGCCGTCTGCAAGATGCCTTGCGGGCCTACCGGCAAATTCTCGACGTTGAGCCCCGACACCCCGAGGCGTTGGAATTCGCTGCCGCCGCCGCTTATCAGGCGGAAGATTTCCAGCAGGCGGCCGATTGGCTGCGAAGGCTGGTGGAAATCGCCCCCGGCAATGCGCGGGCGCTGGATAACCTCGGAGGCGTGCTGCAAAAGCTGGAAAGATTCGACGAAGCCGTGGCCGTCCACCGGCGCGTCCTGGAAATCCGAGGTGATGACGCGGACGCCTACTTTAACCTGGGCAATGCATTATGGAAATTGAAGAACTTCGACCAGGCCGTAGCTGTTTACCGGCAAGGTCTTGAATTCCGTCCCGATGACGCCGATGCGTTCTACTGGCTTGGCCGGGCGCTCAATGAAATAGAACAATTTGACGAAGCCGTGGATTCTTACCGGCGCTCCTTGGAAATCCGTCCCAATGACGCCGAAACCTGTTTCCACTTGGCCGGCCTGCTGTGGAGGCAGAAAAAATTCAGTGAGGCCGAGGCCGCTTATCGGCGCCTTCTCGCCATCCAACCAAACAACATGGATGCCCTTTTTTGTCTCGGCTCTTGCCTGCAAAAACAGGGAAAACATGACACCGCCCTACAAGCATACCGGAAGGCGGTGAAGATCGAACCCGGCTACGCAAAGGGCCACGGCAACATCGGCTATCTGTTGACACTGATGGGCAAACTTGACGAGGCTGAGGCTGCCTTTCGGCGGGCCCTTGAAATCCAACCTGACTTCGCCAGGGTATATTTCGGGTTATCGTACATTCGAACCTTGAAGGCCAAGGACGCCGACATCACGGCCATGGAAAAACTGCTCGCCGTTCCGTCGGCCGCCGACGAGGAGGTGTTGCATCTTTGTTTTTCCTTGGCCAGGGCGTACGAGGATAAGGGAGATTACGAGCGTGCTTTCCAGCACCTCGAAAGGGGCAACCGGCTCCAACGGTCCTCCTTTCAATACAATGTTGGCGACGACGAGAACATGGCTGAGCGGATCATCAAGGTCTTCAACAAGGTGTTTGTGGACTTGCGGGCCGGGCAAGGCTGTCCGTCCGACGAGCCCATTTTTATCCTTGGCATGCCGCGGTCGGGAACGTCGCTCATAGAGCAGATTCTGGCCAGCCATTCCGATGTCTTCGGCGCGGGTGAACTGCGGGAGTTCAGGTTGTTTGCCAGCGGAATGAAACAGGCATCGAATGTCGGCCGGGAGTTTCCCGAGGCGGCTCGAGATCTTAGCCCGAAGGCTTTGCGGAGTTTCGGGGAATTCTACTTGATCACCTTGCGCCAGCGGGCGCCGGAAGCACCCCGGTTCACCGACAAGATGCCGAGAAACTTCTTTTACATCGGCCTCATTCGCATGGTATTTCCCAACGCCAAGATTATCCATTGTGTCCGCGATCCGATGGATACCTGCTTATCCTGTTACCAGCAGCTATTCAGCGGTGCCCAACCCTTCGCCTACGACCTGGCGGAACTGGGCCGTTATTACAGGGCCTATAAGGGTCTCATGGCGCATTGGCGCGAAGTCCTCCCGGGGCGCATCATGGATATCGCCTACGAGGACATTGTAGCCGACCAGGAACGCCAGACCCGGCGGCTGCTGGAGTTCTGCGGCCTTCCCTGGGAAGATAGTTGCCTTTCGTTTCACAAGACCGAGC
>DASCPW010000106.1:0-7996 GCA_036012725.1 Rhodospirillales bacterium
CCTTATGTCACGACCCGTACCGGCGGCACCGGCTTGGGTCTCGCCATTGTCAAGAAAATCATGGAAGACCACAATGGCGACCTGATATTTGAGAACCTGGAACAAGGTGGCGCCAGAGTTTCCTTGGTCTTCCGCCCGACGGACGCGCCGGCGGATCCGGATGGGGAAACCCGTGTAGACGAACAAGCCGATCCCATGAAGGTGGCAACGGACATCATAGCCCATGGCACTTGACATCCTTATCATCGACGATGAAAGCGACATCTGCGCTCTCTGCTCCGGCATCCTCGAGGACGAAGGCTATCAAACGCGCCAATCCGACGGCAGCGACAGCGCCCTGGCGAGTATCGAAAGCCGGCGACCGAGCTTGGTTCTCCTCGACATTTGGCTGCAGGGAAGCGAGCTGGACGGGCTTGGCATCCTCGAGGTCCTCAAGAAGGAGCATCCGGACGTGCCGGTGGTAATGATGAGCGGCCACGGCACCATTGAGACAGCGGTTGCCGCCATTAACCTGGGCGCTTACGACTTTATCGAAAAGCCTTTCAACGCCGATCGCCTGCTGCTGGTCGTCGAGCGCGCCCTGGAGGCGTCACGCTTGCGGCGCGAAAACGTCGAGCTGAAACTCCTCGCCGGTACCAAGGAGGAACTGATCGGCGACTCGCCGGCCATAAAACTGCTGCGCCAGGCTGTCGACCGGGTGGCTTCGACGAACAGCCGCATCCTCATCACCGGCCCGGCGGGGTCGGGCAAGGAGGTGGTGGGGCGCATGCTGCACGCCCGCTCGCGCCGCGCCAATTCGCCCTTTATCGTTGTCAGCTGCGCCACCATGGAGCCTGAGTGGATGGAGACCGAGTTGTTCGGCACCGAGAGTCCGGGCGAGGACGGCGAGGGCAGGGTGGGGACCTTTGAGGCGGCGCACAACGGAACCCTTTTCCTTGACGAGGTGGCGGACATGCCCTTGGAAACCCAAGGAAAGATCGTTCGTGTCCTGCAAGAGCAGGTCTTTGAAAGAGTCGGCGGCAAAAGCCGTGTCGAGGTCGACGTGCGGGTCGTCGCCGCCACCGCCCGCGAACTCAGCGAGGAAATCGACGCCGGCCGGTTCCGCAAGGACTTGTTCTACCGGCTCAGCGTGGTTCCCTTGCAAGTACCGCCATTAAAGGACCGGCGCGAGGACATTCCGCCCCTTGCCGGCTTTTTCATGGAGCGCGCCGCGGAGGCACTGGGCCAACAGCAGCGGCACTTGGCCGAGGACGCCATTGTCGTCCTCCAGACCTACACTTGGCCCGGCAATGTGCGTGAACTCCGCAATGTTATCGAACGCTTGCTGATCATGTCTCCAGGCAAGCCAGGCGAGCCCATCGGTGCCGACATGCTGCCGTCTGAGTTCGGCGGCGCCACGCCCGACAACGGCGATTGGGAGAGAAACAAAGAAATGCTGACCTTGCCGTTGCGCCAGGCGCGCGAGAATTTCGAGCGCCAGTACCTGCATTCTCAGGTTGAGCGGTTCGGTGGCAATATCTCGCGGACGGCGGCCTTCGTTGGCATGGAACGATCGGCGCTGCATCGCAAACTCAAGTCACTGGGTATCCATAACGGAAACCAGCCGAACCCGGACTGAAAACACGTCTATGTTGATAAGAACAGTGCCGGCTATACTTGGGTTACTCTGAAAGCCCGTCCTCCACGTAAGGCTGAAATATTGGCAATGGTCTCGCAAAAATGAAGGTTATCGTCTGCGGCGCCGGTCAAGTGGGGTTCAATCTCTCCCGCCATTTGTCGCAGGAAAACAATGACGTCACGGTCATCGACCAGTCGCCGGAACTGATCCGCAAGATTGGCGACTCCCTCGACGTCAAGGGGTTGGTCGGCCACGCCTCGCGGCCCGACGTCCTGGAGCGGGCCGGTGCTGACGACGCCGACATGATCATCGCCGTCACTTTTACCGACGAGATTAACATGCTCGCCTGCCAAGTCGCCCATTCGCTGTTCAATGTTCCCACCAAGATCGCCCGCATCCGCCACCAAAGTTACCTGCAACCCATGTGGTCCAACCTGTTTTCCCGCGACCATATCCCCATCGACGTCATCATCTCACCCGAAATCGAAGTTGCCCGCGCGGTGACCCGGCGCCTGCGCGTGCCGGGCGCCTTCGAGATGATCCCCTTGGCCGACGACAAGGTGAGGCTCCTGGGTGTCAGGTGCACGGACACCTGTCCCCTGGTCAATACGCCTTTGCGGCAGCTTTCCCAACTATTTCCCGACCTCAATATCGTCGTCGTTGGGATCTTGCGCGAGGGTGCGACCATCGTTCCCTCCCCCGAAGACCAGATGCTGGCCGGCGACGAGGTCTATTTCGTCGTTGATTCCGAGCATCTACTGCGCGCCATGGTCGCCTTCGGCCACGACGAAACGGAAGCCAGGAGCTTGCTGATCCTGGGCGGCGGCAATATCGGCCTGTTCCTGGCCCAGGAGATCGAAAGGGAGCATCCCTGGGTGATCGCCAAAATCGTCGAGTCCGACGACGAACGCGCCGAATCGATAGCCAGCCAGCTTGAACGTACCGTCGTCCTGAAAGGCGACGTTCTCGACGAGCAGATCCTGGAGGAGGCCAACGTCGGCGCTACCGAAACCGTCGTTGCGGTGACCAACGATGATGAAACCAACATTCTGGCCTCGCTCCTCGCCAAGCGTTCCGGTTCCCGGCGCGCCATTACGCTGATTAACAACATGGCTTATGAGCCCCTGATCACCTCTCTTGGCATCGATGTGGTGGTCAGCCCGCGCATCATCACCACATCGACCATTCTTCAGCATGTGCGGCGCGGCCGCATCCATTCCGTACACTCGATCAAGGACAATTTCGGCGAGCTCATCGAAGCCGAGGCCCTGGAAACCTCGGACCTGGTCGGGCCGCCGTTAAAAGAAGTGAAACTCCCCGCTGGCGTCCTTATCGGTGCCATCGTCCGCGACGGCAAGGTGATCACCCTGCACGGCGATACCGTCATCGAGGCCAAGGACCGCATCGTTCTGTTCGCGGCGGCCGAGGCGGTCCGCAAGGTAGAGGACCTGTTCTCCGTGCAGCTGGAATACTTTTGATTCTGAGAAGCGGCGAATGTCGCGAGTAGCATACGTAAACGGCCAATATGTGCGCCACGCCGACGCCGCCGTGCATGTCGAGGACCGGGGCTATCAATTCGCCGACGGCGTCTACGAAGTCATCGCCGTTGAGGGTGGCGTCCTGATCGACGAACAAGGTCACTTTGAGCGTCTCGGCCGCTCGCTTACCGAGCTTGCCATTGCCTGGCCGATGTCGGCAAGGGCGCTGAAAGTGGTAATCGGCGAGATGATCAGCCGCAACACCCTTCGAGATGGCTTTCTTTATCTTCAGATCACCCGTGGCGTGGCGCCCCGCGACCACGCCTTTCCGGCCCATGCGAAAAGCTCCTGCGTGATGACAGCGCGCCGCGCGCGGCCTTACGACAGCAACGAAATCAGCCGTGGAGTGGCCGTTATCACAATACCGGATATTCGATGGAAACGATGTGATATCAAGACGATATCCCTTCTTCCTAATTGTTTGGGTAAGCAACAAGCAAGGCAAGCGGGAGCCTATGAGGCTTGGCTGGTGGAAGCTGGCGGCCTGATCACCGAGGGAACGTCGTCCAACGCATGGATCGTCACCGCCGATGGCGAGCTGGTGACCCGCGACAGCAGCGCCGCCATCCTCAACGGCATCACCAGCCAAACGGTGATAAAACTGGCCGGTGAGGAGGGGATGGCGCTCACCCGCCGTCCCTTCACCGTCGACGAGGCAAAGGCGGCGAGCGAGGCCTTTATTACCAGCACCACCACCTTCATCCGGCCGGTGATCAGGATCGACGATGTTGCCATCGGCGGCGGCGCCGTCGGCCCCATCTGCGGCCGCCTTATCGCCTGTTACGCCAATTACCTCGACAGACAAAGGGCCGGCGGGTGAGCGTCCAGGAGGGACGAAGCGCGGCACCGGAACTCCGCCGTCCGCGGGCGATCCTTTTCGACTGGGACAACACCTTGATCGATTCCTGGCCGGTCATCCACGACGCTCTCAACGCCACTCTGGAAGCCTTCGGCATGGCTCCCTGGAGCCTGGACGAAACTCGGCTGCGGGTGGGGAAATCCCTGCGTGACACTTTTCCGGCCCTGTTCGGAGGCAAGTGGAAGGAAGCGGAGGAGGTATTTTACCGGCGTTTTGCCGACTGCCATCTTGAGCGCCTGCAATCGCGCCCCGGCGCTGGTCGAATGCTGGCGGAATTGCGAGACGTCGGCTTCTATCTCGGTATTGTCAGCAACAAACGGGGTGATTACCTGCGCCGGGAAGTGGAGCATTTGGGATGGCGGGATTATTTCGGGCGCATCGTCGGCGCCAATGACGCCGCCCAAGACAAACCCGCCAAGGCTCCCGTCGCCATGGCTCTGTCCGGTAGCGGCGTCATCCCCGGCCGGCAAGTGTGGGTCGTCGGTGACGCCGGGATCGACCTGGAATGCGCGTTGAACGCCGACTGCCTGCCGGTGTTGGTGCGCGAGCATGGCCCCCGGCCGGGTGAGTTCGCCGGCCATCCCCCCGCCGTGCACGTCGCCGACTGCCAAGCCCTTTGCAAGCTCGTCGGGAAACTGTAAACTCATTGTCGGTCCGGGGGGAGGCAAAGGCTTAATCTTTACCGGACGGCAAATATAAGAACCCGGAAACTGTTAGCGGTTCCAGAGAGGACGCTATCGGTAATTCATTTTTCTGGAAATGGCCGGGCTAAATAATAATCACCAAGGGGGGATACCGATGTCACCCGAAAAAACACAAAACGTCCAAGATGTTTTTCTCAATCATATCCGCAAAAACAAGTTGCCGGTGACGGTTTTCCTCGTCAATGGCGTCAAGTTGCAGGGGATCGTCACTTGGTTCGATAACTTCTCGGTGCTGTTGCGCCGGGACGGCCATACCCAACTGGTCTACAAGCATGCCATTTCGACAATCATGCCGGCGGTGTCGATTCAGCTCTTTGAGCCGGATAAGGCGGAGAACGAAGAGGTCCTTGAATAGCTTCCATGATTTTTGGAATCTGAGTGGGCCGGAGCATCGAAAATAGCCACGGCGAGGCCTGTCTGGTCGTCCATCCACGGCTGAGATCGAGCGGTCCGAGCGCCGCAAGAACGGCGGCGGCGCGCCTCGAGGAAGCCATCGGCTTGGCGCGGGCCATAGATCTTACCGTGCTGGGCGCCGAAATCCTCGGCGTCCGCTGTGTCAGCCCGGCCACCCTGCTGGCCGCCGGCGGCGTCGAAAAACTCAAGGCGCTGATCGATGCCGAAACGGCGGGTATCGATGTGGTGGTGGTCGACGCGGCGCTGACGCCTATACAGCAACGCAACCTGGAAAGGGCCTGCAACCGCAAGGTCATCGACCGCACCGGATTGATCCTGGAGATTTTCGGGGTGCGGGCAAGGACGGCGGAAGGCCGCTTGCAGGTGGAACTGGCAGCGCTCACCTATCAGCGCTCGCGGCTGGTGCGCTCGTGGACCCATCTCGAGCGGCAGCGGGGCGGGGCCGGTTTCATGGGCGGCCCGGGCGAGACCCAGATCGAAACCGACCGCCGCCTCATCGGGCGGCGCATCGGCTGCCTTCGACGTCACCTCCAGGAGGTCAAGCGGACCCGCGAACTCCACCGCCAGGCGCGGCGCAAGATTCCCTATCCGGTGGTTGCCCTGGTTGGCTATACCAACGCCGGTAAATCGACCCTATTCAACACCTTGACCCAGGCCCGGGTGACGGTCAGGGACCAGCTCTTCGCCACCCTCGATCCAACCATGCGAGCGCTTAAGCTGCCGTCCGGACGCATGGTCATCCTGTCGGATACGGTAGGCTTTATATCCAACCTGCCCCATGAGCTGATCTCCGCTTTTCAGGCCACCTTGGAAGAGGTCCAGAAGGCTGAAATTATTGTCCATGTGCGCGATATCTCCCATCCCGAGGCGGAAATACAAAAGACCGACGTGCTCGCCGTGCTTGCCCAACTGGGCATCGATGCGGCGGTGGACGACGGCATGATCGAGGCGCTCAATAAAATTGATCTCTTGAAGTCCGGGGCGCGGCAAACGCTGGCCAACCGCCTGCGCCGCGGCAACAGGGCGGCAGTGCCGCTTTCGGCGCGAACAGGGGAGGGGCGGGAGGATCTGCTGGCCATCCTTGACGACCGCCTCGCCGCCGCTTCCAGCCTTATCGAGGTGGCGCTCGCCGTCGATGACGGCGCCACCTTGGCCTGGCTTTATGACCATGGCCAAGTGGTCGAGCGCCATGCCGGCGATGGCGACATCCGTCTCAAGGTACGTCTCTGTTCGGCCGACGCCGCCCGGCTCGCCAAGCGGCAGCAGTCGAAATCCCATTAAAAGGTAGATTGACAAACCGGTTCTTGGCAAAAAAAATCTATTAGTTAGAGTGGCTGAAAAGTAATGAAACAGGCTTCCCCCGGAATCGAGGTAAACCGTTATGGCAACCGCAGAAGCGCAGAAAAAATGGCGCGACAAGAACCGCTTGTTAAAAAAACAACTCAACGTCATGGCTCGTGCCCACATTCATTTTATTTTGGAGGATATCGCCATGAGCTTCCGTCTGCGCGGCAAGGGCGAGGCGGTGACTTTCGCCTGCTTCGTCACCCGCGCCTTGACGCAACGCGCCGATTTCAACGCCGAAACGGCGCGCATGCTGGACGATTTCATCACCGCCTACCACCGCGACCGCGAAATTTATTCGGCTTGAGAACGTCTCCTCTTTCGACCGTGGCCGGGCGCGGTTTTCCCCTACCGGCGGCGGCAAGTTGACGGAAAAGAGGTGGATGATCCCTGATATTGACGCCGTCACCAAGATCATCCGCGAGACGGCGGCCCGCGAGGTCATGCCCCGGTTCGGCAATCTGGCCGCTGGCGAGGTGATGAAAAAAACCAGCGGCGAGGTCGTCACCACCGCCGACCTGGCGGCGGAAAAGCGCCTTGCCCATCATCTCAAGGTGTTGGTGCCCGAGAGCGTCGTCATCGGCGAGGAGGCCGCCGACAGCGACCCGAACCTTATGGCGGCGCTTGCCGGCCCAAAGCCGGTGTGGTTGGTCGATCCCGTCGACGGCACCCGGAACTTCGCCCGTGGCAAGCCTTGTTTCGCCATTATTGTCGCCTTTTGCCAGGGCGGCGTGACGGTGGCCGGCTGGATCAATGACCCGGTCAACGACTTAACCGTCTGGGCGGCGGTGGGGAAGGGCGCCTGGATTGGCAGTCAACGGCTCAAGGCGGCGGAGCCGGCGACTTTCGGCGAGATGACCGGATCGCTGCGCCGACACCTGAAAAAGCGGTTCCAAGCACGGGCTCAAGGCGGCCTTGGCGCGGCGCTGGCGAAGGTCGTCTATTACCGCTGTACCGGCCGCGAGTACCAGGACCTGGCACGGGGCAAGCTGCACTTTTGCCATTATCCCAGGCGGCTCAAGCCCTGGGATCATGCCGCCGGCGTCCTCATTCACCGCGAGGCGGGCGGGTTCAGCGCCCTTACCGGCGGGCGCCGGCCTTACCATCCGGCCGCCTCGGCCGCCGAAGAGAGTTTGCTGTTGGCTCCCGACAAGACCGCCTGGAACGCCCTCGATACCGCTTTGGCGGCACTTTTTTAGAGCGGCGAGTGGGCTTGCGTCAGGCGGCGGTGAAGGGAGAGCAGGTAAAGGAAGATAAAATAGAACATGAAAAATTCCTGTACCTCGCTGTGCCGCACGCCTTCCGGGCCGATGTTAAAAATTCCCCAGTTGTAGAATCGATCCGGAATGCGGGTGACAACAACCAAGAGGGCGCTCGGCAAGGTCACCAAGGTTGGCCAAAACCAGGAGTTGGAGGCGGCCGCCAATCCGCGCCCGCGCAACCAAAACCACATGGGGCGCAAAATGCCGCTGGCGATGATGGCGAATTCGAGAAGGGTGCGGGGCTTTTGGTCGAACCA
>DASCPW010000107.1:0-4424 GCA_036012725.1 Rhodospirillales bacterium
ATCCATCCTCCAGGTTTTTCACCAACTGCTCTTGGTGCAGAATTACGATGTGGTTCTCAGGCAAAAAATTCATGCCAGTAGGGCTTTTCGGACTTGAACGTAACACCAAACTTCCAGTCTCGATGACGCCGGCCTCGGCGGCCGTAATGCTCGTGACATCATCGGGAACGACGTTCCGCCGGGAAATCTCCAGGTCATCGGGCCAGGGATAGAGGTTCAACCTGTCATCGGGGGCCATCGTGACCACAAGCGGTATATCGTTTTCCCGCAAGAACGTCTGGACCGATTGCGGAACATCGGCAACGGTTCCAACCACATCGACGGAGGCGGCAACGGCTCGGAGTTTTGCAACGAACCGTTCGATCGGGTCACCATCCCATCGTGGCCTGAGTTGCGCCGGGGAATGGCGAAGCCGTTCCGTCAAACGCGTCTCCGTCTCGGGATCGATTTCATCGCGGCCAACGGCCTTGGCGACGCGGCCCAGAATTTCATCGCGCGCCGATGTCATTGGCCTTTCTCCCTCCGTTTTACCCGCCAGGCGGCCTGGAAGGTTTTTCCTTGTGGTGCGGGAAGGTCGCGGACCTGGGTCCAACCGCCAGCCAAAGGCATGCTCCTAAGCACCCCTTTTCGCCGTCCTAACGCACCCATCACGGCCATTACGATGCGCGCACCAAAATGATACAGGATCGGGTGACTGGCGAAAAACGCCCAAACGCCGAGACCGAAACGGAACACGCCGGAACCGAGGCCTTGCTCATGCTGCCGCGTCCGGTGCGCCCGGAGAAGCTTCGGCAGCGGAATGCGGACCGGACAGACTTCCTGGCAGCGGCCGTTCAGGGTACAGGCGTTGGGGAGGTCGATGGTTTCATCCAATCCTGCCATAATAGGCGTCAGCACAGAGCCCATGGGCCCCGGATAGACCCAGCCGTAGGCATGCCCGCCGATGCTTCCATAAACCGGACAGTGGTTCATGCAGGCGCCACAGCGGATGCACCGCAGCATGTCGCGAAATTCGTTGCCGAGCATGGTGCTGCGGCCGTTATCGACGAGGATCACGTGGTATTCTTCGGGTCCGTCTTCATCTTCTGCGCGCTTCGGACCGGTGGTAAAGGTGGTGTAGGCGGTGATCTCTTGACCGGTGGCGCTGCGTCCCAGGAGGCGGAGAAGGACCATTGCATCCTCGATCGACGGAATGACCTTGTCGATGGCGGCGGTGACAATATGAACCCGGGGAAGTGTGCACGTGAGATCGCCGTTGCCTTCGTTGGTGACGATGATATTGGAACCGGTGCTGGCAATCAGGAAGTTTGCGCCGGTGATGCCGACATCCGCCGAGATGAACGTTTCACGCAGGACCTGGCGGGCTTCCTGCACCAAGGCGCTGCGTTCGGTTTGCCGCTCGGTAAGACCTTGGGCGGCATGATGCTTTTGGAAAAGATCGGAGATCTCGTCCTTGGACTTGTGAATGGCGGGGGCGACGATGTGGCTCGGCGGTTCCTTGGCAAGCTGCAGGATATATTCGCCGAGGTCGGTCTCAATGGTTTCGAAACCGGCTTCCTCCAGCGCATCGTTTATCCCCACTTCCTCGCCGATCATTGACTTGCCGCGGATGACTTTCTTGGCGTCCGCTTTGCGGCAGATGTCGGTGACGATACGGCAGGCGTCGGCGGGCGTGCTCGCCCAGTGAATGTGTCCCCCGGACGCGGTTACCTGCTCCTCGTAACGACGCAGATAAAAGTCCAGATTAGCCAGGGCATGATCGCATATTTCTTTGCCCAGATCCCGCAACGCCTCGAACTCGGGGAGGGCCTCGGCACATTTGCGCCGTGATTCGACAAACCCCAGACTCAAACTTCTCAACGCCGATTGAAGAACCGGGTCCTCAAGGGCCTGTCTTGAGCGAGCTTTGAAGTCATGCGACGTCGGTTCCATGGCTAGCCCTCACCGTCCCCGATGCCTGGACCGTCGGTCATCCCGGCCAGAACCTCGGTGACATGGAAGGCGCGGGTCGACTGCCCTGTACGCCGCAAACGGCCGGTGATGTTGAGCAGGCAGCCAAGGTCACCGCCCAGTACGGTATCGGCACCACTTTCCTCGATCCGGGTACATTTGTCGTCGACCATACGGCCGGAGATCTCCGGATATTTGGCACAAAAGGTGCCGCCGAAACCGCAACACACGTTACTGTCCTCCAGTTCATTGAGGGTCAGGCCCTGAACGCTGTCGAGCAAACGCCGAGGTTGTTCTCGGATACCCAGTTCGCGCAGCCCCGCGCACGAATCGTGATAGGTAACGGCGCCGTCGTAGTGGGCGTCGACGTCGGAGATACCCATCACGTCGGTTAGAAAGCTGATGACTTCATGGCTTCGCTCCGCTAGATCCTGGGCTTTTTTCAATCCGTCCGGATCGTCTTCGAAAAGCTCAACATAGTGGGTCTTGATGGTGCCCATGCACGACCCGGACGGTGCCACGACGTAATCGAAGTCGGCGAATACCTCGATGACCTGCTTCGCCAAGGTTCGCACATGGCCGAGATCGCCATTGTTGAAGGCGGGTTGGCCGCAGCAGGTTTGGGCGCGTGGCACCTCCACGATTGCACCGGCATCTTCGAGTAATTTCACGGCCGCGAAAGCAACCGACGGGCGGTAGAGATCAGCCAAACAGGTGACGAATAGCCCCACGCGTGGTCTGGACTGCTTATTTGTCAATACATGCTCCGTTCTTTCAGTAGGCATTCTTTGCTGTAGGTTGGGCCATGTCGAGCGCAGGCTTGCGGCTCTTTTTTGTTGGGCGCTGAGCGTTTACCGTAGCCGTTTACTGGTAGCGAAACATGGCCTTCTGCCAACCCTTCTGAAGCTGATCCAAGGCCTCCTGGGTTGCCGACCCCATGTCGCTCCAGGCCCTTTCATTGGCGGCTCTAGCCTGTTCGACCATGGCCTGCGCTTGCGAAACGGCTTCCTCCAATTGACCGACAACTTCATCGAAACCGGCTCTAGCCTGGGCTTCGGCGGCTTCCAGCCCCTTTTTGTACTCAGCCATCTGGGCCTGCCAATCCTCGATCTGCTCTTGGGTCTCAGCGATGAATTTTTCTTGCGTTGTCATGATTGCCTCCATTGGCTTGGTTAAAGTTTCCAGTCACTGCGAGCATGCGGGCACGAAGTCGCGAGGTTCGTTCGGTCAATTGCCCGGCTGTTCCGTCGAGTTGCGCTCACGATCAGATATCCTCCGGCACCATCTTAATCGCGCCGCAGGGGCATTCGGTGGCGCAAATGGAGCAGCCCTTGCAGTAGTCGTACTTGAACTCGAACCGTTTGCCCGGCCCCAGCTTGGTTATGGCGTTGTCCGGGCATACCCCGTAGCAGTTGTCGCACTCGAAGCAGTTGCCGCAGGACATGCAGCGCCGTGCCTCAAAGGCCGCGTTGTGGTCATCGAGATCTCCCACGACTTCGGCGAACCCTGTCTTGCGGCGCACCACGTCCAGCATTGGGCGCACGGTCCGCGGGGCGTCGGAATAGTACCAGGTGTTCAGCATGTCAAAAGTAACGACCTCGTGCTTCTCCGGTGGGACGTGGTTTTCACCCCGGAGATAGGCATCGATGTTGCGGGCCGCCTTCTTGCCGTGTCCGATGGCGGCGGTCACCGTGCGAATCGATGGCACCATGTCGCCGCCGGCGAATACCCCTTCTGCGCCGGTGCGCATGGTGCCGTCGACCTGAGCGATGCCGTCCTTGATCTCCACGCCGGGGACGTTCCGCAAAACGCCCCCGTCAATGTCTTGGCCAATGGCCTGGACGATCACGTCGGCTTCGACGCTGTCTAACTCGCCGGTCGGCTCCGGCCAGCGTTTGTTGGTGGGCCGCATCCTCTCGAGGGTGACGGAACGGCCGTCCACCTGCTTGATCGAACGAAGGCACGTCAACACGACGCCCTCTTCCAGGGCCTCTTCGAGCTCGAATGAATGGGCGGGCATGTGCTCGCGCGCCTCGAACACGATGACGGTTGTCGATATCGCACCCATGCGAATTGCCGTGCGCGCCACGTCCATTGCCGTGTTTCCGCCGCCGTAGACCACCACTTGGCCCTTGAGCTTGCTGGGGTTATCGAGCTCGGCGTCACGCAGCACCGCCGCCGCGTCGAGTATTGGGATTTCATCGTCCGAACCGATCTCGACATGCTTTGGCAACTGAGCGCCAATGCACAGAAACACGGCGTCGAACCGGCCCTCTTGTTTGGTTGTGAGAATATCGTCAATTTTTGTATTGAGTTTGATTTCGACAGCCATCGCCTCGATGCGTGCCACTTCAGCCCTTAGTTTCTCCCGCGGCATTCTGTACTTGGGTATCCCATAGCGAATCATACCGCCCGCCTGCGGATTGGCATCGAAGATGGTCACTTCATGACCGAACCGGCGGAGATGAAAGGCA
>DASCPW010000108.1:0-2250 GCA_036012725.1 Rhodospirillales bacterium
TACCACGGCGATGGCACAGGCCTTGGCCTCGCTGTTGGCGGCGTTGCCCGATTTCGGCATTCCGGTGACGATGGCGGCGTCACCGATGACATGAATGCCTTTGTGGATTGTCGATTCGAAGGTTAAGAAATCGACAGGACACCAGCCCGATTTGTCGGTCAAACCGGCGCTATGGGCAATGGCACCAGCTTTCTGCGGCGGGATGAAATTGAAGACCGCCGCCTTGTGCTTATCGAAATCGGTGATGGCCACTCGGTTTTTTGCATCGACCTCGATCACCTGGCCGCCTTTGTTGCCGGCAATCCATTCGATATTTTTATAATGGATGCCCCAACCTTCCAGAAACAGAGGCATTTTCGAGAACTTCGACTTAGCATCAAGGATGAGGAGCTTGGACCTGGGCTTGTTGTGCTTCAGGTAATAAGCGATCATGCTGGCGCGTTCGTATGGCCCCGGCGGGCAGCGGAACGGATTGTTCGGCGAGGTGATGATGACCAGCCCGCCGTCGTCCATGGCCATCAATTGCCTGCGCAGGTTGACGGTTTGCTGTCCCGCTTTCCAGGCATGAGGCACCAACTGCATTGCCGCCTCGTCGTAGCCGGGGATATCCTCGAAACGGAAATCAATACCGGGCGACATGATCAAACGGTCGTAAGAGATGCTGTCGCCACCCTTGGTGGCAAGCCTTTTCTTGACCGGGTCCACGGCGCTGACCGAGTCGTGAAGCACCTTGACGCCGGCCCTGGAGAGGCCTTTGTAGCTATGGGTGATGGCGTTAATTTCCCGCATACCGCCGAGAACGGTGTTGGAGAAGGGACAGGTGACATACTTGGTGTTGGGCTCGATCAGGGTCACGTCGATGCCAGGATCAAACTTCTTGACGTATCGGGCCGCCGTTGCCCCACCGAAACCGCCGCCGACAACAGCGACACGGCCGCTTGATCCGGCCAATGAAACGCGGCTCGTCAGGGTCAAGGCGGAAACGACGCCGGCGGCGCCGGCGAGATGAAGAAATTCCCGGCGTGAATTCTTGGCCGCTGAATGCTTACTCATTGTTATTCTCCCCCTGTTTATTTGCCCAACTGCGCCGCAATGGCATCGATCTGGGCATCGTTAAAGCCCTTGGCAAAACGATGCATGATGGTCGATGGTTTCTCGCCCGATCTGAACTTGCGGAGATGGTCGGCGATCCCCTCTTTCGTCAGCTTGTCGAGACCTGGCGTTAAACCGGCGCTTTTACCGTCGGGACCGTGACATACGGCGCAGTTGCTGGCGATGAGAACGGCGTTGAATTGGCCGCCGGCTTGAACGGCCGCTGGGCAAGCCAAATACGCCGCGGCGGCGGCGACGCCGGCGGCGACAGTGACGAGGCGGTTATTTATCAATGCTTCCTCCCTTGGTTTGTCATCCCTTACATCTGAGATAACATAATTCGTTCAGCCCATAAATCTCTTCATTTTGGGTACTTAAAAATAATTGTCTTATTGATTCAGTAACTTCTAATGTAATAAAAACTAAATTTTAGTGTATTATTTAGGATCGGGTACTTTTTACAATCCTTGGGCCGAGAACTCGTTCCTTGAGAAACATCAACAACTCTCCGGACGGGTGAAGGGCGTAATCATATAGCCCGGCTGATAAACGGAACTGATGACGGGCGTGAAGGGTTTGTTGCAAAACGGAAAATTAACCGCTATTGAAACGTGGAAGATACCTACCCATTCAGGGAGCTTATGGCGGCAGTTATGAGCGATAACAAGATCATCGACATTGTGATAGCCGATAAATCGCCACTCGTTCAAGAAGGTATGGCCCAATTGATCGAGCAAGAAGAGCGCTTTTCCCTGGTTGCCATCGCCGCCGACGGGGAGCGGTTCATTGAAGCGGTGAACAGGCTGTTGTTCGATGTCGGGGTAATCGGCTGGGACATGCCATACATGGGCGGGCACGAGGTGCTGCAAGCCTTGCGCAAGCGTCAAAAGATGCCGCGGTTGGTGGTCTATACCGGCAATCCATCGCCCCAGGTACCGCGCCTAGTGATGCAGTTGGGGGGAGCGGGTTTTTGCTTGAAAAGAGAACCGCCACAACGCTTGGTGGAAACTATTTCAGCCGTTGCTGAGGGGCGAATGGTTTTCCCGTTCATGGACCTGAGCCAACCGAGCGCCAATCCTTTTAGTTGTCTCACCGGACGGGAACAGGAACTCTTGGCTGCCCTCGCCCAGGGCAACAGCAATGCCCAGATCGCCAGCG
>DASCPW010000109.1:0-6841 GCA_036012725.1 Rhodospirillales bacterium
CCTAGCTATGCAGGGATAACGATTGTCTTCAAGAGGGTGTGAGCATTGGCCTAGGCACATGCGACATTCCATATCGTGGTATAGAAAACACACATTCTTTGGGATCATGCGTTCATCATATGGGATGCTGTCAATAACATGGGCTGCCGATGCTAGGCAGATGGTCGGCGTGCCACATAAAGTGGCTAGATGCATCACAGAGGTATCGATTGAAATTACAAGCTTGGTTGCTTGCAAGGTTGATGCCCTATATTCAAAAGAGCACATATCTACGTACACACGGGCATCGTCTAACAGCATCTTAAATTCGGGATTTGTTGTCAAATCTTCTGGGCCGCAAGACAGGGCAATATCGCAATCCAAGGGAAGGATTTCTAAAATTTCCTGAAATATTTTCACACTATATTGGCGTTCTTTGACAGCTGAAAACGGATGCAACATAAAAAGGTCACGTTCCAGATGTGCTGGTGGTGGCAAGGCCGCCTTGGGCAGAGATGCCTTCGGTACCGGTTGCACGTCGCCGCAAATTTCATTGGCCAAATGCCACCAGCGAATAAGACGGTGTTCCATGTGGTCCGGTACTTCGATCAGAGGGTCATACTGTTTGATGTTGCGCTTAAGAAGTGTATCGTATTTTGGCCAACTACGTGGGTATAAAGCAAATTTCTGCGGGGCAAGCGTTGCACGTACGATAACGTCATCAATCAGCGGATGACGAAGATGGTCGGTGCTCACTGCTATGCGTAGGTTCAATGCATGCATCTTTCTGCACACAGTACGCCGATAAGTCAGGTTTTTAATAAAATGTGGATAGTCAATAGAGTGGATTTGAATATCTTTTGGAAATAGGAAAGCGACCTGGCTACAATCCTGGCGGATAACCAAATGAAGCTGTTCATTTGGTAACAGCAGAGTTTGAAAACGCAGAATTATCAGACGAAACAATAGAGTGTCGCCAATTCCTCCACTGGAAATCAGAAGGACCCCATTACGTCCTTCGCTAAATGCAGTGGATTTTGAGCGCCATATGTCAAAGCGGTCGATCAAATTGGTTAAGGTTTGTCCCATTATTGTGCTGTTTTTAATACGCCTGAGAATTAACCGTCGTCACGTCTTTCGACTTATATAAATAAAATTGTAATGGTAGCCGAGTTGAAAAAATACGCCAAGGGCCTCTACTTGTTGCTGGAAGTGATGAAAAGCAGCATCACCCGTAAACATTATCAGCCGCGCACTTTGCCAACCATTGATTAGTTCTCACAACGCACCCATGGTGGACATCCTCAGCCGACACGGCACCAAGTTGGCCGTTTTTACGGCGCTGCTGGCCATTGCCATGATCGCCGTCATCGCCGGGCTATATCTTGCCTATCCGGGCTATGCCGACCACACCGAACCCAGCGTCGCGGCGCTTTCCTGGCGTCTACTCGAGGGCCATCCCGTCTATCACGGTCTCGAGGCCCCGGACCGGACCGGCATCCCTTACGGACCCCTGTCCTACGGCATTCATGCCGTGATCTTCGCTCTTTTCGGCGGTTCCTTGGCGACAGGAAAACTGGCTGGGTTGGCGGCCGCTATATCCGCGCCCTTGTTTTTCCTCATTGGCTGGCGGTGCTGGGGACTGGTTTACGCTTCGGCGGCGAGCCTTCTCGCCTCGGGCTTTGTCTTGCTGCTGATACCATTTTCCATTTGGAACCGGCCGGACCCTTTCATTGTCCTTTTCGTCGTCATCGCGCTCTGGGTAATGAGCTCGGCGGATAGGGAAAAGCCGGAATGGACAAGGACGCTGATCATCGCCATTGCCGGCGGGATGGCGGTAAGCCTCAAAGTTCACGCCGGCATCTATTTTGTCCCGATCGCGTTTTTGCATTGTTATGGCCGGGGATTCACCCACTTCTTTTCCTTATGCCTTGCCGGCGCGGCGGTGGCTTTGGCGCCTTTCGCCTTTTCTGCCTTCTCGCTTGCCGATTATACGGTGTGGTTTTCCCTGCAGGCGGCGGGCAAGGCCTTTTCCCCGGAAGCATACGGTCCGGTCTTGAAAAAAGCGCTTCTCTACCTGATTCCGGCGCTGGTCTTCTTTCCAGCTCTGAAATCAACCGGCAAGGGAGAAAAAATCTACTTCTTGTCCTATATTGCCGGTATTTTGGTGTTAATTCCCTTGGCGGCGAGACCGGGCGGCGGGCACTATTACCTCTATCCTTTTTTCCCCCTGGCCATAGATATGACGCTGCGCTTCTCCGGCAACAGCCGTTACAAACGTTTTTCCACCACCATCTTGCTGGTGGCGGCGGTGTTTGTTCTGATGCTTTCGGTGCCCGTTCAGAAGCGGTTTCTGCGTAACCTGGACTGGCCCCTGGCGGCGAGCATCAATGCCGAAGTCAAAGACATCATCACCCGCTTTTCCGGCAAAACGATAGAGATGGGATATGGCGAAAAAACAGCCGGCGGGGCCAGTTACGACCTGACCTACTACAAGTCCTTGCTGGTCATGGCCGGCAATCCTTACAGCCTGGACGCCACGGTTGGTGCCGAGATGCTGAAACTGAGCATCGCCTTTCCCGAAGCCGCCATCGAGCGCATCCGCGCCTGTAAGACCGACCTGTGGCTGGTGCCGAAGGATGAGGCCCCCTTCGCCATGTGGAGTTATTACGGTGAACCAGCCTTTCCCGAAGTTTTTCGCCAAACCTTCCTTGACGCCTACAAGAAAAGTACTTCGTTCACCTATTTCGATATTTGGGTTTGCCGCGAATAATGGCGCGCCGCAACTTTAATTCAAGACAACAATTCCGCTGGCACTTACTTTAATTGATCAAATCTTTGTGGGCGCTTGTTGGAACCTTACCGATGTCCACGGCAACCGTTGCCATGACGAGGATCAGGGCAAAGATACGATGGTAGTCCTTGACTGTCGCCAATTTGACTTTGCTATCAGGCAATTTTCCACCCCTCATGGTTACGCCTTACATCCCTGAAAGCTGATTGACAAAAGCCTAATAGCAGAAAAATAGCTTGGCTAGGTAATGTCAGTTTGTGGCTATTTTCCGCCCTTTCAGAGGGCACGGCTATACGACTGCTTTCAGGCAGTAAACGGACATCGGGGCGGCAAGCCATCGTCTAATTACGGGGCATCATTTATGAGTACTTGACCTTCAACAAAACCGCCTACACCCCGCCGGCCTCACTCCGCCCTCAAATCAAGCCCGATGTCGGCGGCCGGGGCGGAGCTGGTGATCCGCCCGGCGGAGATGAAATCGACACCCGTCTCGGCGATGGCGCGGACGGTCTCCATGGTCACTCCGCCGGAGGCCTCCAGTTGGGCCCGGCCGGCGGTTACTTCCACGGCCCGGCGCAAGGTGGCCAGATCCATGTTGTCTAAAAGCAGGCGCTCGGCGCCGGCGGCGAGCGCTTCTTCGACTTGGCCCAAAGTGTCGCATTCCACTTCGATGGATTTAAGGCCCTCGGCCTTAGCGCGCCGCACCGCCTCGGTGACGCTTCCCGAGACGGCAATGTGGTTGTCCTTGATCAGGACGCCATCATCCAGCCTCAGGCGGTGGTTGCGCGCGCCGCCGAGGGTAGTGGCGTATTTGGCCAGTGCCCTTAAGCCCGGAACCGTTTTGCGGGTGTCCAGGAGGACGGCGGGCGTCCCGGCGATGGCTTCCGAGTAGGCGCGGCTCAGGGTGGCGATGCCGCTCAAATGCTGGACGATGTTCAAGGCCGTCCGTTCGGCCGCCAGCAGGCCCAGGGCCGGACCTTCGAAGCGGGCCAATACGCTCCCCGCCTTGGCGGCGGTGCCGTCCGGGGCCGCGATGGTGATATGGGCCTCGGGGGCCAGGCGGTGGAATACCCGGGCGGCGATGTCAATGCCGGCGACGACGATGTCCTGGCGCGTCGTCATGGCCAGCTTGACGGCGGCGCCCTCCGGGATGACGGCGTCGGACGTGATATCGCCAGATCCTAAATCCTCGGCCAGGGCGCGGTCGATGAAACGGCCGAGGGCGTCGGCGTCAAGAGCCATGGTGGAGCGAGGCGAGCTCACTCGGCGGCTTGCGCCGGCACCGCGCCCGCCGGCGGCGACATCTCCAACATCCGTTGCAACGGGTGTAAGGCGGCCAGGCGCAGGTCCTCGGCAATTTCCACCCGGGGCGCCATGTTGACCATGGCCAGGTAGAGTTTTTCGATGGTGTTCAACTCCATGAACGGGCAGTTGGAGCAGTTGCAGCCGCCGTCGGCGCCGGGCGCCGGGATGAAGGTCTTGCCGGGCGCCGCCTTTTTCATCTGGTGGATGATATGGGGCTCGGTGGCGATGATGAATTTCCGGCTCGGATCATTGACCACGAAATCAAGGATCGAGCGCGTCGATCCCACATGGTCGGCATGTCTCAAGATGCCGTCGTGACATTCGGGATGGGCGCTGACCAGGGCATCCGGATGCTCGACCTTGAGCTTCACCAACTGGCGCTCCGAGAACTGGTCGTGGACGATGCAGGTGCCCGGCCAAAGGGTCATCTCGCGGCCGGTCTTGCGCGCCAGGTAGCCGCCGAGATGGCGGTCCGGCGCGAAAAGAATGGGCTGGTCAGCCGGCAACTGGGAGATGATATCCTCGACGTTGGACGAAGTGACGATGATGTCGGAATAGGCCTTCACCTGGGCCGAGCAGTTGATGTAGGTGAGCGCCAGATGGCCGGGATGGGCGTCGCGGAAACGGCGGAAGGCGTCGGGCTGGCAGGCTTCCTCGAGCGAGCAGCCGGCCTCGGCGTCGGGCAAAAGGACGGTCTTTTGGGGGCTCACGATCTTTGCCACCTCGGCCATGAAACGAACCCCGCAAAAGACGATCACCTCGGCGTCGGTGGCCGCCGCCCGCCTGGAGAGATCCAGCGAATCGCCGACGAAATCGGCCAGGTCCTGGATTTCCCCGTCCTGATAATAATGAGCCAGGATGACGGCGTTTTTTTTACGCCGCAGGCGTTCGATTTCGGCCCATGGATCGAGGAAGGGATCAAGGTCCGCTTCGCTCTTGGCGCCGCCAGCCGGCGGGATCACGGTGTTGGTCAACGATTTTCTCCATCTTTTTATCCGGCCCCCGTCAGGAGCCGGAATTGGAACTCCACATTATAGATTTAGTGCCGACGACCCCCGTGCCGCAAGTTCCCATTATCTTAAGGCAAATACGGATGGATTGGAATCGCCAAGAGCGATCCGCTCCAGGGCTCAAATCCGGCAAGGTTGCTCTTCGCGAGACCCCTATGGGAGGGCACCTGCCGTGGCTCTTTGCACTGTCCTCGTAAAACCGCTAAATTCATTGTCTTTGGAGAGCCAAGACCATAACGAATTTTCTTCTCGGCAATGAAACGGCGATCCGGCTAGCATGCTTTTTCGGCATGCTGGCCTTAATGATGGTCTTGGAGCTGACCGCGCCCAGGCGGGCCTTGAGCCAATCCCGGGCCGTTCGCTGGTATGCGAATTTAGGCATCGTCGCCTTGAACACGGCCCTGCTGCGCCTTGTCTTTCCGATCGCCGGCGTCGGCCTGGCGATGCTCACCGCCGATCGGGGCTGGGGGCTTTTCAACAACCTTGCCGTTCCCTATTGGCTGGCCGTCGGCGCCTCGGTGGCGATCCTTGATCTCGCCATTTACCTGCAACACGTCATGGTCCACGCGGTGCCCTTGCTGTGGCGGTTGCACCGCATGCACCATGCCGACCAGGATATCGACGTGACCACGGGGGCGCGCTTCCACCCCCTGGAGATCGTCTTGTCGATGGCCATCAAGATGGCGGTGATCACGGCCCTTGGCCCGCCCGCCGTGGCGGTGATGATCTTCGAGGTGTTGCTCAACGCCACCGCCATGTTCAACCATGCCAACTTCCGTCTCCCCTTGGGCCTTGACCGTTGTCTCAGGCTGTTAGTGGTGACGCCGGACATGCACCGGGTTCACCATTCGCTTCTGGTCCAAGAGACCAACTCCAACTTCGGCTTCAACCTGCCCTGGTGGGACCGTCTTTTGGGAACCTACCGCGGCCAACCAGAAAAAGGACATCAGGGGATGACCATCGGCATCGACCTGTTTCGCGATCCGGGCACCCAGCACCTGCACCGGATGCTAGCGCAGCCTTTTCGGGAGGAGACCGGAGACTACGCCATCAACCGCCGGAACCGGGATTGAGAAATGGGCAACGGGCAGTGCGGCGGCAAATTCGACTTTACGCTTCACCATATCGGCTTCGAGACCGACTACTATTATCACGATAGCGGCAACCTGCAATTGTCCACGCAAACGATCGATAGTTATGAAAACAAAAAAGAGGGTGCCGAAATCTTTTTTCAAAACGCCACCGGTGAAGGCTTCAGTTCGCAACATATGCTCGCCTGGTTCCTGACCCAAAGCCGGACCACGATCGCCGACCACCTGCCGCCGCCGGGCAAAATCAAGGCGGGCCGGTGTTACCTCACCTTGCCGATCAAATTCCAGGAAGGCCATTTCCATATGATGACGGCGTCGGGCGTGGCGGATTTGAAAACCTTGAAGCTCTACGTCCGGGTCACCGCGCACGCAAGGACGGCTTAGATCGCCGGGGCGATTGCGGTCAGCGAATTCGCGAAAATCCATTTTTGCGGATTTCCGTTGTGGATAGGCAAAAGTCTACATAGGCGCACTCGTATCGAGGCCGCCCTAGAAAGCGACTCCATTGCCGAGGTTTTTTCCGGCGGCGTCTGGCGCTAGATTCCGGTGGTTTTCAGTTATCGCGGAGTTACCGATGCGACGTTTCACCTTGCTCTCCGTTCTCAGCTGGGGCTTTTTCGCCGCCTAGGCGCCGGCTTGCGGCGCCCAGGTTCCCGTTCCCG
>DASCPW010000110.1:0-5890 GCA_036012725.1 Rhodospirillales bacterium
CGCCCATCGCCATGGACGAGGGCTTGCGTTTCGCGATCCGCGAGGGCGGCCGGACCGTTGGCGCCGGTGTCGTTGCCTCGGTTATCGAGTAGGAAAGGGAAGCCGGCCGGGATTTAGACAAAAACGCCGGATGGAAACGAAAATATGGAAAATCAAAACATACGTATCCGCCTCAAAGCCTTCGATCACCGCGTATTGGATCAATCGGCCCTAGAGATCCTCAACACGGCCAAGCGGACGGGTGCTCGGGTTTGCGGACCTATTCCCCTGCCGACGAGAATCGAGCGTTTTACCGTCTTGCGTTCGCCCCATATCGATAAGAAATCGCGGGAACAATTCGAGATACGGACCCACAAAAGGATCCTCGATATTATTGATCCGACACCGCAGACCGTGGACGCGTTGATGAAGCTTGACTTGGCCGCCGGCGTCGATGTGGAGATCAAACTGTGAGAACCGGTCTTATTGCACGCAAACTCGGCATGACCCGCGTCTTCGGCGAAAACGGTAGGCATGAGCCCGTGACCGTGCTCGAGGTGGATAACTGCCAAGTCGTCGCCCGGCGTACCGAGGAAAGGGATGGTTACAACGCCGTCCAAGTCGGGGTCGGCGCGGTCAAGGTGAAAAATGTCACCAAGGCCATGCGCGGGCATTTTGCGAAAGCAAAAGTCGAGCCCAAACGCCGCACCACCGAGTTTCGGGTTGGCCCTGATGCCCTTCTTGAGGTCGGTGCCGAACTGTCGGTCGCCCATTTTGTCCCCGGCCAGTTTGTCGATGTTACCGGCACATCCCAGGGTAAGGGATTTGCGGGCGCCATGAAACGGCACGGTTTCGCGGGATTAAGGGCTTCCCACGGCGTTTCCGTAAGCCACAGGGCGCTCGGTTCCACCGGTCAGTGCCAGGACCCGGGCAGGGTCTTCAAGGGCAAGAAGATGGCCGGCCAGATGGGCGCTAAAAGGGTGACCACTCAAAATCTTCTGGTTATGGCCGCCGACGCCGATCGCGGCGTCATCCTGATCAAAGGGGCCGTTCCCGGGAGCAAGGGCGGTTTTGTTTTGGTTCGTGACGCGGTCAAGAAACTACTGCCGGACGGAGCCCCGTTTCCGGCGGCGTTGAGCGGTGCCGCGGAAGCACCAGCCGAGGCAGCGCCGGTCGAGAAAACGCCAACCGAGGAAACCCCGGTTGAGGAAGCGCCGGTCGAGGAAACCTTGGCCAAAACAAGTCAGCCTGAAGGTTTCTTGCAGGGCGAGACGGAAAATTAACCGGTCATGAAATGTGACGTCATCAGCCTTGAAAACAAGAAAGTCGGTAGCATCGACTTGGATGAATCGGTGTTCGGTCTCAAGGTCCGTGCCGACATTTTGGCGCGCATGGTTAATTGGCAGCTTGCCAAGCGCCGCACCGGAACCCACAAAGCAAAAACCCGTAGTGAAATACGAGGAACAACCGCCAAATCACACCGTCAAAAAGGCAGCGGGCGAGCCCGGCGAGGCTCCAATAAGGCACCGCAGTTGCGAGGCGGCGGTGTCGCCTTCGGGCCGGTTCTCCGCGGCCATGCCCACAAATTACCGAAAAAGGTTCGTCGTCTGGCTCTCAAAACAGCGCTTTCAGCCAAACAGGCGGATGGCAAGCTGGTGATTTTAAGTACGGCCAAGATGAAAAAAGCGAAAACAGCGGACTTGGCGAAGCATGTCGGCAAGCTGGGGTGGCGCTCCGTGCTCTTTATCGACGGGACGGAAACGGATCCCAACTTTTCCCAGGCCGCCGCCAATATTGTTGGTCTGGATGTGTTGCCTAGCCAAGGAGCCAATGTTTACGACATCTTGCGCCGGGATACTCTGGTCCTGACCAAGGACGCGGTTGAACAGTTGGTTGAGCGGTTGAAATGAGCAAATACAGCGGAATTACAGCTAATCCGAGCAAGGAACGGATTTACGAGCTCATCCGTTCACCCATCGTGACGGAAAAGTCGACCCTGCTTTCGGAATTCAATCAAGTGAGCTTCCGGGTACCCTTGAACGCTTCCAAGCCGGAAATCAAGGCGGCGGTCGAGGACTTGTTCAAGGTCAATGTCACCGCCGTCAATACCTTGCGCCAGAAGGGCAAGGTTAAGCTCTTTCGCGGCCGGCCAGGAAAGCGGGTAGATATCAAAAAAGCCATTGTCACCCTGGCCGAAGGCCAGTCCATTGACATAAGCACAGGGGTTTGATGACGGTCATGGCATTGAAACAATACCACCCGACGACCCCTGGAAGGCGCGGCCTCGTTTCCGTGGACAGGTCTATCCTTTGGAAGGGCAAGCCTGAAAAATCCCTCGTCGAAGGCCTTTGCAAAAAAGGCGGCCGCAACAATAACGGCCGCATTACCGCCCGGCGCCGGGGCGGCGGACATAAACGCAAATTTCGCGTCATCGATTTCAAACGCAACAAATTCGACATTGCCGCTACCGTCGAGCGGCTGGAATACGATCCCAACCGCACCGCGTTCATTGCTCTTGTCCGCTACGAGGACGGGGAGTTGTCCTACGTCATCGCGCCCCAGCGCCTTCGCATCGGCGATAAAATTGTTGCTGGCAGGAACGTCGATATCCGTCCCGGCAATGCCTTGCCATTGGAGAACATTCCCGTCGGCACCATCATTCATAATGTCGAGATGAAGACTGGCAAAGGCGCTCAAATCGCTCGTTCCGCCGGCACTTATGCCCAACTGCTCGGCAAGGATCAGGGTTATGCTCAACTCCGCCTGAGTTCGGGAGAGTTACGTGTGGTGCGCGCCGAGTGCATGGCTACCGTCGGCGCCGTTTCCAACCCCGATCAGCAAAATATCAAACTGGGCAAGGCGGGGCGCAAACGCTGGCTGGGCAAGCGCCCTTCCGTGCGTGGCGTTGCCATGAACCCCGTTGACCATCCCCATGGCGGGGGCGAGGGAAGAACTTCGGGCGGCCGCCATCCGGTAAGCCCATGGGGCAAGCCGACCAAGGGTAAAAGAACCCGTGGTAAGAAAAAGACGGATGCGCTGATTTTGCGCCGCCGCCACAGCAAGAAATAGCAGGAGAGCTCAAGTGCCTCGTTCCGTTTGGAAAGGACCTTTCGTAGATGGCTTTCTTCTTAAGAAAGCGGAGGCCGCGCGCGCTGGAGGTCGCAACCAAGTCATCAAGACATGGTCCCGGCGCTCGACCATCCTGCCGCAGTTCGTGGGCCTTACTTTCGGGGTCTACAACGGCCGCAAATTCGTGCCTGTTTTGGTCACCGAGGACATGATCGGGCACAAGTTGGGGGAGTTTTCGCCGACCCGTACGTACTTGGGCCATACCGCCGATAAAAGGGCCAGGAGGGTCTGATCATGGGCAAAAAATCCGCCGAGCGGCGGCTTGCCGACAACGAGGCGCTGGCTTACGCCAAACTGATCCGCACCAGTCCGCGAAAGCTGAATTTGGTGGTGGCTGGCATTCGAGGCAAGGATTGTCAATCGGCGCTGTCCGAGCTTCAGTTTTGCAGACGCCGCGTCGCCGGCGAGGTGGTAAAGGTCCTGCAATCGGCTATCGCCAATGCCGAGAATAACCATCAACTGGACGTAGATCGGCTGTTCGTGGCGGAGGCCACCGTCGGCAGGACTTTGGAGATGAAAAGGTTGCGCGCCCGCGCCCGCGGCCGAAGCGGGCTAATTCGTAAACCCTTCAGCAATCTTCGTCTCGTTATTCGTGAACGCGAGGAGAGTTGAACGATGGGGCAAAAAGTTAATCCGATCGGACTGCGCCTGGGCATCATCCGTACCTGGGATTCCCGCTGGTATGCGGACGATAGCTATTCGGATATGCTGCACGAGGATTTGGCCATTCGCGATTACCTTCGCAAACGTTTGGTCCAGGCCGGCGTGTCGCGCATCGTCATCGAGCGCCCCGCCAAAAAGGCCAGAATCACCATCCACACCGCCCGGCCCGGCGTCGTGATCGGCAAAAAAGGCGCCGACATTGAAAAATTGCGCCAGAACATTGTCAAAATTACCGGTTCGGACGTGCACGTGAATATCATCGAGATAAGAAAGCCCGAGATCGATGCCCAGCTGGTGGCGGAAAACGTTTCCCAGCAGCTGGAACGGCGTGTCTCCATTCGCCGCGCCATGAAGCGTGTGGTGCAATCGGCAATGCGTCTTGGCGCCGAGGGCATTCGCATCAACTGCGCCGGACGCTTGGGAGGGGCCGAGATTGCCCGCACCTTTTGGTATCGGGAAGGCCGAGTGCCTTTGCATACGTTGTGCGCCAATGTTGATTACGGCACCGCCACGGCAAAGACCACCTATGGCATATGCGGGGTCAAGGTGTGGATATTTAAAGGCGTCATCCTGGCCCATGACACCATGGCAATGGACAAATTCGCTATTGAGCAGCAGCCCACCCGCTAGGCGCGGAAGCGGAAATTAGAGAAAGTAAAAAACCATGCTCAGTCCCAAACGTAGGAAGTTCCGCAAAGCGCACAAGGGCCGTATTCACGGCCATGCCAAAGGTGGCTACCAGCTAAATTTCGGCTCTTATGGGCTCAAAGCGGCGGCGCCGGAACGAGTGACCGCCCGTCAGATCGAAGCCGCTCGGCGGGCGATAACCCGCCATATGAAGCGCGCCGGGCGTGTTTGGATTCGGATTTTTCCGGACGTCCCCATATCCCAGAAACCAGCCGAGGTGCGACAGGGAAAGGGCAAGGGTACGCCTGAATTCTGGGCCTGCCGCGTCAAACCTGGCCGCGTCATGTTTGAAATAGACGGTGTGCCGATCGAAACCGCCCGCCGGGCTTTTGTCCTGGCGGCGGCAAAGCTGCCTTTGAAGACACGTTTCGTATCCCGCCATGGCGAGGATGGAAAAAGCCGATGAAAACAGCCGATCTTCGTGCCAAGAGTGACGATGAACTGAAGGATCAACTGCTTGATCTGAGGAAAGAATCTTTCAATCTACGGTTTCAGGTCTCTAGTGGCCAGCTTGAGAACACGGCGCGCAAGCGCCAAGTGCGGCGGGATGTTGCGCGCGTCAAAACCATCAATGGCGAGCGTGCCAAGGCCACTTCTTTAAAGGCGGCGGTAAAAGAGGATTAAGGACAAACCATGCCGAGACGAGTGCTCCAAGGGATCGTGGTCAGCGACAAAATGGATAAGACCATTACCGTTAAAGTCGAGCGGAAAATTATGCATCCGCTTTATAAGAAATTTATCCGCCGCTCAAAAAAGTATGCCGCCCATGACGAAAACAATGCCTGCAAGGTCGGCGACCAAGTGAGGATACGCGAATGCCGGCCGTTGTCGAAACGCAAGCGGTGGGAAATCGTCACCGAGGGTGCGGGAAACTGACGCCGGTGATCGGCGAAGGGGAAAATAATGATCCAAGCGGAAACTAACTTGGACGTGGCTGATAACTCCGGTGCCCGCCGGGTGCAGTGCATCAAGGTGCTTGGCGGGTCGAAGCGCAGATTTGCTTACGTAGGAGATGTCATTGTCGTCTCGGTCAAGGAAGCGATACCCCGTGGCCGTGTTAAAAAAGGCGAACTCTTGCGGGCGGTGGTGGTCCGCACGGCCAAGGATATCCACCGTGCCGATGGTTCGGCCATTCGCTTCGACCGTAACGCGGCAGTGCTGATAAACAGCCAAGGCGAGCCCATTGGGACCCGTATTTTCGGCCCCGTCACCCGTGAGTTGCGCGCCAAAAGATACATGAAGATCATTTCTCTCGCTCCCGAGGTCTTGTGATGGCAGGAAAATTGAAGCTAACAAGCAAATTGAAGATGAAAAAAGGCGATAAGGTGACCGTCAGGGCCGGTAAGGATAAAGGGAAAACCGGTGAGATCTTGCGTGTTTTTCCGGTCCGTAACCGGGCCATTGTCCAAGGCGTGAATTTGGTTAAGCGCCA
>DASCPW010000111.1:0-3719 GCA_036012725.1 Rhodospirillales bacterium
ATTAGAACGGCGCCCAACCCCTGTGCCGCCGCCGAGGATTTTCAAAGGCGGATAGCCGGTCTGTTTGCGGATGCGTAAAAACCGGCTCTTGCCGGGGTGTATTAGTGGCCCGTATCAGCGGAGTTGGGAGAAGGCCGGGGATCACCCTGTTCCACCAGGGCGGCTTCCAAACTGGCTACCTTGGCGTTCATTCGTTTGACCTTCCGTTCCGCCGCCTGCGCCTGCCAGGCCCGCTGGCGAGCGCGCCAACGTTTTTTTCCCCCCGATATCCACGCCACCAAGCCCCCGGCAACGAAGCCAACGGCAAAGCTGACCAGCACGACTAGGAAAACAGGTGCCGTTAAGGTGAACATCAACGGCGCTAAATCCACCACCATCGCGGCGCGGTTGGAGAGGGAAAAGTCAACAACCACCACGGCGATAAAAACCATGACGATCAAGGAAATCAGCTTCACCATCACGGTCCGTCCTTGTTGCCACGGTGGCGGGATGCTCGAAATCCCGCCGGGGTGTACTAGCTGTTAAGCTTCTCGCGGAGTTGTTTACCGGTTTTGAAGTAAGGAATTAATTTGGAATCCACCTGCACCGCTTCGCCGGTCCTTGGGTTGCGTCCCATACGGGCGGCGCGCTCCTTAATGGAAAAAGCGCCGAAGCCGCGAAGCTCGACCCTGTCGCCATCGACCAGGGCGGCGGTGATTTCCTCGAACACGGTATTAACAATGCGCTCCACATCTCTTTGGTAGAGATGTGGATTAGCTTCGGCAAGACGCGCAATCAGTTCCGATTTAGTCATTTACGCAATTCCCCTCTCAAATCAAGTTCTCCCCAAGGTACGGCCGTCTCCGCTCGCGCTAGCGTAACTCAGGGTGCCAAAGGGAGACCAGGCCGTCAAGTCTAAGTCGTTCAGAAAACAGTGCTTTTCCAGCCACGCTCGAGAGAATCTCGCGCCAGGGCTCGTCCTCACGTTGAATTTCCACCTCTTTGACCGGCAATTCGGTAGAGATCTCAAAGGTATCCCGCAGCCATTCACGGGCCTTCCGCTCGCCGCCAATGGCGTCGACAAGACCGTTTTTTTCGGCTTGTCGGCCTGTGAATACACGCCCGTCCGCCAGTTTAAGCACTTGCTCCCGCGGCATTTTCCGGCGTTTTTCCACCATATCCACAAACATTTCAAAAAGATCCATGACCACAACCTTGGCCGCCTCACGGGCCGCCTCGGTGATCGGTTCCAAAGGGTTGGGCTGAGCTTTCAGTTCCCGGCTTTTGATGGATTCCGGCTTGATACCCAGTTTTTCCATAAGTTTGGTCATATCCGCGGTCTGCATGATGACGCCGATCGAACCGGTGATCGTCCCTTCCCTGGCGACGATGTATTCGGCGCCGAGCGCGATCATATAGCCAGCCGAAGTAGCGGTTCCGCCCATCACCGCGACCACCGGCTTCTTCGCGGCCACGGCGCGTAAGCCGTGAAACAGCGCCTCGCCGCCGACGACCGTTCCGCCTGGGCTGTCGATGCGGACAATCAAAGCCTTGGCGTTGTCGTTGCCGCGCACTTGCTCCAAGGCCTTATCGCGCCAGTGATCATCAAGGATTACGCCCGCGACAGAAAGATGGGCGACATGGATTTCCCGCCTCAGCTTTCCCGCCCGTTCCAGAGCGACCACCACCGCCACGATCAGCAAAAAGACGGTGGCGATCTGCCAGAATGTCAGACGTCGTTTGAGGCGGCGTCTATCGACGACCCGGTAAGCGTCCAGCGACATGACATCTCCGCATGTAACGACGGTAAACCGCCCTTCCGTCAAAAACCGCCGGCAGCCTAAATATGTGAAGCAGGTGAAAGGACCCGAAAATTAAGCTGAATCCTCGGATTTTGTCTCGGCCTCTGGATCCGTATCGGCTTTGGTCTTCGTTTTGGTCTTGGCTTTAGGCTTGGCCTTGGGTTTGGCTTTGGCTTTGGCCACGGGTTTGGTCTCGGCCTTTGGCTCCGCACTGGTTTTAGCATCGGTCTTTGTTTTGGTTTTGGTTTTGGTTTTGGTTTTAGCCTTGGCCTTGGGTTCCTCCTTGGCTTCGGTCTTGCTGGAGGTTTTGGTTTTTGGTTTTTCCTCCTTGGCGGTCGTTTTCTCGGGTTTTGTTTCGGCCTTGGTCTTTTTCTTGCTCGTCTTAGCCTCGGTTTGCTCTTCCATCTTCGTGGCTTCTTTTTTCTCTTTTATGGCAGCGCCGAGGATATCCCCCAAGCTGGCGCCGGAATCGGAAGAGCCATAGTCCTTCATCGCCTTTTTCTCTTCGGCCATCTCGCGAGCTTTGATGGAAAGCACCAGCCGCCGCCCGCTACGATTAATCTGAGTGACTTTAGCATCGACTTTTTCACCGGCGGCAAAACGGTCGGGCCTTTGTTCCGAGCGGTCGCGCGACAAGTCCGCCTTGCGAACGAAACCGGGAATGCCGTCACCGATACGCACCTCGATACCGCCATCGACCACGGCCGAAACGGTGCAAGTGACGATGGAACCCTTTTTCAACGTGACCAAGGCGGATTCGAACGGATCATCCGAAAGCTGTTTGATGCCGAGGCTGATACGTTCTTTTTCGATATCGACATCAAGAACCCTGGCCTTGACTTTATCGCCCTTCTTGTAGTCGGCCAACGCCTCTTCCCCCGACTTCGCCCATGACAGATCGGAGACATGGGCCATGCCGTCGATATCGCCGAAAAGTCCGATGAACATGCCAAATTCAGTAATATTCTTGACCTCGCCAACGATTTCCGCGCCGACCTTATAGTTTTCAGCAAAATCCTCCCACGGATTGGTAAGGCATTGTTTCAGGCCAAGGCTGATGCGGCGCTTCTCGGCATCGGTGTTGAGTACCAAGACTTCGATCTCCTGGCTTGTCGAGACGATCTTGCCGGGATGGATGTTCTTTTTCGTCCAGCTCATCTCGGAAACATGAACCAAGCCTTCGACCCCCGGTTCCAATTCGACAAAAGCGCCGTAATCGGTGATGTTGGTGACCCGGCCTGTAAACTTGGCATCGATCGGGAACTTGGTATCGATCCCCTCCCAAGGGTCCTCCTCGAGTTGCTTTATGCCCAGCGAGATGCGCTGGGTTTCGCGATTGAAGCGAATAACCTGCACCTTGACGGTCTCGCCAACCTGCAGGGCATCCGAAGGATGGTTAACGCGCCGCCAAGCTATATCGGTGACGTGGAGAAGGCCGTCGATGCCGCCGAGGTCGACGAAAGCGCCGTATACGGTGATGTTTTTGACCACGCCTTCCAGAACCTGACCTTCCTTGAGGTTGGCGATGAGCTCGGAACGTTCCTCAGCGCGGGTTTCCTCCAGAACGGCGCGCCTGGAAACAACGATGTTGTTGCGGGCCCGGTCCATTTTCAGGATCTGGAAGGGCTGCGGCGTGTTCATGAGAGGCTCTATATCGCGAACCGGGCGAATGTCCACTTGACTGCCGGGCAGAAAAGCCACCGCCCCGGCCAGATCGACGATGAACCCCCCCTTGACGCGACCGTAAATCACCCCATTGACCCGCTCCACGCTCTTGAAAGCCCTGTCGAGATCGGTCCAAGCTTCCTCGCGCCGGGCCTTTTCCCGGCTGAGCCTGATCAGGCCGTCCTTGTCTTCGTAACGCTCGACAAAAACATCGACCTGATCACCTGCCACGATCTCGCTATCCTGACCGGGAATTGCGAATTCCCTTGCCGG
>DASCPW010000112.1:0-10567 GCA_036012725.1 Rhodospirillales bacterium
TACCGCCCGCCGGCGCCTGAGACCGTCATCCCGGGAAGGCCTGATCAGGTCTTCGTTCAAAGGGGACTACGACCAGATCAGGCCTTTTCTCAACATCGAGTCTAACTTAAAAAGTGGTATCGTTCGTGGGGGCAGGTCATTTCTCTAACTAAGCATGTGGATCCGGTTAAGGGGGGCAGGTCAGGAGAACCAGGAGGAATGTCTGAAGGCGGCAAGGACCTTCAGGTTCACTCTCCCTGTTATATCCGTGGACACTCGATGTGAACCACGAATGGATAATGAGGAACCCCAAATCAGGGGCGTAAACACATGATCAGACTCATCATTCCTGGAGGTCTAAAGTTTGGTACATTTACCGTTGAAAAAAGTTAGAAGAAATTCGAAATAATGGTCAATATTTAAAGGGAAAAGGGAAATGGCTTTTTTTGATAAAAGGACGAAGGGTGGTAGAGAAGTTGCGAAATCAGTAAGAGAGTTAAAGGGTATGTTGTGGCTCTTTGGAATCGTAACAGTAATAATTGTAGGTATGTTTTTATATTTAGCGGTTGTTGAGGGGGTTGAATATATTAGTAATTTTTTTAGTTAGTAATTTTGGGAAGATGCTTTCCCAAGGTGGTCAAGCCATCAGGATCGGAGGCAACTTGCCGATCTTGTAATAATGGCGGTAACGCTCCCCAGTGATCAAACTCAAAAACATGAGATATTGCTTCCCGAGTCAACCCTTAAGCCCGGCGTAGGTTTCGGGGTCGAACGAGTCGACCTGGATCACGTCGCCCCGCGCTGCTTCGGCCGCTTCCAGGCGTTTCAGTCCTTCGCCGTTGATGATCCCCTGGGCGGCTGCACGGTCGATAAGGTTATCGCGGGGCTCCCGGTCCAGGGTACCGGCCCGCACCGCATCTATGACCTTGGCGTTGCTGTCTTTGGCGGCGACGACCTTTTCTAGTGCCGCCTCGAGCCGGCCGAGGCCGTCCTCGTTGGCGTCGGGAATAAAGATGTCGGGGGTCAGTCTGAGCCGCGTCTCGTTGCCATCTAACAAGCCTTGTGCAACTTGGGCTCCTAATTCGTCATCCGGCGGCCGGCGGCGGGCGCCCAGGGGAAAGACCAGGAAACGCACCATCAAAGCGGCCAGCCGGTTCGGCAAGTTGTCGAGAACGCCCCGAAGAGCTTCCTGAATGTTCCACAACGCCAGGTCACACGACCACCGAAGCAGCGCCACGTCCTCGGCGGGCCGGCCATCGTCGTGGAAGCGTTTGAGGGTGGCGGAGGCCAGATACAACCACGCCAGGGCGTCGGCCAGCCGGCCGCTGATCTTTTCGCGCCGCTTGAGCGCCCCGCCCAACGTCGCTAGGCAGACATCGGCGACCAGGGCGAATGAAGCGCTGTAACGCGTCAGCGCCCTAAAATATGCCGAGGCCGGTACATTTCCAGGCACCGCCACCAAGCGCCCTCCCGTCAGCGCCAGGACAAGGGACCGAATGGCGTTACTGTAAACGGACCCAAGGTGGCCGAAGAAAGCTTTATCGAAGCCCTTAAGATCGTTGTCCGCGACCGCCTGCATCTCGTCGTGGACGAAGGGATGGCACCGAACCAAACCCTGGCCGAAAACGATCAGGGACCGGGTCAGGATGTTGGCGCCCTCGACGGTAATGCCGATGGGGGCGGAAACGTAAATCCTGGACAAAATATTTCGGGGGCCGCTGCAAATCGCAGCCCCGGCCATGATGTCCATGGCGTCTATAACCGTCGAGCGCATGGCGTCGGTGAGGTAGGCTTTGGCGATAGCCGACAGCACCGCCGGTTTCTCGCCGGCGTCGACGGCGGCGCAGGTCAGCACCCGGACCGCGTTCATCAGATAGGCATGGCCGGCGATTCGGGCCAACGGTTCCTCGATGCCCTCGAAACGGCCGATCGGCAGGTTGAACTGCTCGCGCACGGTGGCATAGGCGCCGGTGGCCCGCGCCGCGAGTTCGACGGCGGCCACCGACAGCGACGGCAGCGAAATGGAACGCCCCGCCGCCAGACTGTCCATCAGCATCTTCCAGCCTTGTCCGACCCCGTCCTGGCCGCCGATGATGAAATCGACCGGCACGAACACGTCATCGCCGAAAATTGGACCGTTCTGGAACGGTACCCCCATAGGATCATGCCGGTCGCCGATTTGGATCCCCGGCACATGGCGCGGGATCAGCGCACAGGTAATGCCGATATCCTCTTCGCCGCCCAACAGTCCGTCGGGATCAAACAGGCGGAAGGCGAGGCCGATGACGGTGGCCACCGGGGCGAGCGTGATATAGCGCTTTTGCCAATTGAGGCGGATTCCGAGAACCTCCTTGCCCTCATACGTGCCGCGGCAGACGACGCCGGTGCTGCGGCTCGACGCCGCGTCGCTGCCGGCGTGCGGCTCGGTCAGGGCGAAGCAGGGAACCTCTTCGCCCCGCGCCAGACGCGGCAGGTAGTATTTTTTTTGCTCATCGGTGCCGTAATGGAGAAGCAGTTCCGCCGGGCCCAGGGAGTTGGGCACCATCACCGTGACGGCGGCGGTAACACTGCGGCTGGAAACCTTGGCGACGACAGCGGAATGGCCGATGGCCGAGAAACCCAAACCGCCAAATTCCTCCGGAACGATCATGCCGAAGAAGCGCTCGCGCTTGAGAAAATCCCAAATCTCCGGCGAAAGATCGCGGTTCTGAGCGATTCGCCAGTCGTCGATCATCCGGCACAGATCCTCCGTTGGCCCGTCGAGAAAGGCGCGTTCGCGCTCTGACAGCGCCTGGAGCTGGAAATCCAGAAGTTTGCGCCAATCGGGATTGCCGGAAAACAGATCGCCGTCCCACCACACCGTTCCCGCCTCCAGCGCTATGCGTTCGGTCTCGCCCATGCTGGGAAGGATGCCGCGAACCAGACGCATCACCGGGGCCGAAACCAGGGTCCGGCGGATGGGGAGAATTCCGAAAATCAGTGACGCCGCGAAAGTTATGGCCAGCGTTGTAATGAAGGCTCTCGGCGACTGCACGCCAGCCAGCCACCACATGGACAACCAGATCGCCAGGGCTGAGACCCAGGCCCAGTAGCCTTTCCCCGCATAGAGCAGGACGACCAGAAAAATCGCGCCAAGTAGGAGAAACCAAAGTATCATGGGCCCGTTCCTCTCAGTTCCTCAGCGGTTTGCCGGTCTTCATCATGTGGGAAACGCGGGCGATGCTGGCCGGTGTCCGGGAAAGGGCGACGAAGGCGTTGCGCTCAAGGGCAAGCAGGTCATCTTCGCTAACGGTCTCGGTGATGTCGGTGTCGCCGCCGCTCAGAACCCCCGCCAGCACCTTGCCTACAGTGACGTCGTGGGAGGTGGCCTTGCCGCTTAGGCGAAACCCGTCAACGGCCATCGACATTGCCGCCAGCGCCGTTTTGCCCGGCAGCGAAATCTCGGGTTTTTCAGGCGGCGCGTAGTTATCGGCCAATGCCAGCGCCTTGGCTTTGGCGTCGGCAAGCAGGCGGTCGCGGTTCATGGTGATTCCATCGCCGGGCCGCAATACCAGTAGGTCTTTCGCCTCCGCCGCCGATTTCGCCACCGTCGCCATGCCGATGGTCTCGAAAGCCTTGATCACCGGCGGCATGGGGCCGCCCCGACGTTCGGGATTTGACCACCCCCGAACCAGCATTTCCTTGCAGCCGCCCCAGCCGGGGACGATGCCGACGCCGACCTCGACCAGGCCCGTATAGGTCTCGGCGTGTGCTTGCACGGCGTCGCAATGGAGAAGGATTTCGCAACCGCCGCCCAGCGCCATGCCGGACGGTGCGCCGACCACCGGAAACGGCGCGTATTTAAGTGCCTTGTAGACGTTCTGACCCTGTCCGACCAGATAGCGGACGGCAAACCAGGCCCGCAGTTTCATGGCCACCAGCAGAATGCCGATGTTGGCGCCGACGGAGAAGTTTGAGCCCTCGTTATAGACGACCAGGGCCTTGTATCCGTCAAGCACCCGCCGGATCGCCTTTTTGATCAAGGACAGGATAAACGGATTGAGCGAATTCATCTTGCTGTGGAATTCCAGACATAGCACGCCGTCACCGATATCCCACAGGCTGGCAGACCGGTTTTTCACCAACGGCTGCTGGCGGCGCTTGATATCGGCCAGCAACAGTACGCCGTCGGGCCGGACGACATCCTGGTAAGCACCGTCGAGCCCAAGGAATTGAAGCCGGCCGTTTTCGGTGCGGTAAAAGGACCGCCCTGCCGCCACCTCCAGAATCTTCGGCACCTCCATACCGTCTTTCTTGAGCCGTTCGGCGAACCAGCCGCTTCCCAACTTGTCGATCAGTTCGAACGGGCCAAACTTCCAGTTGTAGCCGAGCCGCATGGCGTCATCGACGCCGGTGATGTCATCGGAAATTTCCGGAACCAACCGGGCCGCGTAACTCAAAGTTCGGGACAGCACCCACCAGGCGTAACGGCCGGTCTTGTCGGAATGGCCCACAAGCGCCCTGAGGCCGCCCTTCTTCGCCACCGAGACGCTTTCCAGTTTCGGTTTTTCCGCCTTGTGGTATTCGCCGGTCTCAAGGTCGACCGCCTCCTTGATCTTGTCCGCCGTGTCCGGCTTGAGGCGGTAAAAGCCGCCCTTGCCCTTACGGCCCGTGTAGCCCTGTTCGATCATTCGTTTGATTAGTTCGGGCTCCCGGAAAACCTCGTGGAAGGGATCATTTTCGGGCAGTGTTTCCGCCATGGCGCCGAGCACGTGCGGCATCAGGTCGAGGCCGACCATGTCGAGAAGCCCGAACACGCCGGTCTTGGGGATGCCGGCGTGGCGGCCCATGACCGCATCGGCCTCCTCGATGGTCAGGCCTTCGTCCATGGCCCGGACGACGCCACATTGAAGCCAGTAAATGCCGATCCGGTTAGCGATGAAGCCCGGCGTGTCCTTGCAGGGAACTATCGTCTTGCCGAGGTTGAAATCGGCGAAACGGATTAACGCGTCAACGGCGTCGGCCCGGGTACGGTCCCCCGCCACCACCTCAAGAAGCCGCAGATAGCGGGGCGGATTGAAAAAATGGGTAATCAGGAAGTCCGCCTTGAAACTTTCCGCCATGCCTTCGGTCAAAACGCCGAGGGGAAGGGTCGAGGTGTTGGACGACACGATGGACCCCGGCTTGCGGGCGGCCTCGATCTTTTCATAAAGGGATTGTTTCAGGTCCAACCGCTCGATGATCGCCTCGACAATCCAGTCGCAATCGGCGATCAGGTCCATGTTGTCGTCGATGTTGCCGGGGGTGATAAGGCGGACGTTCAGCCTGTGCATCAACGGCGCCGGGTCGGTCTTGAGGAGTTTTTCCACGGCGCCTTCGGCAATGGTCCTCGGGCTGTCGCCGTCCTTGGGGGCGATGTCGAGCAATACCACCGGCACGCCCGCGTTGGCGACCTGCGCCGCGATCCCTGCGCCCATCAAGCCGGCGCCAAAGACGGCGACTTTCTTGATTTCCGTCATTTCACGGCCTCGAGCACCGTGGCAATACCCTGACCGCCGCCGATGCACTGGGTCGATAAGGCGTACGTACCGCCTTCACGCGCCAACAAGGCCGCCGCCTTGCCGGTGATGCGCGCACCAGTCGCGCCTAGGGGGTGGCCGAGCGCGATGGCGCCGCCGTCGATGTTGACGCGCGCGCCGTCCAGTTCAAGATCCCGCAAGCTGGCCAGGGCTTGTGAAGAAAAGGCCTCATTGACTTCGGCGACGTCGATGTCGGCGATGGATAGCCCGGCCCTTTGAAGCGCCTTCCTTGACGCCGGCACCGGCCCGATGCCCATGATTTCCGGCTTGCACCCGGCAACGGCGATGCCCTTGATCCGGGCCAAGGGGCGAAGCCCGGATTTTTCCGCGTAATCCTCGCTGCAGACAAGGGTCGCCGCCGCCCCGTCGGTCAACGGCGACGACGTGCCGGCGGTCACCGTGCCGTTTTCATCGAAGGCCGGTTTCAGTTCGGCCAGGGCCTCGACCGTGCTCTCGGGCCGGATGCAGCCGTCCTTGTCGACGATGCCCTCCTTTGACGTGATGGGAACGATCTCGTCATCCAGGTTTCCGGCCGCCTGGGCCCGCGCCGCTCGCCTCTGTGACTGGTCGGCGAAGGCTTCCTGCGCCTCGCGGGTGATTTGGTACTTGGTGGCGATGTTTTCGGCCGTTTCGCCCATGGATATGTAGGCCTGCGAAAAACGTTCATAAAGGCCGGGATGGGGCATTGGGTTGTAGCCCAGGATCGGTACCCGGGTCATGGATTCGACGCCGGCACAGATAAAAACCTCACCGGCGTTCATCTGGATGGCGCCGGCGGCCATATGAATGGCGTACATGGAAGAGCCGCAGAAACGGTTGACGGTAACTCCGGCGACGCTCAACGGCAGGTCGGCCATAAACGTCACCAGCCGGGCAAGGTTCAGCCCTTGCTCGGCCTCCGGAAACGCGCAGCCCAGGATAAGGTCTTCGATGTCATCGGCGTTGACGCCGGTCCTTGCCACTAACCCCTTAACGACTTCCGCCGCCAGTTCGTCCGGGCGTACCTTTTTCAACGCGCCTTTTTGGGCAAACGTGAAGGGAGAGCGGGCGTATCCGGCAATGACGACGTTTTTCATTCTCAAATCCTCCGTGACAAGGCTTCATTCTCCGGTGGCGGGAACGGAATCGATTTTGGGCGGCGCGGCAGCGCCTTCGGCAATCAGCTCTTTTTTGGAAATCTTGCCGATGAGGGTCTTCGGCAGGGTCTCGCGGATTTCGATCCGCCGGGGCAACTGGAACGGCGCCAGCTTATCCTTGAGAAAGGCCCTGAGTTCTGCCGCCGTAACCTCTTCCCCTTCTTTGAGCGCGACAAAGGCTTTGACGATCTCGCCGCGGTGCTGGTCCGGCACCCCGCAGACGGTGACTTCTTCGACAGCCGGATGAAGATGAACCGCTTCTTCGACCCTGCGCGGATAGACATTGAAGCCACCGCTCAGGATCAGGTCCTTGATCCTGTCGACGATGAAAAGATAGCCGTCCTCGTCCAAGTATCCGATATCACCGGTGCGCAGATAGCCGCACTCAAAAACCTCAATATTTTCTCTCGCGCGGTTGGCATAACCGGCCATGACCTGGGGACCTTTGATGCAGACCTCTCCCCTCTCGCCGGTAGGCAGCACTTTGCCGGGATTTTCCGTTGAAACGATCCTGATCACCGTTCCCGGAAGAGGCAGCCCCACCGAACCCGGTTTTCCTTCCCCCGTCAGCGGGTTGATGGCGACCACGGGGCTGGTTTCGCTCAATCCATACCCCTCGACCAGGGTGCACCCAGTCGTATTCTCGAATTGCCGCTGAACCTCTGCCGGCAACGGGGCGCCACCGGAAATGCAGAAATCGAGGCTGGAAATATCGTATTTGCCGAGGTTACGAAGGGCATTGAGGGCCGAATACATGGTCGGCACTCCGATGAATATCGTCGGCCGCTCGCGGTCAATGGCGTCGAGCACCTCCGCCGTCTTGAAATGCGGCAGAAGAATAAGCTCGGCTCCTATCCGGAGACCGAAATTCATGACTGCAGTCATGCCGAAAGCGTGGAATAGCGGCAGCACGCCCAGGATTTTTTCCCGCCCCGGCCTAGCCACTGGGGCCCACAGGGCGATCTGGGCGGCGTTGGCGAAAAGATTGGCGTGGGTGAGGCGTGCAGCTTTGGGGAAACCGGTGGTGCCCCCGGTGAACTGGAGCACCGCGACATCGTTTTCCGGGTCGATGGAAACGGGGTCAGGCTCCCCGTCGTTGTCGATCAACCGATCAAAGGTAAGGTGGTGGTCATCATCGGGGATGTCGGCAACCTCGCGGCGTTTGAGCAACTTGAACAAAATCTTTTCATGAAATTTGAGAACCCCGCCCATGGAGCAAACGACAATCGTTTCCAGCCGCCCGCCGGCGTCCAGCAGCGGCGCCACCTTAGGGTAAAGCGCCTTCATGTTCAGGGTCACCAGGATGCAAATCCCGGCATCCGCTACCTGCTTTTCAATTTCGCTCCCTGTGTAAAGCGGGTTGATGTTGACGACGGTGCCGCCGGCCTTGAGCACGGCGTAAAAACAGATGACTGCGTAAGGGCAATTCGGCAGCATCAAGCCGACCTTGATTCCCTTTTGTACGCCCAACGCCTGGAAGCCTTTAGCCGCGCGGTTGACCTGATCGGCGACCTCCCGGTAGCAAAATCGCCGGCTGCGGAAACTGATGCAGGTTTGCTCGCCGTAAACCTCCGTCGCTTGGTCAAGCAATTCCGGGAGCGGCCGGATTTCGATCTCCGCCTGCCAATCGACGCCTGGCGGATAGGATTGTTCCCAGAGGTAAGGCCTTTCTGTTGCTGGTGACGTGCGCATCCGCCGCCGCCGCAACGGTTCGGCAATCGTTCTGAGGGTGCGCCAAAGTTTAGTGTCAATCCGCATCAGCAAACTCCCGGCCACCGCATCTTAAACAACCCTGCCAACGCCGGGCCCGTTTAGGTCCCCGGACACCTTTTTCCCCGTCGTGACAAGGTCCTTTTCATCCGACGACAAGGACATCAGGAACGCGGTCACCAACTCCTGGGTTCCGCCGATGTCTTCGCTCAGTATTCCATGCCGCTTGGATGGGATCATGTGAAGTGAGGTGTCCGTCGAGGAAATTTTATCAAGGATCGAATTCGCGCTCTTCGGGTCAATAATTTGGTCCTCGGTTCCCTGGAATATGGCGACCGGGCAGGTAACGTCGGCCAAACGCTGTTTCATGTCATCGACTAGCTGGCGAAGTTCAAACAGCCCACGCACGGGAATGTGCCGGTAATTGATCTCCGGATGCTCCGACTCGTGCAAACGAAATGGCATAAGGCCCTCGAGCGAAGACAACCATTGGGTCAGCTTGTTGATACCGTGGAGGATCGGCACAAAAATCAGGTTGGTGTTGCGGAACTTTACAGGCACCGAAACCGTCGCGACGCCGGCAAGGTTCTCCGGCTGCTCGGCAGCTAACCTGAGAGACAGGGCGCCACCGGTCGAAAATCCGATCACGCAGACCCGCTCCGCGAAAGCGGAGATGATCTCGTAACCGCGCCGGACCGAGCCCAGCCATTCCTGCCAATTGCGGTCGCGCAAGTCCCAAGGCGAGGTTCCGTGGCCCCTGAGGCGAACGCCGATGACCGGATAGCCGAAACCGGCCAAGGACTCGCCGTAGGCCCTGAGTTCAGCGGGCGAGGCGAGAAACCCGTGGACCAGGACGACCCCTGTTTTTTCGGCGTTGTCCGGCACGAAAAGGTAGGGCTCCGCGTTTTCGGTCGCGGTTTCCTGGTCGTTGATGTGGGCATGTTTGGGTTTCGAGTAATTTCCACGGCACAAACGGAAGGAGCGCATTTCGTCGTCGAACAAAAGCCTGGCAAGGTTGGTTTTTTCCGCCGCCGAATTCGACTGGACTGCCTGATCGACGGCCCTACACGCCCCCGACACCGGCGCAACCTCATTCGCATAAACGGATACCGTGTTTTCCAGGCGCACTTCGTGAAACGCCTGTTCCTCCCAAAGTTTGGGTAAAAAGCGGTATTGATCAATGGTCACGTCGATCAGGCCCAATGATGTTGCCATGCCGAGAAACTGTTCGAACCGCTTCCAGACTCCTTTATGAATGCCGTCATACCTCTCCGGGTTGACCAGGCTCCGGTGCAGGTTGATCGAGGGCTCCCGCTGGGCGTTCGTGACGGAAAGGTAAAGAAGCGTGTGAAACGGTTCGTGTCCGATTTCCGTTATGCCCCGGTCCAACAAGGTCAGAATCAACCGCGACGTCAGATGGCTCAGGTTGACGGTGAGGTTGCAATAAATTTCTCGGGTGTATTCGTCCCTAAGAAGCTGTGCCTGTCGCCTCAGCATCATGGATACCATGCGATCGATCCGGCGGTCGGATTTTGGGTTAAGGGAAAACAGGTCCTGCAGGCTGTGGATCCGCTCAAACACCCTTTCAAGGACGAGACGCTCCCACCATATCCATCTAATGCCAGGTATAATCGAACGGCCGAAGCGGATATCCATGTCGGTATCTTTGAACAGGATGTTGCCTTCGATCAGGAGTTCTTCCTGGGCTGCGCGCCTAAGTTCGCCGCCGAACAGTGCTGCGCCCTTGCGCAGGATATTGTCCTCGCCACGGATCGGGTAGAAGGTGATGTTACCGGGAACAACCAGCGTCCGGTGGCGGGCGGCGGCTACCAGGGCGTCAACGTCCTTCAGCCCCAGGGCATCGACCCAGCGTTGCAACCGGGGAAGATTGCCGTCCTCGTGGACCAATAGAATCCGCTTCTTGAAGATCTCAAGGGTCAGCGCGATTGCCGCGCCGCCTTTGTGAAGCTTGCGTTGGACCCGGTCGATCTGGGAAAAGATGCCGAAATTGCCCTTTTCGTCGAGCACGTGGCGGGCCTTGATCATACCGCCTTCGGGAAACACGATAACCTTGCGGCCGCGAAGAATCTCGGCGGCGAGAAAGGAAAGCAATCCCGGATGGTCGGTCGGCACGGCGCCGACATCCCAGAGAAACTTAGCGAAGGTTTCGTTTTCTTTGAACAA
>DASCPW010000113.1:0-7692 GCA_036012725.1 Rhodospirillales bacterium
CCAGGATCTGGCTGAGGAACAGCTTGGTGCGGTCGTATTGGGGATTGTTGAAAAACTCGCGCGGTTCGTTCTGCTCGATGATCTCGCCCTCGTCCATGAAGATGACCCGATTGGCGACCGCCTTGGCGAAGCCCATTTCATGAGTGACCACGATCATGGTCATGGCCGTCTCGGCCAGTTCGATCATAACGTCCAGAACCTCCTTGATCATCTCCGGGTCGAGCGCCGAGGTCGGCTCGTCGAACAACATGGTTTTGGGATTCATGCAGAGCGAGCGGGCGATGGCGACGCGTTGCTGTTGACCGCCGGAGAGCTGACCGGGGAATTTCTCCGCCTGTTCGGGGATTTTTACCCGCTCCAGGTACTGCCGGGCGGCTTCCTCGGCCTCTCTTTTCGGCGTCTGGCGGACCCAGATGGGCCCCAGCGTCAGGTTCTCGAGCACCGTCAGGTGCGGGAACAGATTAAAGTGCTGGAACACCATTCCCACCTCGCGGCGGATGGCGTCGATGTTCTTGAGGTCGTTGGTGAGCTCGATCCCGTCAACGACGATCTGGCCCTGCTGGTGTTCCTCGAGGCGGTTGATGCAGCGGATCAGGGTTGACTTTCCCGAACCCGACGGCCCGCAGATGACAATGCGTTCCGCTTGCTTGACATTGAGGTTGATGTCCTTCAGCACGTGGAACTGACCGAACCATTTGTGCATTCCGTTGATCTCGATGATCAGATCGTTAACAGCTTCACTCATGACCAAGGACCCTAACGTTAATGACCGGTGTCTAGTTTCCGCTCCAGATAGAGGGCGTAGCGGGACATACCGAAGCAACTGATGAAGAAGAACACGGCAACGAAGATATAGACCTCGGTCGAAAGCCCTTGCCATTTGGAATCGGCAAGGGACGAACGGCCGATCCCGAGCGGGTCCAAAAGACCGATGATGATGACCAGCGTCGTGTCCTTGTAAAGGGCGATGAAGGTATTAACGATCCCCGGAATTGAGATTTTCAAGGCCTGGGGCAGAATAACCAGGCGCATCATCTTCCAATACCCCAGCCCCATGGATTGGGCCGCCTCGTACTGGCCGGTGGGAATGGCTTGGAGGCCGCCCCGGATCACTTCCGCCATATAGCCCGAGGCGAAAAGCGTCACCATGATGAGCACTCTCAAAAGCAAGTTGAAATTGGTTCCGGGCGGTAGGAAATAGCTCAGCATGGCCGACGCCACGAACAGGAGCGTAATCAGCGGAACGCCGCGGATAAACTCGATAAAGGAGATGCAAAGAGTGCGCAGGACCGGCATGTGGGACTGGCGGCCTAGCGCCAGTACGATGCCGATGGGCAACGAGAATGAAATACCCGTGATGCCGATTACAAGGGTCAGAAGAATGCCGCCGAACTGATCCGTGCCGACGGGTTTCAAGCCCAACCCCCCGGTAAGCAGCCAGCCGGCAACGAAAGGATAGGCACATGAAAAAAACAGCAGTTTCGCGCGCTGGGGCACTTTCTCCCACAGTATCGGGGTCAATGCCACTACCAGCAGGACAAACGACAGGTCGACCCGCCAGCGTTCCGGTCCGGGATAGAAGCCATAGATGAAGAGCTCAATGCGGCTCTGGATGAAGGCCCAGCAGGCGCCGGATGCCTGGGCTTTGCAGGCCTTTCTGGATTCGCCGGTGAACGCGGCGTCGAAAAAGGCCCATTCGACCAACGGCGGTATGGTCAGCCAAAGAAAATAGACCGCAAGGAAGGTCATAACCACGTTCGTCACCGAGCTGAACAGGTTGTCCTTGACCCACAACAACGGTCCCATCGAGAGACCCGGCGGCGGCAGATCCGGATGGGATCCCGGCGGGTATTTTCTGCTTTCGGTGGCGGCTTCGTCCATCGCCGGCCCCCGTCCTAACGCTCCACCAGCTTGATCTTCTTATTGTACCAGTTCATGAACGACGAGATGACCAACGAGAAGCTAAGGTAGATGGAAAGAACAATAATCATCGATTCCATCTCTTTGCCCGTCTGCATGAGGGAGATGCCGCCGATGGTGGCGACGATGTCCATGTAACCGATGGCGATGGCCAGCGAGGAGTTCTTGGTAAGGTTCAGATATTGGCTGGTTAACGGCGGGATAATCACCCTGAGTGCCTGTGGAATGACAACCAGTTGCAAGGTTCGGTTGGGTTTGATCCCGATGGCGTAGGCGGCTTCGCTCTGGCCCCAGTGGACCGCCAGGATCCCCGACCGCACGATCTCGGCAATATAGGCCGAGGTGTAAAACGACAGTGCCAGCCAGAGCGCCAGGAATTCCGAACGCATCACCAGACCGCCTTTGAAATTGAAACTCTTGAGCGCCGGGATTTCCCAGGAAAGCGGAGCGCCGGAGATGAAAAACACCAAGGCCGGCAGGCCAATGATGGCTGCCAGGCTGACCAAAAATACGGGATAGATCTTGCCGGTGGCGTCTTGCACCTTTTTGGCCCAGCGCCTGAAACTCCAGGCGAAGGCTACGGCGGCGACGGACGCCAAGCCCGTCCAGATGAAGCCGTTCTCGAACAGGGGCTTGGGTATGATGACCCCGCGATTGGTCAGGAACATCGCTTCTCCCACATCCCATGCATTGCGGGGAACCGGCATGATATGAACGATCAGCCCATGGATGAGCAAGATATGCAGCAGTATCGGCACGTTGCGGGTGAACTCGATGAAACAGTAAACAAAACGGTTGATCAGCCAGTTTTTGGAAAGCCTGAGAACGCCGAAAATAAAACCCAGAATAGTCGCCAGCATGATGCCGCAACCGGCAACCAGGGCGGTGTTGAGGATACCGACGAACATCGCTCGGATGTGGTTGTCGCGGGACGTATATTCGATCAGGCGCTGATTGATGTCGTAACCGGCCGGCTCCAACATGAACGTGAAGCTGAAAGTCTTGCCCAGCTGCGCTAGGTTGTGGACGGCGTTATTGATGATGAAGGTCAGGAATGCGAACAATAGCGCCAGCGTAAAAACCTGGATGATGACGGAACGCGCCTCCTTGTTACGCCAAAGACGCAACAGGGCGTTGGGATCATCAGAGGCGACGGTGGTGGTCGCTTTGCTCACCAACGGCATTCTCCGTTTTCAGTTTCGGTCCGCGTCCCGGACACCCCATCAGCCAACCGGTAAGGTGGTCACGACGACGCCGGAGCCCAAGGCTCCGGCGCACTCCTGAGTCCGTCGTAATTCTATCGCCAAACGGTGTCGTTTAACGGAACGGCGGCGCATACTGAAGGCCGCCATCGTACCACTGGGCGTTCAAGCCGCGCGACAATCCGATGTTGGTTTTGGGCCCGACGTTACGGTCAAAGACCTCGGCGTAGTTTCCGACGGCCTTGATGGCGTGAAGGGCCCATTGCTTGTCAAGGCCCAGCATGCCGCCCAGGTCGCCCTCGGACCCCAACAACCGGTTGATGTTCGGGTCATCGGTGCCCTTGGCCTTGGCGTCGGCGTTGGCCTGGGTGATGCCGTATTCCTCGGCCGAGACGATGGCGCTCACGGTCCAGCGGACTACGTCGCCCCACTGGTCGTCACCGTGGCGCACGACGCCGCCCAACGGCTCCTTGGAGATGATCTCCGGAAGCAAAAGGTGGTCATCCGGCTTGTCGAAAGTAGCACGGGTGGCCGCCAGGCCCGAGGCGTCCGTCGTGTAGACGTCGCAGCGCTCGGCCAGATAGTTTGTGCGTGCTTCCTCGTTGGTCTCGATGGGTACCGGTTCATACTTGATCTTGTTGGCGCGGAAGAAGTCGGCGAGGTTGAGCTCTGTCGTTGTCCCCGTTTGGATACACACGGTTGCGCCATCAAGCAGCTTGGCGCTCTTGACGCCGAGTTTCTTGCGGATCATGAAGCCCTGGCCGTCGTAGTAGGTGGTGCCGATGAAGGTCAGCTTCACGTCGACGTCGCGGGAAAAGGTCCAGGTCGTATTCCGGAAAATAAGATCGCCCTCTTTCGAATTAAGAAGGGTGAACCGCGTCTTGCCGGTGGCGGGAATGAACTTCACCTTGTCGCCACTGCCGAGAACGGCGGCCGCCACGGCGCGGCAAAAATCAGCGTCGAAACCCTGCCATTTGCCCGCCTTATCGGTAAATGAAAACCCGGCGAGGCCGGTGTTGACGACGCAGTTGAGAACCCCGCGCGCCTTGACGTCTTCCAAGGTCCCCGCTTTGGCGGCGGGCGGTCCAAAAGCCAACGCCGCCATGGCTATGGCCGCAAACGCAATTGCTGAATTTTTCATGCCTACATCCTCCCTTTTGAAACAGCTTTGAAATTATTTATCCCTCCGTCGCTGGTGTCGATAAATGGCTCACCTATAATCCGTACCATGATTCTGGAAACCGCCTCAAGGGCGAACAGCAAACGGCTTGACGCGGCGCGGCGTGTTGGGACGTGATCCTGGGCGGCGAAGCGGCCTTTGGGCGCAAGCGCGCTTCCAAGCATGGCCCGCAGGTTCGTCCGTTTCCATCCGCGTCATTTCATTTCGGCCACGAACACGCCGTCCCAGCCGGGATCGAGCGGCGCCGTCTCGTAGCTTGTGATGCGTGCCTCGTAGAGGTCGTGCAGTTCGGTCAGATCGAGGTGTCCGGAGAGTTTTCGGCAAAGGGCTAGTTCTTGGCGGGTGGTTTGCCAATCCTGTTTCCGGTAGGCCGACAGCATTGCCCGATGGGCGGCGCTCAAGGCCCGGAAGCCGTCATCGGAACTCATGCCTTCGTCGCCGACTCAAACAGGCGCATGCCAAGCTGCTGGCGCTGAAATCGAAAGTCTACGAGGCCCTTCTCGAGATGGAGGGGGCCGCCTTCGCGGAGGGCGATTTATCAAAAAAACACAAGGAGCTGATCGCCGTCGGCATTTCCGTTGTCATCGATTGTGAATCCTGCATGCAGTGGCAGATCGAACAGGCGGCCTTGGCCGGGGCAATCCGGCGCGAAGTTCTGGAAGCACTCGAGGTCGGCATGGAGATGGGTGGCGGCCCGGCCACCGCTTCCACAAGGTTTGCCCTGGAAGTCATGGAAAGCGTTTTCGAATAGGCTTCTGTTCGTTCATTGCTTGCCGCCGGCTTCCCTGGCCGTCCAGGACTCGTTTTGCAGAGCCTTGATTTTTTTCCTGGGCAGGGTCGACATCTCCATCTTATAGGCGAGGAGCCAGATCAGGATCACGCCCAACAGCCAGAACAGGATTTGCCAGGCCCATACGGATGGAATGCCATAGGTCCAGGCTTCCGGGGTTCCGGCGTTGGGCGAACCGAAGAAATCGTTGCCGACCACGGCGCCCGGGCCGACGGCGAAGAACATCCACGCAAGGGTTATCATCCAAGCCAGTGGTTTCAGCTTCCGCTTTTCCGGCGACAAAGATGCATGCTCCCGCAGGAACTCGTGGTGCCGCATGCAACGCCGCCTGTCTTGCGGGTTTTGGGTCATTGCCGAGATGGCGGCGCAAAGGCTGAGATTAATGAACATGCCCCAGCCGGCCGAGTGGATAGTCCAGGGCCAACGGCCCCAGGCATCGATGCCGATGGCGTCGAGAACGGCAAGGCCGATGCTGTCGGTGAAAATCACCCCGAGGATTCCGCCGGCAAGCCCCCAGCTGGCGCCGGCGCGGGTGATCCACGGGAAACAGGTCGCCGCCGCCAGCGGCACCCACATCTGGAAACCGAAAGCCGCCGCCACGCCGCCGAGCAGGGCCAGAGAATCGGTCGAGATGGTGGCGACGAGAAGAGCCAAGGCCAGGATCGTGGCTATGGCAAGGAAGACAAACAGCCGCCGCCCGCCGCCCGCCGCCGGCTTCGGATGGCGGCAAAAGTCGTGGCCGAGCATGCGCCCCGTCGTCGTTAGGTAAAAGCCGCTGGCCAACTGCATCACCGCTAGCGCAGACACCGCAAGCAGGCCCGCCAACCACGGGGCACTGTCCGCCAATAGGTTTAAATAGCTGGCAACCAGGGCATCCGGTGCCTTGGCGATGGCCGGACCGGGCGGCAGGAGATGGGCGCCCATGCCGAGGACCGAAGTGAAGAGGACCAAAATCAGACCGCCGCTAAAGGCAGTCGCCCAAACCTGTTGCCGGGCGAAAGGCATGGGGTCGCTTCTGGTCAGCGCCCACATGGCGAAGGCCGGAGCCGACAGGATGCCCATCAGGGCGAACATGAAGGTCAGGATCATGACCCCCGTCCAGGGGCCGCCAACGGGGGACTGCTTGCCCAGGCCGGCGGTGAATTGGATGACTCCGGGAACGGCGAAGCGGGCGTTGTAATCGCCGCCGCCGTGTTGGCCGGTCTTTCCCCAAGCGCCGAAATCGGAAACGGCCAGTTCGGCCAAACCCGTTTGCAGCGCCTCCCATCCGCCGATGGCGTTCAAGGCATAAATGCCCGTCGCCACGATGCCCAGGGGTAACAAAACCCCCGGCATGGGGTCGGCCGCGATTCGTGAGCCGCCGGCGGCCAAGTTCGTCAAGATAACCAGCGCCATGATCCCCATACCCAAATGCCTGCTGACAAGACCGTCGGTTAAGATGTCGAACAGATAACCGGCGGCCCCGAGTTGCACGGCGACAAAGAGCACCGAAAACAAAAGGGCGACGATGCCGGTGAGGAGGCGGATGAAATTGCCGTCGAAATAGCCGACCAGCATCTCGGCCGGTGTTTTGTAATCGTAACGCTTGCCCAATAACCACAGGCGCTTAAAAAAAATGACGCCGGCCAAGGGAATGGTGATGGCGCATAAAGAGACAAAGGCGAACTGATAGCCGTCATCATAAACGAGACCGGGATGCCCGAAGAAAGCCCAGCCGGAAAAGGACGCCGCCGTGACGACAAGAACGAAAGCCGGCACCGGGGGGTGCCGACCGGCGATCTTGCTGCTCCAATAGAAGGAATAGAGCCAGTAAACGGCGGCGAATCCAAACAACCAGATGATTTTCGCCATCTACTCCTCGACAATTACCGAGTTGCTGTTGGGTGCCGTTTCGAGAGGATGGCGATTCTTTTCCTCGGATAAATCGCCGAGGCGTTGGCGCTGTCCCGTCAAATGGTCTCTCCTTGTGGCAACCATGTCGAGCTGCCTGGATTGGCGTCCAACCAGTTGCTTGAAATCAAGTTTCTTGAGATCGCGCGCCTTGTATTTAGGGGTATCGGAATTGGCGATATTTTGGGACAGGATTTTCTGGCGCTGAGAGAGCCAGCCCATACGCTTTTTGACGATGCCGAACAGAGCAAGTTTGTTGATATCCACGGCGACTGATTTTCCCACAAAACACAAGCCAGGAGCCTCAATGGATTGAGGCGATTTGATTGCCAGGTTTGGAAATTATGTCCTCGCAACCTTAAGATTCGGTGAATCAAATCCGAAAATGTGGATTGAACCTTAAGAATCTCCGTTGATGGAATTCCGGCCAGATGGAAACGGACGGGACGACGCCGAACATCCCGGCACTGGAGTCCAACATTTTTCTTTTTTCGGATATATTTCAACGACTTATTTTTTTATAATTTAAAGGTTTATTAAGCTCACTGGATCTAATTTGGCCTTGGGCGAAAACATGGGCTTGCGAAAGGTGGGGAACCATCTTGTCGGACTCTGACAACAAATTCGCGAATAAGGAAAATAAAGACTCCATGGCCGTGGCGCTTAGCTACGAGCCGGAAAGCGATTATGCGCCGAAGGTGGTAGTCGGC
>DASCPW010000114.1:0-9193 GCA_036012725.1 Rhodospirillales bacterium
ATATCGGCGGGATCACCGGTCTCGTCCGCCCAGACGCAAAAATCAAGATAGGGCAGTTCAAGAGCCAAAAATTGCCGCCATTGTTGGGGAGAGTCGTAATCGCTGATGAATAGCAGAACCATGCCTATAGATTTACCACGCCGCTTTCATCGGCTTTCATCTCGAAGGCCGAGTCCATCAGGGCGCGAGTGTAAGGGTCCTTGGGGCAAGTGAAAATATCGTCGGCCGGACCTTGTTCGACCACCAGTCCCCGGCGCATGACAAGAACCTCGTGGGCGAGCGCCCTGACAACCTTCAAATCATGGCTGATAAAGAGATAAGCAAGGTCGTGGCGCCGTTGCAGCTCACGCAGGAGATCGACGATCTGCGCCTGGATCGACATGTCAAGGGCGCTCGTCGGCTCGTCCAGGATGATGAAGTCGGGTTTCAACACGAGGGCGCGGGCGATCGAAACGCGCTGCCGCTGGCCACCAGAGAATTCATGCGGATAGCGGCTTTGCATGCCGGGCTCCAACCCCACTTCCTCAAGGGCTTGGCCGATCATGGCGCGGCGTTTCTGGTCGCTGTCGCCGCCAGTGCCGTGAACCAAAAGGCCCTCCTCGACAATCTGGCCGACCGAGAGGCGCGGGCTCAAAGAACCGAAAGGGTCTTGGAAGACCATTTGCATCTTTCTTCTTAGCGGCCTCAGTTCCTTGAAGCCGGCGCCTTGGATGTTATGGCCGTTGAAGACGATGGTGCCCTGGCTCCGCTCGAGGCGCAACAGGCCCCGGCCCAAGCTGCTCTTGCCCGAACCGCTCTCGCCGACGACGCCCAGGGTATGCCCGCGGCGGAGGTTAAGCGTGATCCCGTCGACCGCCTTGACGTGATCGACGGTGCGGCGAAGGATCCCTTTTTTGATCGGAAACCAGACCTTGAGTTGACTGGCGGTCATGACCTCCGGGGCGTCCCTTGATGCCGGTTCGGGCTTTCCGGATGGTTCGGCGGCGAGCAAGTGCTGGGTATAGGGATGGCGCGGGGCCGCGAAGATATCGGCGGCCTTGCCCTGCTCGATGATGCGTCCGGCGTTCATCACGTAGACCCGCTCGGCCATGTGTCGCACGATGCCTAGGTCGTGTGTGATCAGCAGCAGCGCCATCCCCAGTTCGGTTTGCAGGTCCTTGAGAAGCTTCAAAAGCTGCGCCTGAATGGTGACATCAACGGCGGTCGTCGGTTCATCGGCGATCAGCAGGTCGGGTTCGTTGGCCAAGGCCATGGCGATCATGATCCGCTGCTGCTGGCCGCCGGAAAACTCATGAGGCAGGACATGGAGGCGCTCCGTCGCCTCGGCGAAGCCAACCAGGTGCAACAGTTCAACGACCCGCTGGCGTACCTCCTCCCGGCCCATCATCTTATGAACGAACAGCACTTCCGAGATCTGCCGCTCAACCGAGTGCAGAGGATTGAGAGAAGTCAAAGGTTCCTGGAAGATCATCGCGATGCGGTTGCCGCGCAAGCCGCGCAGGCGGGCCTCGCCAGCACCCATCAGTTCCTCGCCGCCGAAACGGATGCTGCCCTGGGGATGCCAGGCCAGGGGATAGGGCAGCAGTTGCGGGATGGAAAGGGCGGTCACCGACTTACCCGAGCCGCTTTCGCCGACCAGCGCCACCGTCTCGCCTTTGTCGATGCCGAGCGATACCCCTCGCACCGCCTTGACCTCGCTGCCGCCGGTGCCGAAGGAGACCGACAGGCCGTCAAGCTCCAGAAGCGGCGGGGCCGACATCAGCGTTCCGATCCCGTGTCGGTTCCGGCAGCGAATGTCTTGCGCGGATCGAAAGCGTCACGCACCGCCTCGCCGATGAAAATCAGTAAGCTCAACATGACGGCAAGGATAATGAATGGAGTGATGCCCAGCCACGGCGCTTGCAGGTTGGCCTTGCCTTGATTGAGGAGCTCGCCCAGGGACGGCGATCCCGGTGGCAGGCCGAAGCCCAGGAAATCGAGCGACGTCAACGTCACCACGGAACCCGATAGAATGAAGGGCATGAAAGTCAGCGTCGCCACCATGGCGTTGGGCAGGATATGCTTGAACATGATCATGACATTGCTGACCCCGAGGGCGCGGGCGGCACGCACGAAATCAAAGTTGCGGGCGCGTAGAAACTCGGCGCGCACGACACCGACGAGCGCCATCCAGCTGAACAGCAAAAGCAGGCATAAAAGCCACCAGAAGTTGGGCTCGATGATGCTGGCCATGATGATCAGCAGATAAAGGATCGGTAAGCCCGACCAGATTTCGATAAAGCGCTGGAACAGAAGATCGGTGAGACCGCCGAAATAGCCCTGCACGGCGCCGGCGGCGACGCCGATAATGGAACTGAAAAAGGTCAGCGCCAGGCCGAAGAGAACGGAAATACGAAAGCCGTAAATCAGCCGCGCCACTACGTCGCGGCCCTGGTCGTCGGTGCCGAGCCAGTTCTCCGCGCTCGGCGGCGCCGGCGCCGGTACCGGCAGGTTGTAATTGATGGTGTCGAAGGAATAGCGAACTAGCGGCCATAGCATCCACCCATCGGCGGCGATCTTCCCGGCGATGAAAGGATCGCGGTAATCGGTATCGGTGGGGAAGTCGCCGCCGAACGTGGTTTCCGAATATTCAACGAAAACAGGGACGTAATAAGCGCCCTGATAATTTACAAGCAATGGTTTGTCATTGGCGATGAACTCGGCGAAAAGGGTCACGGTGAAGAGTAAAAGGAATATCCAAAATGACCAGAAGCCGCGCCCATTCGCCCTAAAATTCATCAGCCGCCGCCGGCCGAGCGGGCTGATGGGTTTGCCCAGAAAGCGATCCTGTTGCATCGCTCAGACCTCCAGGCTCTCGAATTCTATGCGCGGATCGACGACATGGTACATGAGGTCACCGATGAGGTTGAAAACCAATCCCAGCAAGGTGAAGAAAAAGAGCGTCCCGAACATCACCGGGTAATCACGATTGAGCGCCGCCTCGAAACCTAGGAGGCCAAGCCCGTCCAAGGAAAAGATGACCTCCACCAAAAGGGCGCCTGTGAAAAGGATGCCGATGAAGGCGCTGGGAAAACCGGCGATGACGATCAGCATGGCGTTACGAAAGACGTGCCCGTAAAGCACACGTTTTTCGGCCAGCCCCTTGGAACGCGCCGTGATCACGTATTGCTTGTTGATTTCCTCCAGAAACGAATTCTTGGTGAGCATGGTCAAGCCGGCGAAACCGCCGATGACCAGGGCCAGAACCGGCAGGGTGATATGCCAGAAATAATCGGCGATGCGGGCCGGCCAACCAAGCTCGTACCAGTCGGGAGAGGTCAGCCCCCTGAGCGGGAACCAGTCGAGGAAACTGCCGCCGGCGAACAGCACAAGCAGCAGGATGGCGAAAAGAAAGCCGGGAATGGCATAGCCGACGATGATGAACCCACTGGTCCAGACGTCGAAGTGCGAGCCGTCGCGCACCGCCTTGGCGATGCCCAGCGGAATGGAGATCAGGTAGACCAAAAGGGTGGTCCACAGTCCGAGCGAGATCGATACCGGCATCTTATCGAGGACCAGCTCAATCACCTTGCGGTCGCGGAAAAAACTGTCACCGAAGTCGAAGACCAGATACTGGCCCATCATCTTGAAGAAACGCTCGACCGGCGGTTTGTCAAAGCCGTAAAGTTTCTCGATTTCCTTGATCAGTTCCGGGTCGAGACCGCGCGCCCCTCTGTACTTGGAAACGCTCTGCTCGCCGCCGCCGAAATGCTGCCCCTGGCCTTGGCTGGCACCCTCGCCGCCAACGGCGCCGCTGATCCGCGCCGTTGCCTGGACGGCGGTGCCCTGAATTTCAGCGATCAGGCGCTCCACGGGGCCACCCGGCGCCGCCTGAACGATGACAAAGTTGATGACCATGATCCCGAACAGAGTCGGGAAGATCAGCAAGAGACGGCGGACGATATAGGTGAGCATGAAAAAAGAGCCGCTTTCCTAATTCCTTCCCCGGCGGGATGCCAGCGCCGTTTCCTTGCCAGGGTCAACCCACCAGCAATCGAAGCAAAGCCCGTATTTGGGGTTGATTTTTGGTCGCCCGAACTTGTCCCAATGGGCAACCCGAAAGCTTTGAATGTGCCAATGGGGAATGACGTAATGGCCCCACAGCAACACCCGGTCCAGGGCCCGGGTGCGGTAAATCAGGCTTTGCCGGTCAGGAGCCGAGATCACCAGTTCGACCAGCCGGTCGATTGCCGCGTCTTTGACGCCGATGGTGTTGCGGCTGCCCGGCAGGCCGGCGACGGCGGAACCCCAAAAGTCCCGCTGTTCGTTGCCCGGCGAAAGCGATTGCCCGAAGACGTCGACAATCATCTCGAAATCAAACTCGTCGGTACGTTTCTGGTATTGGGCGGTTTCGACGGTGCGGACCTTGGCCTCGATCCCTAGGCGCTTGAGATTGCGGGTAAAAGGCAAGGCGATGCGCTCCCAGGTCGGGGAACCGAGGAGGATTTGGAAGGTGAAGGGCTGGCCGGTTTCGGCATTGACGAGCTTGCCGCCTTTGAAAGTCCAGCCGGCCGCCTTGAGCAGCCTGAAGGCGTGGCGAAGGTTGCCGCGGATGTTACCGGAACCATCGCTGGCGGGCGGCGAATAGACCTTGGTATAGACTTCTTCAGGGATTTTTCCGCGCAAGGGTTCAAGGATCTTTATTTCCCCCGCCCCGGGCAGACCCGCCGACGCCAGTTCGGAATTGGAAAAAAAACTCCGTGTCCGCACATATTGACCGTAGAACAGGTTCTTGTTGGTCCATTCGAAGTCAAAAGCAAAAGCCAGCGCCCGGCGTACGCGGGAGTCCTTGAAAATGGCCTTGCGGGTGTTGAAGACGAAGGCCTGCATGCCGGTCGGCCGTAGGTGGCGGATTTCTTCTTTCTTGATCAAGCCCTGCCTGACCGCCGGCGTGTCATAGGCGGTGGCCCAGTCCTTGGAAACGTTTTCCAAACGGAAATCATATTCGCCGGCCTTGAAGGCGACCAGCGCCACCGTGGTGTCGCGGTAGTAGTCATGGCGGATGATGTCGAAATTGTTTTTGCCCTTATTGACCGGCAAGTCGATGCCCCAGTAATCGGCGTCGCGTTCATAGGTGATGGAGCGGCCAGGCTCGAACGATTTGATTCCGTAAGGACCACTGCCCAAAGGCGGCTGAAGAGTAGTTTTCTCGAAATCGCGGCCCTGCCAGTAATGCTTGGGCAGAATCGGCAGCTGGCCGGCAATCAACGGAAGTTCCCGGTTCTCGCCGCCGCTGAACAGGAACTTCACCTTGCGGGGACCGACTTTCACCGCCTTTTCAAGATTGGCGTAATAAGCCCGGTAGGTGGGATGGCCTTTGGTTTTGAGAATTTCCAAGCTGAAGATTACATCCCCGGGAGTTACCGGCTCGCCATCGTGCCAGCGGGCCTCCCGGCGCAGGGTAAAGGCAACCCAGGAGCGATCCTCCGGCATCTCGATGGATTCGGCCAGCAACCCGTAGTTGGTAAAGGCCTCGTCGAGGGATCCACTGGCCAGCGTCTCGAACAGCCTGCCGACACCCGCCGCCGTCGTGCCGGAGCCTTTGAGAATGAAGGGATTGAGGTTGTCGAAGGTACCGATGGTGGCAAGCCGGACCTTGCCACCTTTGGGCGCCTCGGCGTTGGCGTAATCGAAATGCTTGAAGCCGGGGCCGTACTTGGGCTCGCCATGCATGGCTATGGCGTGGCCGGGCTTGGCTTCTCCGGCGGCGGCGGAAGCCATCGAAAAAATAGCAGCAAAAGCAGCACATAGCGAGATAATGCCCAATCGCTCGATCCGAAAGAGGCGGTTTCTCACCATGGCTGCCAACTCCTTAAAAAACATTTGCTTCCGGTCGGGGATATTGGCGGCAAAATCCCCATCCTCAGATTTTTAGGGCTTTCAAAGCCGCCTTGTGGATCTGCTTGCCGCCGGCCGCCAGCACGCGGCCGTCGGATCGTATTGTCAGTTCGTTGCCCCGCCAATCGGTGATGACGCCTCCGGCGCCGGCGACCACGGAGACCAAGGCGGCAAAGTCGTATGGTTTCAGGGTCGATTCGGCGACCAGATCGACGGTGCCGTTGGCAAGCAGGCCATAAGCATAACAATCGGCGCCGTAGATGGCGCGGCGGGAATGTTTACGTAAATTCTCGAAAGCCTGAAAATCACCCTCGGGAAACATCTGAGGCGAGGTCGCGTAAAGCCAAGCCTGGTCCAGGTGCTCGCAAGCACGCGCCCAGACCGGCTTGCCGTTGAAGGTGGTCTGGCGCCCATTGACGCCGATCCAGCGCTCCTTGAGAGCCGGCATGTCGATAACGCCGATGACCGGCACTCCGTTTTTGACGAGCCCGATCAAAGTGCCGAACAAGGGCTTGCCGGTGACGAATGACTGGGTGCCGTCGATGGGGTCCAGAACCCAGACGAACTGGGCAGCAGCGCGGACCGTTCCGTGCTCCTCGCCGATAATACCATGGTCGGGAAAAGCCGCCTCGACGAGACCGCGCATGACTTCCTCTGCCTTCCGGTCGGCGGCCGTCACCGGACTCAGGTCAGCCTTGGTATCGATGTCTATGTCGCCACGGAAATAGCGCATAACAACGGGCGCGGCGGCGTCGGCCAGCGCCACCGCCAGATTGACAAAATCGTCAGGAATAGCCGCTGTCGCGCCGGATTCAGTCATGGAAGGGGCTTGGGGGAGTCGCTGAATGTACTCAGATAAGTGATGACGGCGACGCGCTCGGAAGTTTTTTTAAGGCCTTCAATTCTCATCATGGTTCCTTGGACATAATCCTTGGGAGAAGCTAGAAAGGCGTTGAGTTTCTCAAAACTCCATACCCCGTCGAGGCCCTTGAAGGCGGCGGAATATCTGTATTTTCCGGCGCTGGCCTGGCGTCGCCCGACGACATTCCACAGATTGGGACCGACAATGTTCCTGCCGGTCTTGGTAATGGTATGACAAAACCTGCATTTCTTGAATAGCTTGACGCCGCGCTTGACGTCGGTGGCGGGCATTGACGGAGGCGGGTGGACCGTTATCGCCGCCGCCGGGATCGGTTTTTCGACTGCTGCCGCAACCGGTTTGTCCTCGGGCGCAAGCAAGTTGCCGAGCAGGTTGGATGCCAAGAACAACAACGCTGCGATCAGCAGGGCGCCAGCGAATTTCGCGGCAAAAGAAAACGTCATCAAAACCGGCAATCCTCACCTTAAAACCGTGAAAAACATAATGAACGTCTTATTTCATTGGAAGGCCATTCTTCCAGTTGTTTCCTTATCAATATTATGGACATACCCTTAAAAACCTGTTTTGGCGCGCCTCCGACGGCGTTATAAGCTCTGCCCATGGCCCTGGCGCAAAATCCCATAGTTGTCATTCCCGCCCGCATGGCGTCCAAGCGCCTTCCCGGCAAACCACTTGCCGAGATCAACGGCGAGCCAATGATTGTCCATGTCTGGCGCCGCGCCCAGGAAGCGGACCTCGGTCCCGTGCTGGTAGCCACGTCGGAGCCGGAAATCGCCGAGGTAGTAAAAGCGGCCGGTGGCGATGCCCTGCTCACCCGCTCCGGCCACCCGTCGGGTTCGGACCGGGTTTTCGAGGCGGTCGAGGCCATTGATCCGGACGGCCGCCATGACGCCGTCGTCAACATGCAAGGGGACATGCCAGCCATCGAGGCCGAAATCACCGGCGCCGTCCTCGGGCCGTTCATCAAGGCCGAGGTGGATATCGCCACCTTGGCCACTGAAATCAGCGGCGAGGCCGAGAAAACCGATCCCAACGTGGTCAAGGCGGTGATCTCGCTACGACCAGGCGAGACGATCGGACGCGCCTTGTATTTCAGCCGCGCCACGGTTCCTGGCGGTGAAGGGCCGCTCTACCACCATATCGGGATATATGCTTTTCGCCGTCATGCGCTGGCCCGCTTCGCCGGTCTTCCCCGTGGCCACCTGGAACGGCGCGAACGCTTGGAACAGCTGCGCGCGATTGAGAACGGCATGCGCATCGACGCCGCTCTCGTTGACACGGTTCCCTTCGCTGTCGATACTCCCGCGGACCTTGCACGGGGCCAGCAATTGCTGGCCAGGGGATCTTAAAAAAACAGGCTGACCAAGACCATGTCCGACGCGCAAAAAACCATCGCCTTCCAGGGCTCACCGGGCGCCTATTCGGATTTGGCCTGCCGTAGCGCCCGCCCCGAGCTAGAGACCCTGCCCTGCCGCGCCTTCGAGGACGCCTTCGCCGCCGTGCGCGACAACCGGGCGGCGTTGGCGATGATCCCCATCGAAAACTCGGTGGCCGGAAGGGTCGCCGATATCCATCACCTGCTGCCGGATTCAGGCCTCCACATCATTGGCGAACATTTCCAACGGGTGAACCATCATTTACTCGGCTTGCCGGGGGCGGAGATTTCCATCCTTACCCACGTGCACAGCCACATTCACGCCATCAACCAATGCCGCAACTTGATCCAGAAGACAGGCATGGAACCGGTGGTGCACGCCGATACCGCCGGGGCGGCGGCGCATGTGGCGGCCAAAGGTAACAAAACACATGCCGCGATCGCCTCGGAACTGGCCGGAGAAATCGATACCCTGGTGTCATTGAAGGCCAACATCGAGGATGCCGAACACAATACTACCCGCTTTCTGATCATGGCCCGCGAAGCGATCATCCCCCATCCCAAAACGGGATTGCTCATCACCAGTTTCGTTTTCCGCGTACGCAACGTGCCGGCGGCGTTGTACAAGGCGCTGGGCGGTTTCGCCACCAACAGCGTCAACATGACCAAACTGGAAAGCTATCTGGTCGGCGGCAACTTCACCGCCGCCCAGTTCTACGCCGATGTGGAGGGCCACCTCGAACACCGAAGCCTTCAGCTGGCGCTGGAAGAACTTAACTTCTTCAGCCGCGAGGTGAATATGCTCGGCACCTATCCGGCTCATCCCTTCCGTCAGCACCAAAAAGCCGGGGACTGAGCGCCATGGGCGACGTGACCTGCCCCCACGAACGATACCACTTTTTAAGTTAGACTCGATGTTGAGGAAAGGCCTGATCTGGTCGTAGTCCCCTTTGAACGAAGACCTGATCAGGCCTTCCCGGGATGACGGTCTCAGGCGCCGGCGGGCGGTAGCCCAAAGAGCTGTGTGGTCTGACCGTATTATAGTGTCGTCTCCAGCATTC
>DASCPW010000115.1:0-9332 GCA_036012725.1 Rhodospirillales bacterium
GTATCGGCAAGCTTGACTTGCATGAACTGATCCAGCCGCGGTATTTCCGGGGCCTCGTCCCCGTTCGCCATCCTGATGGCCCCGGCCGGACAGGCGGCGGCGCAAATCCCGCAACCCCGGCATTGCTGCTCTTCGATCACCGCCACGCCCGAGATGCTGCCGACCCCGGCGAGTTCGGTATCGATCCGTGGCACCTCAAAGGGGCATATCCTCACGCAGGTCAGGCATCCCACGCAGAGAGAGGAATTGACGATGGCGACGGCGGTATCGGACAGGGATTCCGTTCCCGGCGGCGGCAGATCGAGGATGAGCTCCGGGGTTTTCGAGCGGGAAATGCAAACTGTCAGGTATTGGGATTGCTCCTCGCCGCTGAGGATAATGTCTTTGTGGTCCGGTTCGCCTTGCAGAAAACGAACTTTGCAGGCGCCGCAGAGGCCGTTCGCGCAGGATCTTTCCACATAGTATCCGCTATCTTCCAGCGCTTGGAGAATGGACTTGTCCTCGGGGACTTCGACAATGTCACCGGTGCTGGCGATCTTTACCTGAAAGGACGGCGATCCGTTGGCGGAACTTTCGGTTTCGTTCGTGCTATCCATGCCGTTGGATCCGTGGTGAAATCAAGGCTGGGTGAATAATGGATTTAGCAGGTAAAAACATAGTCCCATGACGCCATTTCGGCGACGGCGGCGCCTGCCAGCGAAGCGGCAACACCTCTACAACTAAAATGGAATCATTACAACATACCAATTTTTGAATGGCCCCATAAAACGCCAACAGGGATTTTAAAAGCCGGGTTTCGGCGCCCCCGCGCCCCGCGCCAAAGGCCGTCCCGAGAGCGTCGTCATGCGCAAAAGCTCATCATCCTTGCCAACGCCCTTATGGGGGAGATCGGTCATGGCCGGAATAAAGTCTTGCTTACAATGGATAGGCTCGGGGAAAGGCGGGAAAATCATTTTGACGGGGCAACCGGCTACATGCCTAGTCCGGGTGTCTTGGTCGGCACCTTGACCCAATTCTTGCCAGACGCGACGAGACATGAATAGCCGCTCGGCTGGGTCGAGAGGATGGTCCAGGAGCCCTTGGCCGATGTCGAAACCTCGATCAAAGTGCCGTTGCGAGCGAGGCCCATGGGGGTGAGTTTTTCCGAAAACTTCCCTTCCAGACCCTGGATGACTTTAGCGCGGTCGTGGCAATCTCTCAGGATGGCCGTTTGTGCCTTGGCGCCCAGGGCGTACCCACCGATACAAAGGACGGTTAGGATCGCGGCAACAAAGGTTTTCATGGCGAAACTCCTTTCACGGAAATGCTTTCTTGTCCCGCGAAAAAAGACATCCCCCCCTTTTTGGGGAAACGCGGCGTCCGGCGAAAGCCGGCCGCACGGCTTCAATTCTTGAGTCTAGCGCAAACGCCGGGAAGGGGCACTGTGACGACCGTCACAGATATGGCGTTTCCGGCTCGCATGCGTTGATCTGAAATGCTCTATTTATTTGTTTTAAATGCAAATATGTCGTCGCGGATGAATCCATCCGTCCGGCATTTGCACTAGGTGTGGGAGGCCGGGAAGCCGACCGGTTGCCGGGCTAGTGAATGCCCCGGTCAGGCCGTTCTTTGCTTCAATATTTGGATCAGGCCGTTGATGCCACCTTTTTGGCGCAGAACGGAAGCAAATTCCTTGCGCAACATCAGGGCCATGCTGATGCCTTCGACGGAAAGGTCAATAATCTGGAATTGGCCTTCATTGGCGCGCAGCCGCCAGTCCGCGCGGATCGGATTGGATCCACTGTTGCGGACGCGGGTACGCACCAAGATGTCTCTCTTGCCGACCGCTTGCGTGTTGACGATATCGAACTTTTCAACTTTGGCGCCGCCAAGGCGGCTGGAATAGGTTTGAATGATGTAGTCGGAAAAGATAGTGACATAGGCTTTGCGCTCTTCCGGCTTGGCCGAACGCCAATGGTTGCCGACGGTGAAGCGGGCAATGAGCGGGATGTTGAGGTCGCGCGCCAGCAAGCCGCCGAAAAATTTGATACGCTGGTCTTGGGACTTGGACGTATCGGTAAGTACCGTGATGACTTCTTTGCTCAGCTTCTCGATATAGAGGTTGGCGGCGTTCAGTTCATTGCCGCTGCCAGCCGCCGTATCGAAGTTGGTCAGGGCGGCGATATCGCTCTCTTTAATGTTCTGTTCTTGGCCGTCGGGGGTGAATGATTTGCTGAAGTCCTTCCATGCCTCGGCGCAGCCGCCAAGAGGCAAAGCCGCCAGCGCAAGAATCAACAAAAAATTGGAAAATCCTATTTTTTGCATTTTCAACCCCCTTTACTCGCCTTCGCCTCATATGGATAAGGGCGGATATGGAATACCAATACGTTCAACCCAGATGGCGGCGCGTATAATGCCATGGCGCTAAGTAAAAAACTAGTACATTCCAAGGTTGCTTAAGATGCAACAGGGTAATATTTTCCGCGGGCCGAATAGCTCAAAATAGTCAAGGGTTTTCCTTGAATATGGTGACGTAAAGGGTCGTGTTCATGAGTATATGCCGTGGAATTCAAGCTACTCGGCGGCCAGTGTTGCGGCGGATGATGGCCAACCGGGAGAGGGCTAGGCAATGGCCTGGAAGATGGTTCCGATGATGATCGCACCGACAATGCCGCAGCCGAGATAGGCGGCGAAAATCGGGCGCTTTACGAGCGACCAGACGGCGGCCATGGCCGGGATTGAGCTGACCGCGCCGGCGACCATGAAAGCCATCGCCGCGCCGGTGCTCATGCCCTGCTCCATCAGGCCGGCGACCAGCAGCGGCGCGGCGTAGCTGTTGAGGTAGGCCGGCGCGCCAACCAGGGCGCCGGTTACGATGGGTAGCAGGCCCTCGCCGCCAACCGCCGCGCTGATGAGGTTGGTCGGGACATAATGGACCAAGAGTGCCTCCAGCAAATAGGCGAAGCTCAGCCATTTAAGCAAAAACAGGCCATTGGCGCTGGCTTGGGAAACGAAGGTTCGCCGCCGCTCCGTTTCGGTCCAGAATGTCCAGTTGGGCTGGCCTGAAAATGCCGAGGCGGCGCAGCAGCCGCCGCCAGCGGCCGAATCCGGGCGTAGTGGGTTTGCGAAGATGCCCTGCTGAGTCATGCCGCGGACAAGGAAGCCGCCCATGAGGCCAAGGGCCACCGCCGCGACCGCCTTGCCGATGGCGAATTTCCAACCGAGCGCGCTGGCGGTGATTAGCAATGTCGGTGGGTCGATCAATGGCGAGGACAACCAAAAGGCCATCACCGCGGATAGCGGCGCGCCGACGGCGAGCAGGCCGACGATAAACGGTATCACCTCGCAGGAACAGAAGGGCGCCAAGCCGCCAAACAGGGAGGCGAGGATGATCATCCGTATCTCGCGGCCCTCGAAGGCACTGGCGACCACGGTCTCGGCTCCGCTGGCCTTGAGGTAACCGATCATCATGACGGCAACGACGATATAGGGAAATGTTTCCGCCAGCGCCGTTGCCGCGGTTTCCAGAAACGCTCCAATATTGTCCGGGTCGAGAGCGATCACGGCGAGCGGGATCAGGGCGGCCAAGACCCAAGCGGAAAACGCCCGATCGAAACCGTGCCACAAAATCTTGAAACTTTTCAGTGCGATTTCCGTCATCGCCCGCCCCTACTCGGATACCCCGACATGGATTTTGGGTTCCACCACGCGAGCCCCCGGCAGCACCCAGACGGGCCTCGAGAAGTGGCCGATTTGCACTTGGCCATTTTCTGTATTGAACTGAATTTCGCAACCACGGCTCATGGCGATCCTGTGCCCGCCGGCGGGGTTGAATCCGGGCGCCAGCTTTTTGATGTCCCATCTCAGGTGGTGCGCCAGATCCCAGAAAATGAGTTCGCCCTCGGTTTCAAAGGCAAGCCAACAATGCATGTCATCTGTTTTCATCTTTTGCGGAGGGAACCAGTATCCGGCGATGTACTGGCCGCGTAAGCCGAGACTAAGCGCGGCGGTAAGAAGAAAGGCATTGATGTCGATACAGCTTCCCTTGGTGGTGCCACAAAGCGCCGGAATATTTTCATGTCCTTCGTAAAACAGATCCCCGATAAGTTCGTAGCTGAAGACTCCGGCCGCGTACTCCATGAGGGCGCGGAGTTTGGCATTTACGGAGTCCGCATGGGCGGTGATTTCGCGCGCCAGTACCATAAGCGATCCATCCGCCTGGGTGAGGGGGTTTTGCTGGACCCGCCACACCGACGGCGGCACGGGCTCGTCGCGTTCGGCGATATGATAGGTAATCGTCGTCGGCGCCCCATTGGCGGCTCCGGCGGCATAGGCGCGCTGCTCCGAATTGACGGCTGTCAACTCCGCGGGGTCCCCGGCGGCGTTCGTCTCAACGCTTAGGAAAATCTGCCCCCAATGGTCGAACGGCCGGGGAAAAAGCAGGATTGCGTCATCACTGGGCGCCGGCTCCTCAACAATGATCTCTAGCCGCTTCATGCGGTGCGCTTCTTTGCGGTCTCGGCGTCCATGCAGCATTCCTCCAGTAAAAAACCGGCAAGTTCCTCGATATGCTCGAACCTGGCCCGATTGATCACGGCGCGGCCTAATTTCTCCTGCTCGATCAAACCCGCCGCCGCCAAGGATCTGAGGTGATGGGCAAGCGTCGACGCGGGGACCTGGAGGAGTTCCTGAATTTGCCCCACCGCCAGGCCGTCATCTCCGGCTCGAACCAGCGCCATAAGGACTTCGAGGCGGGGCTCCGAACCGGCGGCGCCGAACCCCCGTGCCGCCTCTTTCAATTTCAGTGACATCATGTCAAAGATAAGATTATACTATATAACTAGGCTAGTAGTTGTATAGTTATATGTCAAGCCTTCATATGCGGCCTAAAGGCGCTTGCGCCGGCACGGCCTGGTCTTGTCGGCCGCCTCGTCGAACAGTTCGGTCAGGTTTATGAGCATGGTGCCGCCGAGTTCCTCGGCGTCGGTAATGGATACCGCGCGGCTATAATAACGGGTCACGTCGTGACCGATGCCGATGGCGGTGAGCTCGACGGGACTGCGGCTTTCGATCCACTGAATGACGTCGCGAAGATGATCTTCAAGATAGTTGCCGGAATTGGCGGAAAGGGTGGCGTCATCGACCGGGGCGCCGTCGGAAATGACCATCAGGATGCGCCGTTGTTCGGGGCGCGCCAACAGGCGGCCGTGAGCCCAGAGCAAGGCTTCGCCATCGATATTCTCTTTGAGCAGCCCCTCGCGCAACATCAGGCCCAAACTTTTGCGCGCCCGCCGCCAAGGCTGACCGGCGCTTTTGTAGACGATATGGCGCAGATCGTTGAGACGCCCGGGATTTAGTGGTTTGCCATCGGCCACCCATTTCTCGCGGGATTTGCCCCCCTTCCAGGCGCCGGTGGTGAAGCCCAGGATTTCCACCTTTACCGCGCAACGCTCCAAGGTGCGCGCCAGGATGTCGGCGCTCATCGCCGCGACCGTGATCGGCCGGCCGCGCATGGAGCCGGAATTGTCGATGAGCAAACCGACCACGGTATCGCGGAATTCGGTTTCCTTTTCTTGCTTGAAGCTCAAGGGATGGGCCGGATCGACGACGACGCGGCTAAGCCTCGCGGCGTCCAGAAGGCCATCTTCCAGGTTGAAGTCCCAGGACCGCGTCTGCTTGGCCAGAAGACGGCGCTGCAGGCGGTTGGCGAGCTTGGTGACAATCCTTTGAAGATGGAAGAGCTGTTGGTCCAACTGGCCGCGCAGACGGGTGAGTTCATCCGGATCGCAAAGGGAGGAGGCGCCGACGATCTCGTCATGGGTGGTGCTAAAGGCGTGATAGGGAGGAATTTGCCGGTCGATGTTCTCCGGCCAAGGCGCGCCTCGCCGCCCCGGTCCCGCCGGATCCATGCCGGCCGAGAATTGCCCATCACGGGCGGACGTGGAAAAACACCCTTCGCCGCCGCCGCTATCACCCTCGCTGTTCTCGGAGGCCAGTTCAGTGCCGTCGGTCTGCCTATCACCAGAAGACTCCAGCGGCTGTTTCCTGTCCGTGCCGCCGCCGTTTTTTTCCGTTTCCTCTCCCTGGCCGGCATCACTCTTGAGTTTAAGGTCGTGGATCATTTTGGCGGTTGTGGCGGCAAAGGCTTCCTGATCGTCCAGTTGGCGACACAAAAGCCGCATCCGTTTGGCAATCACTTTGTCAAGACGCGGCCGCCAGGCATCGACCATGGAGGTGGCGGTGGCGGGCGGTGGTGCCTCGCTAAGCTTTTCGCGCACCATCAGGCCGATGACCTCGGCAAGCAAGGCTTCGTCTCGGTCGTCGGCCTCGGTGAAGCCCTTGGCCCGGCAGTTGTGGTCATGGAGCGCCGCTAGGTTTTGAGCCACTCCGCCCAGGCGCCGCGCGCCCAGGGCTTCGACGCGAACTTGTTCGATGGAGTCGTAGATGCGCCGGGCCTGCCGGCCCGATGGCATATGCCGCCGGTGCGGTGCCTCGTCGTGATAGCGGCAGCTCAGGGCGAGGGCGTCGGCGGCGCCGCGCAGCCTTGTGAATTCCGCCGGGGAAACCTTCCCCGAAGGCGCTGGCAGGTGGACGGCGCCGGCCTTCCGGTCGGCGGCGCCGGGAGCATAAGCGACCGTCAGGTCGCCGCGCCCGGCAATAGCCTTAAAAGCTGCTTTGGTGACCCGTTTGACCAGTTCGGCGGTATTTTCGGCTTGGTTCATGCCGATTCCTTCGGCCTATGATATCAATGGCTTGGCCGCGGATTCAGGCAGTTCCTCCCCGAAACAGCGCTGATAGTACTCGGCGACGACGGGGCGCTCCAACTCGTCGCATTTGTTGAGAAAAGTCAGCCGGAAGGCAAAGCCAAGATCGCCGAAGATTTCATCGTTTTCGGCCCAGGTGATGGCCGTGCGCGGCGACATGACGGTCGAGATATCGCCGTTGATGAAGCCCTCGCGGGAAAGGTTGGCGAGTTCCACCATGGCATCTATTTTGCGCCGTCCTTTGGGGTTGTTGCAGGATGGAACATTGGCCAGGACGATTTCGACTTCGTCGCCGTGGGGAAGGTAATTGAGCGTCGCGACAATGTTCCAGCGGTCCATCTGGCCCTGGTTGATTTGCTGGGTGCCGTGATAGAGCCCCGTGGTGTCGCCAAGGCCCACCGTATTGGTGGTCGCGAAAAGGCGGAAATAGGGATGCGGGCGCATGATCCGGTTTTGGTCGAGAAGGGTGAGCTTGCCTTCCACCTCGAGGACCCGCTGGATAACGAACATCACGTCCGGGCGGCCGGCGTCGTATTCGTCGAAAACCAAGGCGGCGGGATGCTGCAAGGCCCAGGGCAGCATGCCCTCGCGGAACTCGGTGACTTGTTTGCCGTCCTTGAGAACAATGGCATCCCGGCCAACCAAGTCGATGCGGCTGATGTGACTGTCTAGGTTGACGCGGATGCAAGGCCAGTTGAGCCTGGCCGCCACCTGCTCGATATGGGTTGACTTGCCGGTGCCGTGATAGCCCTGGATCATGACCCGGCGGTTATGGGCGAAACCGGCGAGGATGGCCAAGGTGGTGTCGTGGTCGAACCGATAGGCCTCGTCCAAATCGGGGACATGCTCGTCGCTCTCGCTGAAAGCCAGCACGTCCATGTCGCTATCGAGACCGAAGGTTTGACGAACGGAGACCGAAATGTCCGGCGCCGCCGGAGAGCCGGCGGGCTGGCTTGCTTCGAAAGAGGAAAGCGAAGTCATCTTTTGGGAATCCGTTACAATCGTTAAAGCCCCGGCCGTGACGGGGCCAGGCTGTCCATGATCAATCTGTAGGCGTTGTTGATCAGTTTGAATTTCTCTTCTGATTTCTTGTCGCCGCCGGTGGCGTCCGGGTGGTAGCGTTTGACCAGGACCTTGTAGCGAGTCTTGACCGTGGCGACGCTCACCGGTGGCTTGAGGTCGAGGACCACCAATGCCTGAATCTCGGGAGTTTCCAGCTGCTTGGGGTGGCTTGCGGGACGGCCATTGCCGGGATCGCTGAAAATGCCGAAGCGAGCGAACATATCGCCGCCGGAAAAAGTAAATACGCGTCCGGCTTCGCCCAGGGGCCAAGTCGGCCGGTGCCACACAGTGTCCTCGCGGAGATCGGCCTCGACTTCTTCTTCACTCATGCCTTGGTAGTAGTTCCAGGCCTTATTGTACATGCGGATATGATCGAGGCAGAACCAAAAGTAAGTCTCCAGGTCATCGCGCGAGAGGGGCGCCCGGTGCAGGCCTTGCTGATGACAACCCGGCCAATCGCAAAACCGTTCGTCCAGCTGCTGGGCGTCCTCGGGCGCCAGTATGTGGCTATGTTTGCGTTCGTTTCCGTGTTTGTTGTCTAGCATACCCTTAACTATGGGCCGTCGAGCTCTTTCTGACAAGCCACCTGCTGTTCTCTAGGGTCCGCCCCGCTCCGCTAATCCTGACGGCGCCGCAAGAGTCCTTTTCCAAGAGCCTGGAAGAGCTGTAAATACGCCAGCCATGAACACAGTTCCCCAGTACAACGCCACCGTCATGGCACGCGTCGACATTCAGCCGCGGCTGACCATCCCCCAGGTAAAACCGGACGATCTGGATTTTTTCTTCTTGCCGGGTCAGTACACGGCGTTTGGCCTGCTGGACGAAGAGTCCGGCAAAATCATCAAACGCGCTTATTCCATTTCTTCTGGCAGCGTCACCTGGGAGTACGTGGAGTTCTATATTGCCCTGGTCTCGGACGGCGCATTGACGCCGCGCTTGTTCGCAACCTCTTGTGGCGACCGAAACTTCATGGTGCCCAGGGCCAAGGGATTGTTCACCATCGGCGAGGTCGCCAAGAATCAGAACCTGTTGATGGTGGCCACGGGAACCGGCATCGCTCCTTATATCAGCATGCTGCGCTCGCATGTTCCTGACAGCCCGGCGCAACGCATCGCCGTGCTGCACGGGGCCAGCTATTCGTGGGATCTCGGCTACCGCAACGAGTTGGAGGAACTGGTCGGCTGCAATGATGGCTTCACTTACGTCCCGGTGATTTCACGCCCCAAGGAAAGCCTTGACTGGAAAGGTATGGCGGGGCGGATTCCGGCTTGGCTTGAAAATCCTGAATTGGTGAAGGCCTGTGGATTTGGAATAGACCCCGAGAGCACCCACGTGTTCCTCTACGGTAACCCTGGCATGATTGAGGACGCCACGGAAATCCACACCAACAAGGGATTCAAAGCCGATAAAGCCAGGGATCTGGGAAACCTGCATATGGAAAAGTATTGACGAAGACCAGGATGTGCCGGTGTCTGGGCGACCTGATCCCCGGTTAGTCAAAGCGGCGGTAAATATGGGATAAGTTTA
>DASCPW010000116.1:0-15271 GCA_036012725.1 Rhodospirillales bacterium
TGCCTTGTTCCGTGGCCACGCAATCGACACTGACTTGCCCGTTCTCCCGGCAGTTCTTGATCGCCGTTGACAGCAGGGACACCATTGAGTTTTCCAGATGCGCGGCATCGGCGAGAACGGCCAGTTAGGTATCTTGCCCGGAGACGCTGTCGACAAGTTGAACGCCCAGGTTAGCCGCCCACTCGGCGGCATTGCCGAGACATTCGGAAACGATCTCGGCAGCCGGGACCCTGTCTTCCTCGAGGCTTATGTCGTCGGCTTCGATCATCTTGTGCCTGAAAGCCTCGGCGGCACTTCAGCGAGGGACTGGAGCAAACCCGGTTAATGACCCCGGTTTCGCCGGGTTCCAACTCCGCCAGGGTGACGCCCTGGTCTTCTTCGATGCCGGTTTCGTTCGCGAGGTTCATCTTTACCTTCCCCTTATTCGACGCCCCATTGATGTTGAGAATGGGTTGCAGGAGCGTTTGGGATTGTTGCTAAATTCCGGCCATGGGTCAACCGCTTCCGTCATGGTGCCCGTTTGCCCCCTCCTCGGTTGGCGGCAACGCTTCACTTCGCGGATTCATGGGTTTATGAATTAGGATGCTGGGCTGGGGAGCCATTGGTCGAGATGAAAATTGATTGGCCCCGAGCCTAATTTAAAGAAGATAGGTAAAAAAAATGGCTTATGCAAAAATTTTGATGGAACACAAGAGGACCGGTCAAATAAAACAAGCCCCGGTTGGTCTCTCATGGACCGTACTATTTTTTGGAATATGTCCAACCATATTTAGAAGAGACTGGAAAGGTTTTGTGGTTATGATGGTTGCGACGGTATTATCATTTGGTTCTTCAAATATTATATTCTTATTTATATATAATAAACTAAGCATCAAGGATTTACTTTTAAATGGCTACAGGGTTAAGGAATTAACAAATATTACTGAAGACAAATTAGAAAAATATCTGGATGTTCCCGCCAGTAAATTCTTGCTTAATCCGGAGCAGGCATCGACGGAAGATAAGGAAAAATAGCAAGTTTATTCCGCAAGCCTTGAATGTTGAATTTTCGTTCGCCGCCCACTTTGGCTTCCCCTTATTCGACGCCCCGTGATTGGCCTTGAGGGGCCTCGGGAGTTACGCCGCCTTGCCGGTCCGGCGCCTGTTGCTTTGCGGGTTGCGGCGGCGGCGCGGGCCTTGGTACCCGCGCCGCCGGGGGCGGCGCTGGCCCGGACCGGGATCGCCGGCGATCTCGGCCAGGTGGTAGGGATGGTCGTCGATCACCGGCACGTTCCGGCGGATGGTCTTCTCGATATCACGCAGCGTGGCGCGCTCGCCCTGGTCGCAGAACGAAATGGCGATGCCGGCCGCCCCGGCGCGGGCCGTGCGGCCGATGCGGTGCACGTAGCTTTCGGGATCGTTGGGCAACTCGAAGTTGATGACGTGGGTGACCCCCTCCACATCGATGCCGCGGGCCGCGATGTCGGTCGCCACCAGCGCCCGGATGCGCCCGCTTCGGAAGCCCATGAGCGCCCGCTGGCGGGCGTTCTGGGCCTTGTTGCCGTGGATGGCGTCCGATTTGACGCCGCTTTGGTGCAGGTGACGGGCGACGCGGTTGGCGCCGTGTTTGGTGCGGGTGAAGATAAGCACCCGCTCGATACCCTCGTCCTTGAGCAATTCGCCGAGCAAGGCGCGCTTCTTGTCCTTAGCCACGAAAAGAACCCTTTGGTCGACCTTCTCGGCGGTGCTTGCCGAGCGCGCCGCCTCGACCCTTACCGGATCACGCAGCAGGCCATCGGCCAGACCCTGGACCGATTTCGGCATGGTCGCCGAGAACAGCGCCGTCTGCCGGCGCCTGGGCAGGGCGGCGGAAATCTTTTTGACGTCGCGGATGAAACCCATGTCGAGCATGCGGTCGGCCTCGTCGAGAATGAAGACCTCGACCGCGTCAAGACGCAAGTGACCCTGGTTCATCAAGTCGATGAGCCGGCCCGGGGTGGCGACCAGCACATGGACGCCATGGGCCAAGGCCTTAATTTGCGGACGGATGGGGATACCGCCGAAGACGACGCCGTGACGCAGCCCCAAATGGCGGCCATAGCTCTTCAGGCTGTCGCCGATCTGGCCGGCCAGTTCGCGGGTCGGCGCCAAGATCAGGGCGCACGGCCGGCGGCGTTGTGGCTTGGCGGCGTTCTCCGCCAGGCGGTGCAGCAGCGGCAGGGCGAAAGCCGCCGTCTTGCCGGTGCCGGTCTGGGCGACGCCCAAGAGGTCGCGGCCTTGAAGCAGCGGCGGAATGGACTTGCCCTGGATGGGAGTGGGGGTGGTGTAGCCTTCGTCGACAATGGCGCGAAGGATGGGTTGGGCCAACTGGTGGCCCGCAAAATCAGTCATATGTTATTTTTCTTTCTCGAATAAATAGTTAAAGAACCCTCGGCGCCCCGAAAGCGGGACACGAGAGCATGCAAGCGGGATGCAAGCATCATCGACGCAGCCCTGCCTCGCGGCGGAGGCCTGTCCAACGAAACGCCCACACGTATCGGAAAAGGAAGGTGGCCGACCCTTGTCTCTAACAGATTGCCGGGCCGGCGAGCGATCAAAATTCGACTTTGAAGGGAGTGTCGCTGGCCCCCTAATGCGCCGAAGCTGCTGGCAAGTCAAGACAATTCGTTACTTGCCGACAAACCAGGCCAAGTTTTCGCGTAGGCGTTGGACGACTTCGCGGGGGGCAGGTTCAAAGCCCGATGAACTTGTCCATTAAACGACGATCATGGGACAGGAACAACTCCGCCTTTTTCTTTATTGTCGGTATCACCGGCGGATCAAAGGCTATGCCACCATAGCCAGCGATTGACCACGCAACTTGATCAGAAGATCGTTGAAGTACATGGCGATTTTCTCGTATTCTTTCCAGAGTTCGTTAATGTTAATTTCTTCTTGGCTTTCCGGCGCCATTTTCTGGTTCGGCATTTCCATAGCGCTTCAATTCAGAGGCTGGGGTCAAGAGGGTGGGGTCTATTGTATCGCCACAAATATAAATCATTGACCCCACAACTAATATACATCAAGCATAACGACCTGATTAGCCAAGGAGAGGTGCGATGCACATAATTTCATTTTTCATAGCTGCAGTATCCACTGTTGTTGGCATCATCATTATTAGTGCTATTATTACCGAGGGTAGCACTAAAATGGAATCTATACATGGTGTTGATGTCCCCGCGGACCCCATTTCTCTTGCCCTTGCCGCATTTTTTGCAGCTTTTGCGTTCATATGCCTTGGCAATATGGTGAGGCATTATAAGGAAAGGACGAGAAAGGGCGATGAAATCGCTTGGTCTGATAAAGATAACGAATAATATCCCGGCCATCCGCATCATCCGCCATTAGGCGGAAAAGACACTCAGGCAACAAACACCATGGGATCAGGTATCCGCTTCCAGCTTGGGAACGAAGTGTCTAGCCCGTAGCAATAACGGCCGGATGAATTTCCCCGGGATGCCATTTAGCCAAATTCTTTCACGCATCGTATAGATTGACGGCGTTTTGAAGGTTTAGCCAATACCGAGGCGTGGTTTCCAGAACACAGGCAAAGCGGACGGCGGTCTCGGGGGTAATGCCGGCACGGCCATTGACGATATTGCTGACATGCTTTCTGGTCAGCCCAGCGTTGGCGGCAAATTTATTGATGCTCAACCTTCTCAGGTTCAGATAATACTCCCTGAGAATGCGTCCAGGTTCGGTCGGCCGTCTATTTCCTTTCAGCATATCTTTTAAAGCCTATCTCTTTCGCCGGCGCCGCTTTAATGAGGTATTTGGTCATTCGATCCACCTAGGTTTCCCAAGGAAATCCCTCGTAATAAACTTTCATGGCCGCGTAGATATCATCGAAGCGAGGCAACTCGCCTTCAATCTGTAACTTAAGTTGACGATAATCAGATTTCGATCTACGAATGATCTCTGGATTGCGCATGGATCCCTTCTCCACCGCAAGGTCCCGCGTCGCCGCTTTTTCCTTCAAGCTCCCCAGAATCCGCCGCTTCATGGTGGGATCATCCCTTAGGGGATGATCGTTAAGCAGGTAATAAAGATCATAGATATCCTGGGGCCTGATCATGCGGCGTATCTCCTGCTGTAGGAGCGCCCTGAATTTTTCGCCCACCAGATCGTGAAAGCTATAGGTCCGGATGGATCTCCCTTCCTCAATTTCTCAGCGGCTTGCCGGTTTTGAGCATCTGTTCGACCCTGGCGAGGGAGTCGGGGTGGCGCGTCAAATCCATGAAGGCGCCGCGTTCCAGGGCCAGCAGGTCGTCCTCGCCCAGGGAATCGGTGATATCGGTGTCGCCGCCGCTCAGCACCCCGGCCAGAGCCTTTGTTACCACTCGGTCATGAGCCGTTGCCTTGCCGGCCTTGGCTAAAATATCGACGGCCATGCTCATGGCTGCCTTGGCGGTGGCTCCGGGCAGGAAAATATCCGGCTCGGCGGGCGGCCGGTAGTCACCGGCCAGTTCCAGGGCCTTGGTCTTGGCGTCAGCCAACAGGCGGTCCCGGTTCATGGTGATGGCGTCACCTGGACGCAAGTAAAGCAGGTCTTCCGCCCCGGCCGCCGATTTTGACACCGTTGCCGTGCCGATGGTCTCGAAAACCTTGATTACCGGCGGCATGGGCCCGCCTGCCCGGTGCCGGTCGGCGATCCAGCGCAACAGCATCTCCTTGCAGCCCCCCCAGGACGGAACGATGCCGACGGCGGTCTCGACAAGACCGGCATAGGTCTCGGAATGGGCCTGGACGGCGTCGCAATGGAGAAGAATCTCGCAGCCCCCCCCTAAGGCCATGCCGGCCGGCGCCCCGACCACCGGGAAGGGAGCGTATTTCATGGCTTTCAGGGTACTTTGCCCGCGCCCGAGCAGCCAGCGGATGAAAAACCAGGCATGCCATTTGGCGGCGATCGACAATAGCCCGATATTGGCGCCGACCGAGAAATTCGTACCTTCATTATAGATCACCAAGGCCTTGTAGCCGCCGCCGACCATGCGCACAGCCTTGCCAATCATCGCCAAGGTCAGGGGATTGATGGAATTCATCTTCGAATGGAACTCTAGACAGACGACACCATCTCCGATGTCCCAGAGGCTGGCTGAACGGTTCCTAGCCAGCGGTTTGGTGGCCAGTTTCACATCCGAGAGCAGCAGTACACCCTCGGCGCGCGGGGCGTCGTGATATTCGCCCTCGGGGCCGAGAAATTGCAACCGCCCGGCGTCCTTCCGGTAGAAGGTCCCGTCGCCCGCCGCCTTCAAAAGTTCGGGAACGGCGAGGCCGTCTTCTTGCAGTTTTTCCGCCAACCAGGCGGGGCCAAGTTTGTCGATCAACTCGAAAGGCCCGAACGACCAGTTGTATCCAAGCCGCATCGCCGTATCGACGGCGGTGATATCGTCGGCGATCTCGGCCGCCTGATCGGCGGCGTAGCTCAAGGTCCGGGAAAGCACCTTCCAGGCGAAGCGCGCCGCCTTGTCGGAATGCCCGACCAAGGCTCGGAGGCCACCTTTCCTGGCCGCCGCTAGGCAATCAAGACGCGGCTTGGCAGCGGTGGCGTATGCGCCGGTAGCCAGATCGATGGCTTTCTTGACCCTTTTGCCGCCATCGGTATTGAGCCGATAAAAACCGCCCTTGCCCTTGCGCCCGGTATAACCCTTGGCGATCATTCCGGCGATCAATTCAGGCTCGCGGGAGATGCCGTGAAAGGCGTCGCCGGCCGGCAAGGCATCGGCCATGCCGACCAGGATATGGGGCATCAGATCGAGACCGACCAAGTCCAAAAGCCCGAAGACGCCGGTCTTGGGAATGCCCAAGGGCCGGCCCAGCACCGCATCGGCCTCCTCGACGCTCAAACCGCAATCCATGGCCTCGGTGACGGCGCATTGCAGCCAGAAAATGCCGATGCGATTGGCGATGAAGCCAGGCCTGTCCTTAGCCATGACGACGCCCTTGCCCAGGCGGGTGTCGGCGAAAACGTGAACGGCGTCAACGGCCTCGGCCCGCGTCCCGGGACCGGTGATCAATTCAAGCAGCCGCATGTAGCGCGGCGGGTTGAAAAAATGAGCAATCAGGAAATCGCCGAGCAAGCTTTCCGCCATGGCTTCGGTTAAGACGCTCAAGGCCAGAGTGGAGGTGTTGGAAAAAACGATGGAGCCCGGCTTGCGGACCGTCTCGATCTTGGCGTAAAGGGCTCGCTTGATGTCTGGCTTTTCGGCCACGGCCTCGATGATCCAGTCGCACGGGGCCAGCAAATCCAGGTGGTCCTCGATATTGCCGGCGGTAATCAGCTCGGCATTCGCCTTGTCCATGAAAGGCGCCGGATCGTCGGTGAGTAGCTTAGCCAAGGCGCCCTCGGCGATGGCGTTGCGGTTATCCCCATCCGGGGCGGCGATATCGAGGAGCACCACCGGGACGCCGGCGTTAGCGATTTGGGCGGCGATGCCGGCACCCATGACGCCGGCGTCGATGACGGCGGCCTTGGCGATCTCGGACATATCCAGAAGACCTCTACATGGCCTCAAGGATGGTGGCGATGCCCTGGCCGCCGCCGATGCACATGCTGGCCAGGGCGTATTTGCCGCCTTGGCGTTGCAACAGCGCAGCCGCCTTGCCGGTAATGCGGGCGCCGGTGGCGCCCAACGGATGGCCAAGGGCGATGGCACCGCCGTCAAGGTTGATCTTCTCGCCATCCAGTTGCAGTTCCTCGATGTAGGCAAGGGCCTGCGAGGCAAAGGCTTCGTTGAGCTCGATCAGGTCAAGCTGGGCGATATCGAGACCGGCCCGCTCCAGGGCCTTCTTGGTCGCGGCAACGGGACCGATCCCCATGATTTCAGGCAGGCAGCCGGCGACCGCGACGGACTTTACGCGGGCCAGGGGATCGAGGCCGCCGCGCTTCGCGTAATCCTCGCTTACCACCAGCACCGCCGCCGCCCCGTCGGTCAACGGCGAAGACGTGCCGGCGGTGACCGTGCCGCTTTCGTCGAAGGCGGGCTTAAGATCGGCCAGGGCCACGAGCGAGGTGCCGGGGCGGATGCAGCCGTCGGCATCGACCATCGTTTTGCCCTGTTTTATAGAGACGATCTCGGCTTTGAAATTGCCTAGCTTGCTGGCGGCGGCGGCCTTGACGTGGCTGGCCAGCGCGAAGGCCTCCTGGCGGGCGCGGGAAATGCCGTATTTGACGGCGATGTTCTCGGCGGTCTCGCCCATCGGCATATAGGCCTGGGGATAGCTTTCATAGAGGCCCGGATGGGGCAGCGGGTTGAAACCCATGATTGGCACCCGGGTCATCGACTCGACGCCAGCGCATATGAATACCTCGCCAGCGCCCAAGGCGATGGCGCCGGCAGCCATGTGGATGGCCTGCATGGACGAGCCGCAAAACCGATTGACGGTGACCGCGGCAGTCGATTTCGGCAACTCGGCGAGAAAACCGATCAAACGGGCCGCGTTGAGCCCCTGCTCGCCCTCGGGGAAAGCGCAGCCCAAGATCAGGTCTTCCACATGGGACCCATCGACACCGGTCCTTTCGATCAGCGCCTTGACCACTTGCTGGGCCATGTCGTCGGGGCGCACCTTGGCCAGCCCGCCCTTGAGAGCAAACGTAAAAGGCGAACGGGCGTAACCGGCGATGACGGCATTAGTCTTGTTGGTCATGTCCTAGAGCTCCTCATGGCTCCGTCTCGGTGGCTTCGTCCGGGCCGCCCGGCGGTTCCGCCGGTTCCCCGCCGATCAGCTCCTTCTTGGAGATTTTGCCGATCAGGGTTTTGGGTAGCATATCCCGGAACTCGACGCGCCGGGAAATTTCGAAGGGTGCCAATTTATCCTTGAGAAAAGCCCGCAATTTCGCCGCCTTATTGGTGCCCGTGAACGGGTTGACGGTGCATACCGGCGCCGTTTCGCTAAGACCATATCCCTCGACCATGGCGCACCCCGTCATCTCCTCAAAGACGAGGCGTACCTTGGCGGGCAGCGGCGCGCCGTCGGAGATGCAATAAACAAGACTGGAAAGGTCTTGCTCGCCAAGGCCATGGGCAGCGTTAAGCGCCGAATACATGGTCGGCACGCCGATGAAGATAGTCGGGCGCTCGCGGTCGATGGCCGTCAGGACCTCGGCGGTCTTGAAGCGCGGCAGCAAGATCAACTCGGCGCCAAGACGAAGACCGACATTCATTACCGCCGTCATGCCGAAAGCATGAAACAAGGGCAGTACGCCGAGGATTTTCTCGCCGCCCGGTTTGGCGCCTTGCGCCCACATTTCGACCTGTGGAGCATTGGCGTAAAGGTTGGCATGGGTCAATCTGGCGGCTTTCGGCAGGCCGGTCGTGCCGCCGGTATACTGCAATACGGCGACATCGCGCGGGGGATCAATTTCGGAGGCCTCGAAAATGCCGTCATTGTCGATCAGGCGGTCATAGGGGACGTGCTGCTCGTCATCCGGAACGGCGGCGATTTCGCGGCGTTTGAGAACGGCGAACAGGGTGTTCTCCGAGAATGGCAGGATGCCGGTCATCGAGCAGACGACGATCGTCTCGAGGCCGCCGCCATCGGCGAGGCGCCTGGCCACCTTCGGATAGAGTGTCTTCAAGGCGAAGCGTTACCAGGATGCAGAGACCGGAGTCGTGAATTTGCCGCTTGATGTCGATGGCGGCGGCGGAACGGGAACGTCGATGATCACCGGAGAGTCGGTAACGGTCGAATGTTCGTTGCCGTGCCGATTGGTCCAGGTTTCGTGGATGGTTCCGTTGGAATCGGTCCAGGTCTTGTAACCATACTGCTGCGCAAACGTGGCGGCGGAGACCAACAGCAGCGAAATGACAGCCAATATGGCAACTTGCCGGCAACGATTCACATTCACCTCCCAACCAAGCGGTCCGGTGAAAACCTTGCCGGACAACCTTCAAATTCCTGGACGACAGTACCCTAATCCCACCGCCACCGGAATAGTTCAGCCTCCGTAAGCAAGGATTTACGCGGTGCCGCCTTGATTTTTCAAACACCCGGGGGGACATTCCCATTCCAGGTGAATGGATAATGCTCTATCCTCCCTCCCCCTTAGAATTTGACCGGCAGAAAAGGAAACCATCCATGACCTCGGATATCTACACCGACGGCGCCATGAGCGTGGGGTTCGCGGGCGGAATGCTCCGCATTGATTTCGGTGCTTTGTCGCTGACCAATAAAACGTCCGACGGCAAGACCCACATGGAAACACAGCATCGGCTGGTGATGACGCCACAGGGTTTTTTTGCGAACCTTCGGAAATATGGAAAGGGTGACAAAATCGCTGGTCGAGGCGAAGGTCATCGAGGATACCGAGAGCAGGGAAGCCGGCGAGGGTCCGGCCAAGGATACCATGACCGCCTTCGATAAAAAGGAACGGCGCGCGCTTGCCGCCGACCGCAGAAGGGGCATTGCCGCCGAGGATTGAGAGCATTTTCGAAAATAACAGCTGGAGATGGACGGCTTCGGCCTTGAACTCCCCCCACCCGTCATCCCATATTTACTTGGCCATGGAACCATTCCGCGCGAGAGGCGCGCTGTCTTGTCTTTGTCGGCTTGGCCCGGCCGCCAAACAAGCCGTCAGCGGGGCTTGGCACCAAATCGATCGACAAGGGATTGGGACCTCATGAGCGAAGCCGCCACATCAACGCCCGTTACCCTTATCACCGGCTTTCTCGGCAGCGGCAAAACAACCTTGCTGAACAGTCTGCTCGCCAATCCGGAGATGGGGGAAACCGCCGTCCTGGTCAACGAATTCGGCGAGGTCGGCCTGGATCACTTGCTGGTCCGCGAGATCAGCGAGGACGTGGTCCTGCTGAGCTCGGGCTGCATCTGTTGCACCGTGCAAGGGGAACTGGTGAATTCCCTGCGCGAACTCTTTATCCGCCGCCTGGCCGGGGAAATTCCCGATTTCACCCGCGTCGTCATCGAAACCACCGGCCTCGCCGATCCGGCGCCGATCATCGGAACCCTCGTCCGCGACCCCCTTTTCAAGGACTGTTACCGGTTGGATGGCATCGTCACCACCGTTGACGCCGTCCATGGATCGGGGCAGTTGGACGACCATATGGAGGCGGTGAAACAAGCGGCGCTAGCCGACCGCATCGTACTGACCAAATCGGATATCGCTCAGGGCGAAGCCATCGTCGCCTTGCGGGCCAGGTTGCGCGGCCTCAACCCAGCGGCGCCCATCCTGGCTGCCGAACATGGAGACATTTCCCCCGATGCCTTGTTGAACGCCGGCCTATTCGACGCCCGGACGAAAACCCCGCAAGTGCACGATTGGCTCAACGAAGATGCCTACCCGACGGACGGCCATGACCATGACCATGACCACGGCCTTGACCCTAACGTCAACCGCCATGACGATCATATCTCGTCATTTTGTTTGACTCTCGAAACACCCCTCCAGTGGAACCGGTTTCGTCCCTGGCTGGGCAAGCTGCTGCAAGCCGAAGGCGAGAAGCTTCTGCGGATCAAGGGGATTTTGAATGTGGAAGGCAAGGAGGCGCCCTTGGCCCTTCACTGCGTTCAGCACATCTATTATCCGCCCGTCACCCTGCCCGCTTGGCCGGGGGACGACCATTGCTCCCGCCTGGTGTTCATCACCCGCTATCTCGGCCGAGAAAAGATCGAGTCCGATTTGCGGGAGCTTCAAGAAATTCGGTGACAGCATACTAATTTCCAACGGCAAGGCGGAAAGACGGAAATTAGTATGCTGTCACCGAATTTGTACCGGGGAGAGTCTCATGTATTCGTTGCGCTTGTTCGCGGTACGCCATGCCAGGGTCTATGAGATTCTCTACAATCTCTTTGATCCTTTTTTCCAGGCCCTTGAGCCCATGTGGCGGGCGATCGGCTATGAGCGCGTCGAAAAGCCGGTCGCCGCCCTGGAAACCGTGATCAAGGGCCTTTTGTTCGACTGCCAGATGTGTGGCCGTTGCCTGCTCTCCGCCACCGGCATGGCCTGCCCCATGAACTGTCCCAAAGTTATGCGTAACGGACCTTGTGGTGGCGTCCGTCCGAACGGCAATTGCGAAATCAAGGAGGAAATGCGCTGCGTCTGGGTCGAGGCCTGGGAAGGCAGCGAAAAGATGCACTCCGGTAATGGCATCGATACCGTCCAAATCGTCCTCGACCAAGACATCAAGAGCACTTCGTCGTGGCTGCGGCTGGTCCGCGAGAAGCGGCACGCAACCATCGCCGTCAAGGCAAGCGAGGCGGCGAAATGAGCCTGGCGCCGATTGACTTGCTGGCCGCCCACAAGGTGCCGCCGGGGCATTCCTCGGGCGGCCGTCTGGAACGGGTTCTCAGGGCCGGCAAATTCGCCGTTACCTCCGAACTCAATCCACCGGATTCAGCCGACCCGCAAGATGTCTACGAACGCGCCCTGGTCCTTTCGGAAGTTTGCGACGCCATCAACGCCACCGACGCCTCGGGCGCCAATACCCATATGTCGAGCATCGGCATTTGTGCCCTGCTGACCCATGCCGGCTATTCGCCTGTCCTACAGATATCGTGCCGGGACCGTAACCGCATAGCCATCCAGGGCGACGTCCTCGGGGCGGCGGCCATGGGGGTAACTAGTATACTCTGCTTGACGGGTGATGGCGTTAATGCCGGCGATCAGCCCGGCGCGAAAGCGGTCTTCGACCTGGATTCCACGTCCCTGCTGGCGACCATTCGGGGCATGCGCGACGAAGGCAAGTTTCTGTCCGGACGCAAGATTACCATGCCGCCCAAGGTTTTTCTCGGCGCCGCCGCCAACCCCTTTGTTCCGCCCCTTGACTGGCGGCCCCGCCGCCTGGCCAAAAAAATCACCGCTGGCGCCCAATTTATTCAGACCCAGTACTGCTTCGACATGCCGCTGTTGCGCCGTTATATGCAACAGGTCTGCGACATGGGCCTTGACGAGAAATGTTTTATTCTCGTCGGTGTCGGCCCATTGGTGTCGGCCAAGGCCGGAAAATGGATACGCGCCAACGTTCCCGGCGTATACATCCCCGACCCGGTGATTGCGCGCCTTGAAGGGGCCAAAAACCAAAAACGGGAAGGCCGCGATCTTTGTGTTGAATTGATCCAGGAGATCAGGGAAGTCCCCGGGATTTCCGGTCTCCACCTGATGGCCTACCGGCAAGAGGAGTTTGTATCCGAAATCATCATCGCCTCGGGGGTGCTGAAAAACCGCACCATCACGGATCAACGCAATCGAACCGAGAGCATCGATAAGAGCCTATCCGAATGACCGATTCGCTGGCAGGGAAGACCGTTTTCAGCTTATTTTTGATTAACGCAAGCCTATCCGCTTTCACTTTTTATTAAGGCTTCGGCCAATAGTCTGGCATCAACTTTATCTCCTTTGCCGTCACTGTCAAAGTCCAGTGATTGCCTTGGTTCCAACCACCGCCGGGCCTTGCCCCGGCATTGATCCGAGGAAGGATATCGATGGAAGGCAATTTTGGTCCTGCCATTAACTTCCCGGTTTGGCTTTGTCACGCTAGATGGGTATTCGCCACACTTGATGGGATGACTTTATAAGGGTTAGTTGTATTTGGTGTTCGGTAGTCGGTTCTTGGAGAGACATGCGCATTCCGACAGACAGCAGATAGGAGTTCCAATCAATGCCAAAAAAAATTACCTGGTTTATGAAAACGTTTTCGAAAAATGAAGATGGCGCCACGGCGATTGAATATGGGCTGATCGCTGCCCTAATCGCCGTGATTATTTTCGCCGTCGTTACATTGGTCGGCCAAGACTTTGGTAATATATTCAACTAACTCGATAATAACATCTAGCCCATTTCAATCTTTAGGGGGGGTGTTGGGGTCGAATTCGGCGATCGGCCATTCCGTAATCGGGAACGGCCACTTGCATTACGTCGAGATTTCCGGCCCATCTTGATGGCATTCGGCCGCGAAAGCTGCTGTCAACGGCCTGATGGTGTCTTCACGGCGGACCTGTAAAGCCCGTGCATGGAGATGCCAGGCGTGGGAGCGGGCAAGCGCTAATTATGCTAGAAATGCTGTAGCCAGTGGAAATCCCGCAAACCGCGCTGACCATCATCCAAGGCGTAGCCGCGGTATCGTTTCCGTTGTTTATGGCATACGCGGCTGTCAGTGATTTTCGCTATTATCAAATCCCCAATTGGCTGTCGGCCGCAGTCGCCGTCGCCTTTCTTCCCGCCGCCCTGCTGGGAGGAATAGATTCTCTCACCCTCGGCGTCCATTACGGAACCGGCTTGGCCCTTTTCGCCGGCGGGGCGATTTTGTTCACCCTTGGCCTCCTTGGCGGCGGCGACGTTAAATTGCTGGCGGCGGCGGGCGTTTGGGTTGGCTGGGCGGAGATTGCGCCTTATCTGCTCTTTGTCGCCTTGCTCGGCGGCGCCTTGACGCTGATTGTCCTTTTCCTGAGGCGGCTCACCGACAAACTACCGTTTCTCGCCGGGGTGCCCTGGCTCAGCCAACATCTAGTCAAGGAGCAAGACATTCCCTACGGCGTCGCCATCGGACTGGCAGCGATTTTCATGTTTTTCTGGGGAAATTCGGTGACAGCATACTAATTTCCGGCCCATGGCCAAGAGGCGACAGGCCGGGCCGGCTTAGTGCATAGTGCGGGGATGAACAAGCATCACTGTTCCGCCCGAGCGCTTGTCGAGGGCAAGGCCCTGTTCGAGGCCGGGCGCCAGTTGGAGGCCATCAACGCGCTTCGTGGCGTTGATGAGACCTCGGACAGAGCTACCCGGACGCCTTGCACCTGATGGGCCGGGTCATGGCCGCTCTCGGCCATGCCGATCAAGGCGCCGCCTATTTCCACAAGACCATCACCGCCATCCAGGAGCTGCTTGCCGTCAACATGCCGAGCGGCTCCCTGGGGCGGCTGGCGGAACGGGGCTTCCGATCGGCAACCGTGGTTGATATCAGGGCCTACGACGGCCAGTGGACGCACTCGGCAAAAGCGCTTTTTCCCGCTGCCCGCTTCGTCATGGTCGATGCGCTCCCCGGCAAGGAGGAAGAGCTGCGGCGGGTGGCCGAGACCTTCCCCATCGGCCAGGCGGAGGTCCTGATGGCGCTGCTTGGCGCCGAGCAGCGCCAGCGGGGGCCTTTTTACGCCATGGAAACCGGGTTTTCGGTATACGAAGAGCAGACCACCTTCCCGCGCCAGGCCATCGAGCTTCCCATGACCCGCCTTGATAAGCTGGTTACGGCGCTCGCCGCCCCAGCGCTGATGAAGATCGACATCCAGGACGCCGAGCTCGATGTGCTGGCCGGCGTCGGGGCGCTCATCGAGGCGATCGAGGTGCCGATCCTGAAATGCGCCATCCCGGGCCACAACAAGGGCGCGCCGCAGCTGACCGAGGTTCTGATCAGCCTGGATAAGGTTAGGTTTCTTCCCTACGACATCGCCGACCTAACCCGTGGCCTAGGCGGCATCCTGTTCCACTTCGACACGGTCTTCGTGCGCCAGGGCAACCCGCTCAGGCCGGAGGGAATGCTATGGTGAAAGCTCTAAAGAAGGCGGTGGCTGTAAATTCAACATTCAAAACTTGACCCCATGGCTATTCGGACAGGCAATCCAACAACTCGCAGATGTTCTCGGGGGACGCCACCCACAGGTGGGAGGCGTCCTTGAACAGCAGGCTGCCGACCTTGACGTATTTGCCGACAATCGCCTTGACCTGGTCCTCGCCACGCCCCTGCCAGAAGCCGTCGTTACTTGCAACCAGCACATGGGTCTCGATATCCATGATCCCGGAAAAGTCCCGCAACGCATGCCTGAGCATGGCGTTGAAGCAATCTATGGACACATAGTCCCAGTAGAGGTTGAAGCAGACGAAGCGGTTTTCCAGGTCGGCCTTGTAGATGGTTTTGCCCTGGTGTTGGTAACGCCATTTGAACTTGGTGGTTGTCTCGGGGTTAAGAAAACGCAGAAGTTGGTGATTGGGGTAGGCGAACCAGCGATAGGAGTTGTGAACGAAACCGTTAAGCGGGAAGAACACCGTTTCCCATGCCGATTCCAGGAAGCTATCGGGGGCGCAGGCCACCCATAGCAGTTTCAGGTTGCCGGCAATGCCCGCTTTCCTAAGCCCGTCATAAGCGTGGACGAAGTCATAAAAACCGTTGGAAGAGGCGATAACGACAACCTCGCCATAACGGCCGGAAAGCTGCTTCAAGTCATCGGTTATGACACGGCGTTTTTTGTCGATATTTTCGACTTTGTACTTTTCCCAGATCGGACACCGCGCCGAAAACTCGTCAAGATG
>DASCPW010000117.1:0-4145 GCA_036012725.1 Rhodospirillales bacterium
CCGTCTCAACTTGAAAGCGCACGGAGACTTGCCCGGGATTGGATGGAAAAACACGAGTAATGAAACGACTACTCGTTCTACTTGTTCTCCTCTTCTCTTTGTTGGTTGCGAACCCCGTGGCGGCGGCGGTAACCAAAACGGATTTAGCTGCCCATAACATGTATCTGAAGGGTTGGTTTTCTTATAACAAGGCTGACTACGCGACTGCGTTGAAAGTATGGGAGCCTCTTGCCCTACAGGGATTCGCCCAAGCCCAGATCCTTCTGGGTACGATGTATGCCAAAGGACAGGGCGTTGCCCAAGATCACAAGGTTGCCATCAAGTGGTACAAACTTGCCGCAGAACAAGGATATGCCGATGCTCAGTCCAATCTTGGCGCCATATACGATAAAGGGCACGAGGGTGTTCCCCGAGACCATGTCCGCGCCCACATGTGGTGGAATATTGCTGTTCTTCAGGGATATGAGGCGGCGAGAAAAAGCCTGGATAGAGTTGAGGAAAAAATGTCTTCCGCCCAACTTGAAACCGCAAGGGGACTTGCCCGTGAATGGATGCAAAAATACTGGAAGTAGCCGACAATACCCCATTTCTCCAACCACATGGCTCAACGGCCCACCTATTATCGTTGTGAACAATTTTCCCGCCAGATTATTGATTGAATGAATGTAGCGATGTCCATGTTCTTCCCCGTGGTTGGGTTGCTTCTGTTTACCGGTCTGATTTACGCTGGACGCGGCTATTGGGCATGGATTTGCCTCGCCGCCACCCTGCTGGCCGCCTGGGCAGGCCATGGCATTGAGCAACAAGGGCTGTTCCTGGCCCTGAGCGGGTTGGCGCTTGCCGCCGCCGGTGTTTTCGGCATTACCTTACTTCGCCGTCGTCTGGTCAGCGCACCGGTGATGCGCTTGGCCGCGAAAGTCCTTCCTAAAATGAGCGATACCGAACGCATCGCGCTCGAGGCCGGCACCGTCTGGTGGGACGGCGATTTGTTTTCAGGACGGCCCGATTGGCAAAAGCTGCTTGACTTCCAGGTGCCGCCGCTGACAGAGGCGGAGCGCACCTTTCTGGAAGGCCCGACGGAGGAACTCTGCGCCCTGATCGACGATTGGCAGATCGCCCAGCTTCGCGACCTGCCTTTGGAAGTCTGGGAATTCCTCAAGCGGCGGCGTTTCTTCGGCATGATCATCCCTAAGGAATATGGCGGACTCGGCTTTTCGGCCATTGCGCACTCCGCCATCATTACCAAGATTTCCAGCCGTAGCATCACCGTCGCCGTCACGGTCATGGTGCCTAACTCGCTGGGGCCGGGGGAATTGCTGCTGCATTACGGAACGGAAGAGCAAAAACGCCGCTACCTGCCCGGCCTGGCCAGCGGCGAGGAGATCCCATGTTTCGCCCTTACCGAACCGGAGGCCGGAAGCGATGCGGCGGCGACTAAAAGCACCGGCGTCGTCTGCCGGGGTGAATTCGCCGGCGAGGAGGTCCTCGGCATCCGGCTCAATTGGCGCAAGCGCTATATCACCTTGGCGCCGGTCGCCACCGTCATCGGGTTAGCTTTCCGCCTTAACGACCCGGACGGGCTTATCGGCGACGCCCCGGACCTCGGCATCACCTGCGCCTTGATTCCACCCGACCTGGCGGGGATCGAAATCGGCGATCGCCATGACCCCATGGGCCTGCCTTTCGCCAACGGACCGATCTTCGGAAAAGACGTCTTCGTGCCGATGAGTTTTATAATCGGCTGTCACGACGGCATCGGGCGGGGCTGGAAGATGCTCATGGTATCGCTGGCCGCCGGACGGTCCGTTTCCTTGCCATCGCTGTCTGTCGGCGCCGCCCAACTGGCGACAAGCGTGGCCAGCGCCTACGCCACCGTCCGAGAGCAGTTCAACATGCCGATCGGACGCTTTGAGGGAATCGAGGAGCCGCTGGCCCGCATTGGCGGCTACACCTATTTCATGGATGCCGCCAGGACGTTGACCTGTGGCGCCGTCGATGCCGGCGAGAAACCGGCGGTCCTGTCAGCGATCGTCAAGGCCTACCTGACCCAGGGCATGCGGACCATCATATCCGACGCCATGGATATCCGCGCCGGCGCGGCAATCTGCCGGGGACCCAAAAACATCCTCGGACGCGGCTTTGTCGGCATCCCCATTTCCATTACGGTCGAAGGCGCCAACATCCTGACCCGTTCGCTGATCATTTTCGGGCAAGGCGTGATCCGCTCCCATCCCTACGTGCGTGGCGAGGTGGAAGCCCTGAAAACAGGAGATATCGTTCGTTTTGACGGCGCTCTTTTCGGGCATTTGAACTTCATTTTCCGCAACGCCGTTGGTGCCCTGCTGCTCGGCTTGAGCGGTGGTAGCTTGGTCAGCGCTCCGCCCGGCGGCCCCGAAAGGGCCTATTTCCGCAAGCTCAGCCGTTTCAGCGCCGCTTTCGCGCTGGTCGCGGACGCCGCCTTGGTGGTGCTTGGAGATGGACTCAAACGGCGCGAGAAAATCAGCGGCCGTTTGGCCGACGCCTTGGCGTGGATGTACCTCGCCTCGGCCGCCCTCAAGCGCTTCCATGACCAAGGCCGGCCGGAGCACGACCTGGTCCTTGTTCATTGGTCCTGCACGCTGGCATTATTCGAAATCCAAACGGCCCTTTTGGGCGTCCTTGACAACTTTCCCAACGCCCAGGTGGCTTGGCTGGTCAGGCTTTTGGTTTTCCCCCTTGGCCCGCGCCTGCGTCCGCCCAGTGACGCGCTGGGCGCGAAAGTGGCGCGGGGACTGCTGGAGGACGGCGAGATGCGCCGCCACCTGACTTCGGATATTTACCATCCGTCACCCGACGAGGACGGGCTTGGCAAGCTGGAAGCGGCGCTCGCCAAGATCGTCGAGGCTTTGCCCGGCAAGACGAAACTCAAGGAGGCCGTGCGCCGGGGATCATTGCGGCGCGCCGCCGGCGACCAGCTCATCGAAGATGGCCTCGCCGCCGGCGTCATCGACGCCGAGGAAGCCCGGCTTTTGAAGGAAGCCGAAGAAATCCGGGACGATGTGATCCAGGTGGATGTCTTCGATCCCGAGGTCTACTGGTCCCTGAAAGGCTGATCGGGTAGCGTCTTAACCTTCATAATCGTCGTCGATAAGTTCCAGCAGTGCCTCGTGATTGATGATCTTGATATGTCCATGGGGCAGTTCGATCCACCCCTTTTTGCGCCAGACTTGCAGCTGACGGTTGATGGTCTCGCGGGTCCTACCCATCAACTGCCCGAGCTCCGATTGCGAGATCTGAACTCCCCTTGGGTCGCCGTCGTCGGATTCCGCTTCCGCAAAGAACTTGGAGAGGCTCAACAGGCGTTTCGCCAAACGGGCCGGGAGGCCCCAAAAGACATAGTCCTCGACGAACTCGTTGGTGGAGCGGACCCGGTCGCAGACCATTTGCAACAGATGGGCATAAAGGGAAGGTTCACGGTCGAGAAAATCAAGGAATTCCCCCCGGTCGATCTTGAACAATTGGGATTGCCCGACACCCCATGTGTCGGCTGTCCTCAGCGTGCCGTCGAGGAGGGCGATCTCACCAAAAATATTGCCCGCTTCCATGATGCTGAGGATGACTTCCTTGCCGCTTGGAACGGAAGCGCTGATGCGGATTCTACCGGCCAGCACGCCATAAAGGGCATCGCCGGGGTCGCCTTTCAGAAAGAGGGTTTCGTCGTCTTCCAAATGGCGGGTCACGCCGAGACTGACAAGACGCTCGATCACCCCTGCCTCCATGTCGCGAAACAGGTAATGAGTCGACAACAATTGCCGTTTATCAATTCCTGGCATCATTGCCCGGCCGAAAAAGCTCATGTGAAAGATGGGGATTTTGAGGATAAAAAAGATTTTTTGCGGGTTGGAACGGTTGTTGGCGGCTGAACAGAACGCTTGGCATGGTGAAATCGCCACCCCATCGGCAACCAACGCCACCCGAAGAGCGCCGGGCTCAATGTCCGGGACAGGAAAAAACGGAAATGCCGTAAAAACCCCATTTTTCCACAACAATTCCCTTCTTTCCGCGATTGACGCGCCCTTCTAGGCCAACTAAACTGCGCGTCACCGACGTAATTTTCCTGTCGTATTCACATTTGGCTTTAACACATCAATCCATCTAACAGAGGG
>DASCPW010000118.1:0-13150 GCA_036012725.1 Rhodospirillales bacterium
TGGTTCTCCTGGCGACCACCGGCATGATGGTGATGATCTCGGCCAATGATCTCATTTCCCTTTATCTGGGCCTCGAAATTCAAAGCCTGTCGCTTTATGTGATCGCCGCTTTTCAGCGCGATGACATCCGTTCGACGGAGGCCGGGCTCAAGTATTTCGTTTTGGGAGCCCTTGCCTCGGGGATGCTTCTCTACGGCTCTTCCTTGGTTTACGGGTTTGCCGGGACCACCAATTTCGACCTCCTGGCGGCGGTTTTCCAGGCCAGCGAAGGGGGCAGGCCAGCTCTCGGCGTGATCGTCGGGCTCGTCTTTATCCTTGCCGGCATGGCTTTCAAGGTCTCGGCCGTGCCGTTCCATATGTGGACCCCGGATGTTTACGAAGGGGCGCCGACTCCGGTCACCGCCCTCTTCTCGGTGGCCCCGAAGATCGCCGCCCTGGCCTTGCTCGTCCGGATCATGATCGGCCCCTTCGGGGAATTGGTCGATCAGTGGCAGCAGATCGTCGTCTTCCTGTCCATCGCCTCCATGGTTCTGGGCGCCTTTGCCGCCGTCAACCAAAGGAATATCAAGCGCATGATGGCCTATAGCTCCATCGGCCATGTCGGCTACGCGCTAATCGGGCTGGCGGCGGGCACGCAAGCCGGTGTTCAAGGCATCATGATCTATATGGCCATTTACCTGTTCATGAACCTGGGCGTCTTTGCCTGCATCCTTTGCATGCGCCGAGGAGATCGCATGCTGGAAAGCATCGACGATCTTGCCGGTTTATCCAGGACACACCCGATGGTGGCCCTGGCCATGGCCATCTTCATGTTCTCCATGGCCGGCATTCCGCCCCTGGCCGGTTTCTTCGGCAAGCTCTATATCTTTTTTGCCGCCATCGAGGCAGAGCTTTACGCGCTTGCCATCATCGGCGTTCTCGCCAGCGTCGTCGCCGCTTTCTATTATTTGAGGATCATCAAGATTATGTACTTCGAGCAACCGGGCGAGCCTCTGAACCAGCCGATCGGCTGGGAAATCGCCGCCGTTTTGCTGACAAGCTGTTTGGTCATCACCTTTTTCTTCATTTATCCGGCACCCATTCTTACCGCCGCCGCCGCCGCCTCGGCCACCATTTTTTAAGGGATGGGCGAATCCCTGCATCTGCCTGGTCCGTTCCGGCAGCTCTTATACGACAGCATCGACAGCACCAACGAAGAAGCCAAGCGTTTGGGCGCCGTCGCCTCGGCAAACAAAGGCCCATCCAGCCGGCAGGGAGAGGCCGGGGAAATCACCGTGATCCGGGCCAAGGAGCAGACCGCCGGCAAGGGCCGGCGCGGCAGATCATGGGTCTCAAAGCCGGGCAACCTTTATTGTTCACTCTTGCTCAGGCCCGGCGTGCCGGCCGCCACTGCCATGCAACTGGGATTTGTCACCGCCAACAGCGTCGCGGAATCAGTGGCGGCGGTTTTGCCGAGCGGCACCTTTGTCACCTGCAAATGGCCAAACGACGTTTTGGTCGAGGGCCGCAAAGTCGCCGGGATCCTGCTGGAATCGTCGGCCGCCGACGATGTGAACGTGGACTGGCTGGTGATCGGTGTCGGCATCAACATCCGCCACCATCCTTCCCGAACCCGTTTTCCGGCCACTTCCCTAACCTCGGAAGGGGCCGGAAAGGTCACCGTTGCCTCTTTGCTGGAGTCATTTTGCCTGCGTTTCCTGGCCGGATTTGTGACTTGGCGGAATCTTGGCTTCGCGCCGATCCGCGGAGCCTGGCTACAACGGGCCGAGAGCCTGGGCGGCCAGCTAAAAGTGCGGCTTGAGCGAGAAACCCTACATGGTATCTTTAAAGGAGTGGACGCCGATGGTGCCCTGATCCTTAATCAGGACGGCCGGGAGCGGCGGATCACCGTCGGCGACGTGTTCCCGACCGAACCGCCGTCGCCACCGGCAAAGCCAAGGTGAGAAATGCTGCTGGCAATCGATTCTGGCAACACCAATATCGTTTTCGCCCTCTTCGACGAGAGCGGAGACATTCGCGGCCAATGGCGGTTCTCGACCGAAACCGAACGCACGGCAGATGAATTTGGTGTCTGGCTGACGCAGTTGATGCGCCTGGACGGCATCGAAGGCGGCGAAATCTCGGCCTCGATTATCGCCACCGTGGTGCCGGCCGCACTTTTCAACCTCAAGACCTTGTGCCGTAAATATTTCGATTGCGACCCCATGGTGCTCGGTGACGAAGCGGTGGAACTCGGCCTCCAGATCCTGGTCAAGCGGCCGGAAGATGTCGGCGCCGACCGTTTGGCCAACGCCGTCGGCGCCCATGAACATTACAAAGGTCCGCTTATCGTCGTCGATTTCGGCACCGCCGCCACCTTCGACATAATCGACGGCGACGGCAACTATTGTGGCGGAATCATCGCGCCAGGCATTAATCTGTCCTTGGAAGCCCTGCATATGGCGGCCGCCCAGTTGCCCCGCGTCGCCATCGGCCGGCCCGAAAAAGTAATCGGCAAAAGCACCATCGAGGCTATGCAATCAGGTATGTTCTGGGGTTACATCAGCATGATCGAGGGACTGATCGGGCGCATTTGCGACGAATTCGGAGCTGAAATGAAGGTCATCGCCGCGGGCGGCCTGGCGCCGCTATTTGCCCAGTCCACGAACAGCATCCAGTGTTCCGATTCCGATCTGACGCTGAAAGGGCTGCTCGCCATCCACCGCCGCAATCACCGCATTTGACAAAATGAGCAAAGAAGAATTGCTATTCGTCCCTTTGGGCGGCGCCGGAGAGTTCGGCATGAACCTCAACCTTTACGGTTTCGGGCCCGCCGGCGGCCACCGCTGGATGATGATCGATCTGGGCATCGCCTTCGGCGACGACAGCATGCCGGGGATTGACGTGATCATGCCCGACCCCGCTTTCATCGAGGAGCGGCGCGAGCGCCTGGACGGGCTGGTTCTCACCCATGCCCACGAGGATCATATCGGCGCCGTGCCTTATCTCTGGCAACGCTTTGAATGCCCTATTTTCACGACCCGTTTCACCGCCTCCGTGCTTCGCCGCAAGCTCGACGAGGCGGGGGTCAAGCTGAATGCGAAGCTCACTGAGGTACCCTTGAACGGACGTTTCCTGGTCGGACCTTTTGACCTAGAGTTGGTTGCGCTCCCCCATTCCATTCCCGAGCCCAATGCCATCACCATCCGCACCCCGGCGGGAACGGTGTTGCATACGGGAGACTGGAAGTTCGACCCCGACCCGGTGATCGGACCGGCGGCCGACGAGGAACCGTTGCGCCGGCTTGGCGATGAAGGCGTGCTGGCCATCATCTGCGACTCCACCAACGTGTTCGCCGCCGACGAAGCGGGCTCGGAGGCCGAGCTATTGGGCAGCTTGACGGAACTGATCGGTAATTGCGCCAAGCGGGTGGCGGTTACTTGTTTCGCATCCAATGTGGCGCGGCTGAAAACCATTGCCGGCGCCGCCAGAGCCAACGGCCGCGACGTGGTCATTACCGGCCGCTCGTTGAAGCGTTTTGCCTCGCTGGCGCGGGAGAACGGCTATCTCGACGATACCCCGGCCTTTGTCGAGGAGGAAGAGGCGGGATACCTGCCCAAGGACAAATTCCTGATCATCTGTACCGGCAGCCAAGGCGAACCGAGAGCAGCGCTGGCCCGGATCGCCGCCGGCAATCACCCCAACGTCGAGCTGGAGGAGGGGGATTGGGTGGTCTTTTCGTCACGCATCATTCCCGGCAATGAAACCGCCATTGGGCGGGTCCACGACCAATTCATCCGTCGCGACATAGAGGTGATAACCGAGAGGGACCATTTCGTTCACGTCTCCGGCCATCCCAACCGCCAGGAACTCATCCGCATGTATCAGCTCACCCGCCCCGGGATCGCCGTTCCCGTTCACGGCGAGGTCCGGCACTTGGCGGCAAACGCGCGACTTGCCGAAGGCTGCCAGGTGGATGATTGCTTCGTTGCCGAAAACGGCACCGTGCTGCGCCTTGGACCCGGGCCCGCCGGCATCGTCGATCACGTGCCCACAGGCCGGCTTGCCGTCGATGGCAACCGCCTCGTGGCCGTGGGTAGTGAACCGACGCGCCGCCGGCAGATTCTTTACAACGGATCGGCGATGATCACCTTGGTGCTGAACGGCACCGGCAAGCTGTCGGAGGAGCCGCGAATTTCAGTCATTGGGGTAGCCAATAGCGGCGAAGCGGAACCTGATGATTTAGCCGCCAAGGCCATCCACGAAGCCATTGCCGAAATGCCGGCGAAAGACCGTCGAAACGATGAAAAGATGCAAGAAACCGTGCGCATAGCCGTGCGCCGCGCTTTCCGCCAGGATTTCGGCAAGAAACCGGTAACGACGGTGCATTTGGTTCGCCTTTGAGAAAGTATCCATCTTTGGGCTGGTAAGACGGAAAGGATTGTTGCGATGATCGGCAGACCCAGCCACGTGGCGATAGCAGCGCCCATGGCAAGCCGGTGCTTTTTCTTCACCCCAAGGACTTTTCTGGTACTCTCATCGAACTCGGGGAGATCTAGATTATGAGCTGGTCTGGCGGTATAATGGTCTACGTTGTCATTTTTTGTCTCACCATCTTCCTGGTCTTGCCTTGGGGGGTGAGCCCGGTAGGCGAAGAGGATATCAAAAAGGGGCATGCCTCCAGCGCCCCGGAAAATCCGCGTATTCTCCTCAAGTTGGCCATCAACTCGGTGCTCGCCGGTATCTGCTGGCTGGGTTTCAGGATGGCCGTCGAGGCTGGCCTGGTAACCTTACAACTATAAGATAGATGTCTTGGTATTGCGACTTTGCTCCCGGCAATCCCGTCCACGAGACCTATCACAACAGCGAGTACGGGTTTCCCTGCGGCGATGAAACAGCATTGTTCGAAATCCTTGCCCTGGAGATCTTTCAGCCGGGCCTTTCCTGGGACATCGTGCTCAGGAAACGGCCAACCACCGTTGCCGCTTTCGGCGGCTTCGACGTCGATAATGTAGCCGCATACAGCGACGCCGACACCGCCCGCCTGCTTGCTGATCAAGGTATTATCCGCAACCGGTTGAAGGTTGCGGCGATAATCGAGAATGCGCGGCGCATCCAGCAGTTGAGAAAAAGCAACGGCGGTTTCAGCCATTGGCTGGCCCGTCACCATCCGCTGAATAGGGCGGAGTGGACCAAGCTGTTCCGCGGCGCCTTCAAGTTCATGGGCCCGGAAGTCGTTGGTGAATTCTTGATGTGTAACGGCTATCTACCGGGCGCGCACCGGCAAAGCTGCCCAGTCTATCCCCGTATCGCCAGACTCAATCCACCTTGGATGCGGGTTAACCAAGAAATATATAAGAATAAATAATTTCAGTATATTTGGCCTGCCCTAAGATTAGGACCTGGCTCAAGCGACTTTTTAATATATCTACTAGTAGATACACCAGTATATGCTGAAGTTGCCAATACTTGAACCGGCAAACATGGTATAATATATGCCGATCCGGACTTTTCCCGGGCTTCGACAGAAGGTGCTTATTGAAGTAGGTGTCGCGACAATGCGATTGATCTTATTCGCTTTCAGCTTCGCTGCCATGCCCATTGTTTTCCACACAGAAGCATTCTCCGGCATGCCGGAAAATGCTTCCAACTCGCCCCCGAGACATCATGCAATACATGGGGCAACGCGTCCGCACCTATGGCAAAGACAGCTCAACGGTAGACTGCAAGTCCAAGTACGCCTCCCACATAACTCCGTGTCGGAAACCGCAAAAGGACCGTGGCAACGTGCATGGGCTCTTGCGGTAAGGACAAGGCTTGGGTGCCAATCCATTTCAGCCAAGCCAACACGGTGTGACGGTACACTGGGCCATCATAAAGAAAACCCCCCCTGGAGCGGGGGGGGGGCAAAGCGGACGCAGGTCGTCATCAACGGATGGCTCAGACAGTACAATCACGTCCGGCAGCATAAGGCCCTCAATATGTGACCGCCCGTGTAAGGGGAGCATGTGAAAGGCGTATGCTTTTAAGGTGGGAGTTGCCGCCAAATGCACCAAATTGCTGAACAAGATGAGATGGTTCGCCCCCACATTCGTATCATTGAAACGACGCCAACCATCGCTTAGAGTCTGACCGCCCAAGCACCATTAATTCCGAGTCTCCCTAATGCGCCTGTCACAGTACTTCCTTCCGACCTTGAGGGAGACGCCGTCGGAAGCGCGAATCGTCTCCCATCGCCTGATGCTGCGCGCCGGCCTGATCAGGCAATCCAGCGTCGGCATCTATTCATGGCTGCCCTTGGGATTGCGCGCGCTCAAGAAAATCGAGCGGATCACGCGCCAGGAACAGGACGCACTTGGATGCCAGGAAATGCTGATGCCAACCATTCAACCGGGGAACCTGTGGCGCCAAAGCGGCCGTTACGACGCCTACGGCCCCGAAATGCTGCGCATCACCGACCGCCACGGCCGCGACATGCTTTACGGCCCCACCAACGAAGAGCAGATCACCGAAATCTTTCGGGAAACCATTTGCAGTTATAAGGATCTGCCGAAACTGCTCTACCATATCCAATGGAAGTTTCGCGACGAGGTCCGTCCCCGTTTCGGGGTGATGCGCGGCCGCGAGTTCCTGATGAAAGACGCCTATTCCTTCGATATCGACATGGAAGGCGCCAGGCGTTCTTACAATAAGATGTTCGTTTCTTACCTTCGCACCTTCGGGCGCATGGGCCTGAAAGCCATACCCATGCGCGCCGAAAGCGGTCCCATCGGCGGCAACATGAGCCATGAATTCGTCATCCTCGCCGACACTGGCGAGAGCGAGGTGGGCTGCCATAAGGATTTCATTGACATGGACTGGGCCGGTTCCGAGATCAACTACGGGGGCGATTTGCAACCCGTCATCGACCGCTTCACCGCCAAATACGCCGCCACCGATGACGAACGCGACCCCGATATCGAGAAATCTCTGGGCACCGACCTGGTCGTTAGCCGCGGCATCGAAGTCGGCCATATTTTCTATTTCGGTGACAAGTATTCCCGGGCCATGGGGGCAACGGTGACGGGGCCTGACGGCAAGGAAATCGCCATCGAGATGGGATCGTATGGTATCGGCGTTTCACGCCTCGTCGGCGCCATCATCGAAGCCTCCCATGACGAGCGTGGCATTATCTGGCCACAATCAGTCGCCCCTTTCCGGGTTGGGCTAATCAACCTGAAACCGGACGACGCGGCCTGCGCAGCCGCCGGTGATGGGCTCTACCAGAAACTGCGGGACGGCGGCATCGAGGTCCTTTACGATGACCGCACCGAGCGGGCCGGCGTGAAGTTTGCCGAAATGGACCTTATTGGCCTGCCCTGGCAGGTGGTGGTCGGGCCGAGAGGCCTCAAAATCGGCGCCGTCGAGTTAAAGAACCGGCGGAGCGGCGGCAAAGAGGAGCTTTCCATCGATTCGGCCCTCGCCAAGCTGACGGAATCCTAAGCGGAAGGAAGAATTCTAAAAAAATGTTTTCGGTATTCGAATGGATGGTCGCCATGCGCTATCTCAGGGCCCGACGGCAGGAGGGTTTTATTTCCGTCATTGCCTGGTTTTCCCTGATCGGCATCGCCTTGGGAGTAGCAACGCTGATCATCGTCATGTCGGTGATGAACGGTTTTCGCCAGGAACTGCTGACCCGCATCCTCGGCCTCAACGGGCATTTGAGCATTTATGGTCAGAACTACGAACTCACCGGCTACGATCCACTAGCCGAAAAGGCGCGCAAGATTGCCGACGTCGTTGCCGTCACGCCCATCGTCGAGGGTCAGGTTATGGCGACCGCCCGCGGCGTCGCCAAAGGCGCCGTGGTGCGCGGCATCAGGCCCCGGGACCTAGTCCGGCGCGCCCTCGTTGCCGAAAATATTCATTCCGGCTCACTTGCCGAGTTCAAGGACGATCGGGTTCTCATCGGCAACCGATTGGCGTCCCGGCTTGGCCTTGTCGTCGGAGATCAGATCACCTTGATCTCGCCGAAAGGTAACGTCACTGCTTTCGGAACGGTGCCCAGGATGCGCGCCTACCGCCTCGCCGGGACCTTCGAAGTGGGCATGCACGAATACGATTCCAGCTTTATTTTCATGCCCTTGAAGACAGCACAAGTCTATTTCCGGCTGCCCGGAGCGGTCACCAATCTGGAGATTTTCATCGACGACCCCGACCATGCACGGCAAGTCGGCCGGAAGATCATGGCGGCGACCGGCGGCAAAGGGCGCATCCACGATTGGCAGCAGGCCAATTCCAGCTTTTTCAACGCCATTCAGGTGGAACGCAACGTCATGTTCCTGATTCTCACCCTGATCATCGTCGTCGCCGCTTTCAACATCATCTCATCGATGATCATGCTGGTTAAGGACAAGGGCAAGGACATCGCCATCCTCCGCACCATGGGGGCAACGCAGGGCATGATCATGCGCATCTTTTTTCTCTCTGGGGCCAGCGTCGGCATCATCGGCACCATCGCCGGGTTCGGCCTGGGGCTCGCTTTCACCGACAACATCGAAACCATACGCCAGTGGATTCAGACCTTGACCGGCAGCGAGCTGTTCGCCGCTGAAATTTATTTCCTCTCCCAACTACCCGCGGTCGTCGACCCCAAGGAGGTGATGGTGGTGGTCCTTATGGGCCTGGGACTGTCGTTTCTAGCCACCCTCTATCCGTCGTGGAGGGCGGCCCGCCTCGATCCAGCGGAAGCGCTGAGGTATGAGTGAGGCGGAAGAGCCGATGCTGGGGGAGACCGTGCTCGAACTGGGTGGCGTGCATCGTTCCTTCTGCCAGGGGCGGACAAAATTAGAGGTGCTGCGCGGTATTGATCTTAATCTCAAGGCCGGCGAGATCGTCGCCCTTGTCGGGCCATCGGGGGCCGGCAAGACAACCCTGCTGCATATTGCCGGGCTCCTGGAAAAGCCGGATTCGGGCGAAATATCGATCTGCGGCGAAACCTGCAATGGCTTGAACGACGATGACCGCACCCGGCTCAGACGCCACAACATCGGCTTCGTTTACCAGTACCACCATCTTTTGCCTGAATTCTCAGCCATCGAAAATATCACTATCCCGCCGATCATCGCTGGTCTCGGACGCCGCAAGGCCCACGCCAGGGCCAAGGAGCTATTGGACTGCCTGGGCCTCGCCGAACGAGACAGCCATCGCCCCGGTGGACTGTCTGGCGGCGAACAACAGCGCGTCGCTATCGGCCGGGCATTGGCCAACGCGCCAAAGCTGTTGCTTGCCGACGAGCCGACCGGCAATCTCGACCCGGATACTGCCACGGGGGTTTTTCAGGTATTGCTGGAACTGGTCCGCGGGGCGGATCTCGCCGCCTTGATCGCCACCCACAATGCCGATCTGGCGGCGCGGATGGACCGCACCATCCGGCTCGACAACGGTGTGCTAGTTAAGGAGTAGGGACCCGGCTGTCCGGGATCGATTCCATTTTCTTGTGGATAACCCGATGACGGCTTCCACGTCTTGATGACTTTAGACGCCGGCTATGGAATCCTAGCCCCGTCATGCCGCACGCCCACTTTGTTCACCTTCGAGTCCACACCGCCTATTCCCTTTCCGAAGGGGCGGTCCGCATCGAGGAGCTGGCGGCGCGCTGCCGGGATGAGCGCATGCCGGCGGTGGCGATGACCGACAGCAACAATCTTTTCGGGGCGATCGAGTTCTCGCAAGCCTGCACTTGTGCCGGAATCCAGCCGATCATCGGTTGCCAGTTGAGCATCAGTAGCGAGGAAAAGGGAGCAAACCGGGCCCGCTCCGCGTCCCGAAGCGATAGCTTTTTGCTCCTGGTTCAGAACCGGGAAGGCTATCTCAATCTATTGAAATTACTTGCTCTTGCTTATCTGAAAACCGATGCCGACGCGGCGGCACAAGTGTACCTAGATAACCTTGAAGGCCATGGCGAAGGCCTTATCGCGCTGACCGGCGGGGCGGCCGGGCCAATTGGCCGCTTGCTTGCCGAGGGGCAGGAGGAAGCGGCGGAAGCGGTGCTTTTGCGTTTACGCGACATCTATCCGGGACGCTTGTACGTCGAACTGATGCGCCACGGCCTTGACGTCGAAAAACGGATCGAGCCGATGTTGCTGGCCTTGGCCTACAAGCACGATCTGCCCCTGGTCGCGACCAACGAAGCCTTTTTCTCCACCGCCGACATGTTCGAGGCCCACGATGCCCTGATCTGCATCGCCGAGAAGGCCTATATCTCGCAAACCGACCGCCGCAAGCTGACCCCGGAGCACTATCTGAAAACGGCCGCCGAGATGCGCGCCTTGTTCGCCGACTTGCCGGAAGCAGTGGACAACACTCTCATCATTGCCAGGCGTTGCGCCTTCATGGTTGAACCGACCAAACCCATTCTGCCGCCTTACCATTGCAATACTGGGCTGGGCGAGAAAGAGGAACTTTACGCCCAAGCCGAAAAGGGCCTTGAGGCGCGGTTGCAAACACGGGTTTTGTGCCCGGAGATGACGGCCGCGGATCAGCAGCGGGCGAGCCGACCGTACCGTGAACGGCTGGAATACGAGTTGGAGGTCATTGCCAACATGGAATATTGCGGCTATTTCCTCATCGTCGCCGACTTCATCCGCTGGGCTCAGGATCAGGACATCCCCGTCGGGCCGGGACGCGGCTCCGGGGCCGGTTCGGTCGTCGCCTGGGCGTTGACCATCACCGATCTGGACCCCTTGCGCTGGGGTTTGCTGTTCGAGCGTTTTCTCAATCCTGATCGGGTGTCCATGCCCGACTTCGACATTGACTTCTGCCAGGAGCGCCGCGACGAGGTCATCCGTTACGTACAGAAAAAATATGGCCGCCATCACGTCGCCCAGATCATTACTTTCGGAAAACTCCAGGCCCGGGCAGTGCTTCGCGACGTCGGCCGGGTCATGGAGTTGCCCTATCTCCAGGTCGACCGTATCTGCAAGCTGGTGCCCAATAACCCGGCCAAGCCGACAACCCTCGATCAGGCCATTGCCGGCGAGCCACAACTCAGCCAAATGTCCAATGAAGACGAGATTGTTTCCTGTCTTTTCGGAATTGCGCGGCGTCTAGAGGGGCTCTACCGCCACGCTTCGACCCACGCCGCCGGCATCGTCATCGGCCACCGGCCCTTGGATGAACTGATCCCGCTCTACCGAGATCCAAAATCCGACATGCTGGTGACCGGGTTCAGCATGAAGTACGTCGAGCAGGCGGGGCTGGTTAAATTTGATTTTCTCGGCCTGAAAACCCTGAGCGTGCTTGCCAGGGCCGCCGAATTGGCCACCAAGCGGGGCGAGGCAATCGATCTCGCCGCCATTCCGTTGGATGACCAGGACACTTTCAAGATACTTGGGTGCGGGGAGACGACAGGGGTCTTCCAGTTGGAAAGCTCCGGCATGCGCGACGTGTTGAAGAAACTCAAGCCCGACACCTTTGAGGACATCATCGCCGTCGTCGCCCTTTACCGTCCCGGCCCGATGGACAACATCCCCAGCTACATCAAGCGCAAGCACGGCGAAGAGACGATCGACTACCTATATCCGACCCTGGAAGGGATCCTCAAGGAAACCTTCGGCATCATGATCTATCAGGAACAAGTCATGCAGATCGCCCAAGAGCTAGCCGGTTTTTCGCTTGGCAATGCCGATCTCTTACGCCGGGCGATGGGCAAAAAGATAAAAAAGGAAATGAACCAGCAGCGTCATGCCTTTGTTGACGGCGCCGTAAGTAAGGGCGTGCCCGAATCCAAGGCGGCGGGAATTTTCGAGCAGGTGGCTAAGTTCGCCGGCTACGGTTTCAATAAATCGCATGCTGCGGCTTACGCTCTCGTCGCCTATCAGACCGCTTACATGAAGGCCAACTATCCGGTTGAGTTCCTGGCCGCTTCGATGACCTTTGATATGGACAACACCGACAAGCTCAACGTCTACCGCCAGGAGTTGCGGCGCTTGGGCATCGCCATGTTGCCGCCCGACATCAACGCCTCGGGCACGACCTTTACGGTAGGGACGGCAACAGAAATAGCAGGCGGAGCGAACACCGCCGCGACCAGCGGCATCCGCTATGCCCTGGCCGCCATCAAAAACGTCGGCAAGGCGGCTATGGATTCGATGGCGCGCCAACGCGCCACGGACGGCCCCTTCCGGGACCTGCCGGATTTCTGCCGCCGGATAGACGTCCACACCATCAACAAACGTCAATTGGAAAGCCTCATCCGGGCGGGCGCCTTCGATGCCCTGAACGGCAACCGCCAACAGCTGTTCGAAGGTGTCGATGTTCTCCTCAGCCATGCCAGCGCCGCGACCAGCGAGAGGGAAAGCAGGCAGATCGGCCTTTTTGGCGGCGGCGACATCACCGTTTCGGCTTTCTCGCTTCCCGAAACCGCCGACTGGACGCCCCTGGAACGACTCCGCCAGGAATTCGACGCCATGGGATTTTACTTTTCCGCCCATCCCCTGGATGCTTACGCCAACAGTCTGCGAAGGCTGGAAGTTAAGCATTATGCGGAAATCCTGGAGGCCGGCGTTTCCGCTCCCGTCGCCATGGCGGGAACGGTTATCGGCAAAAAAGAACGCACTTCAAGCAAAGGCAACCGTTATGCCTTCGTGCAGCTTTCCGACATCACCGGCCAGTTCGAAGTTATCGTTTTTTCCGAACTGCTCAACACCGCCCGGCAATATCTGGAAGCGGGTGAATTGCTGTTTCTCAAGACCAACGCGCAATTCGAGGGGGAGACGGTCAGGTTTACGGCGCAATCCATGGAGCCGCTTGACCGGGTGGTGGCGAAAACAGCACCGGGAATGAAAGTGATCATAGATTCCGCCGCGCCGTTGCGGCCGCTCAACAAAATCCTCGCCGGCGAGGGCAGGGGAGAAGGGGATGTCAAGCTGATCACGCGCTTGGACGACGGTTCGGAGGCAGAAATCAATTTACCCGGCGGTTACGCCATTACGGCGCCGCTGCTGCTCAAGGTCGGAAACATTCACGGCGTCGTCGGGGTCAGGGAAATATAGATTTCCAGTTGACACCCCCGGCCTGGCAAAGCCAGGGTAAGCAATAGAACACTGTATTTAAATATATTTTTTAATCAATACTGGACGGTCGGTTTGGCTATAAAAAGAAGCAAAATCATAAAAATTTACCGAGGACA
>DASCPW010000119.1:0-3939 GCA_036012725.1 Rhodospirillales bacterium
CAGATCGGACACCGCGCCGAAAACTCGTCAAGATGGCAGCAATGCATGTAAAAGTCGGTGCCGTAGCGCTTGAAAAAACTGGGGAAGCTGAACCTTATCTGGCCCGGCGTTCCGCTTATGCCGGGTATGAAGTAGAAAACCTTGCCGGGATTGTCTTCACTGCCGTATTTGCAAACGTCATCATAGAAATGCCTGTAGAAGCCAAGCGACTCCATATAGCGCATTGTGAACAATTCCTTGAGCATCCACCATACCCCCCCGGCCAATACGATGTTCCGGAGATACTAGCAGACCGCCTGGGAACTCTGAAGAGGCAGCTAAACCCTATCCGCCGGAGGGGACCAAGTCAGTCGCCCCAATTTGATTCCTTTTTCGCGGCCCCGGCTTCGGCCTCCTTGGTGGCCGCCCCTTGCAGACTTTCCAGGAGCTTCTGGACCTGGGCCTTGTTGCCGTCGACGACCTTGGCCCTGGCCGTCAGATTGTGAGAGAGGTAGATGTTCAAGGAATCGTCGAAAGTCTTGACGGCGGCCGCCACCCGCTTGGCAATTCTGGCATGTCCTCCGTACATCAGCAGGGCCAGGCCGAGATTATTGTGAGAAGCCGCCATGAGGAGAGGATCGGCCAATTTCTTCCTTGCCATCAGCGCCTCCCGGCAGGCCGTCACCGCCTCGTGGAGCAGGCCCGTGTCTTTTTTGCGCGCCCCCAGGAATTGCAGGGCGTAGCCCAGGTTATGCGTCGTCTCGGCCCAGTGCTCTGGTGTCGAGGCCTACTCGAAGATGGTCAACGCGTCATGGAAAAACATCGATGGCTTGAGCCTGGTAGCGGTCCTCGCCGTACGGGCGTTGACGGTGTCCCCAACGCCGCAAAATTGATTTTTCCCCGTGTTCCACAGGGTTGGGGATCGAATCCATATTGCACGGCCGGGAAGCCATCGCTAGTGTCGGCATGGGTTCGAAAACGAAGGTTGACCGCAAGGAAGACTGGAGCGATTGGGCCTGGTCAGACATCCCAGGGACCCTTCGGGGTATGAAGGAAGCCTGATTGGAAGCGGCTCCGCCGGGCAACTGGTGGGGCCGCTTCTTTTTTTGTCCTTCCTGGTTTATAAACAAGTATTCCGGCCTTCCGGCCCAAGCCGAACCCTTCTTGCCAAGGTCGGCGGCGCCGGATGCCATACGCAATATTAATGACTTATACATAATATAGCGTACACTGGCAGACGTGCCTTATTGGCGGATCAGGTGGAAATGGCCCTTAAAACGGCCAGAGGGTATTAGCTACCATGGTAACGGAAATCTATATCTGCAGGAGGGGATAGACCCTTAAACAGGGTAGGCTTGAGATATCCCATGACATCGATTCCAAGCAAGAAACAATGGCCGATGCCAGGCGAAAGTGCGAGATGGACAAAAGGGTGCACAAAATCGGCTACTACAAGATAAACGACGAAGGCGACCAACAAATTTTGTGCTCTTACACCAACCCTGATGTCGAAGATCAAATCAGCAACCAAACTTGGCAATTAATGCTCTGCGTTCATATCACAGCTTGACCCAGAAACCGGCAAGATAGCCATCGCGCAAGATACCCGATCCCGCCGCCAGGAACTGATATCTGTTTGCTTCATGGGGTCAAGTCTTGAATGTTGAATTTCTGCCCTATGGGGACACATCAACCGACGGAGTGAAGACCATGCCTAAAAACAAGCGTCCGAACCGCAAACCCGGCGGCGGAAAAACCGGCAAGCGGGCCACCGCCGGCAAGGTCCAAGGCGGCCGTGAAGAGGCCAGCGGAGGTATCCCCAACATAAAAGGCGCCAAGTCCGCCGCCAAAACCTACGGCATGCCGAAATCCTCTCGCTCTCCTCTCAGTCCGGCCATGAACCGGCGCGCGGCCCGTGGCCGATGAGCGGCGGCGGTGGAATGGAGTGTTGAAAGCGGGAGATTGGGACCAGCAAAACGAGACCAATGGGAAAAATTGGCCGGGACAAAATACCGCTCTAAAGAAGGTGAAGGCTCTCGATGGTGCGGATGCATTTCACGAAGCAATCCCTGGTGGCGGCATCTTCCCTTGCCGCCCTGTTGGCGCTGACACCCGTTGCCGTCACCGCCAACCCATGCTCGGTCCCCCCGATCGGGCCCAGCGGCTGCGTGGCTAACTGCGGCACACCGACGAGCACTTACACAAGTGGTTCCTCGACCCCGTCAAGTTCCTCGAGCAGCGGCTCATCGTCCGCCGCGCGGGCCGCCGTGCGGGCGGCCAAGATAGCAAGACAACGCCAACACCAAATCCAGGCAAAAAATTTCCGCTTGCGGTCGATCGACAGAGCGCGCTCGAAATTAACCTACCCCAGTATCGACAATTTTTTGCGCTCCCCCAGCATCGATGAGCAATGGCAGCAGATGGATGGGAAAATAGGGTCCCTTAAACAGGTACTTGCCGACCGAAGGTCCAGAATCGACAAGGTCATGGTGCACTGGCCGAAAAAATGGGCTGGCGGCGGCCATGACCAATGCCCTAATCGGCGCCTGGCTTCTCGGCCTCGGCCTGGCTGCACAGCCGGGCCTGGCGGGGGAAGCCAAGGTAATCTAGATCACCCAGACGCCGTGCCAGTTTGTCGAATCCGAGAATGGCGCCGATCACGGCTTCACTAGCACCAAGAAGGCGGACTGCGAGGCGATCAACGCCAAGTCGGGGGCCGGGCGTCCGGCCAAGTCCAAGGTCCTCGACCTCAAGCCCGGCTAGTACATCTTCCGGGTCGCCAACAAGAACGCACCCTATCCGTTGGGGTTTTGGCTACGGGGCGACGGCTTGATCAACCGGGCCAAACTGTTGAGCGTTTCCGGTGGCGAGCTTAGGCAGGGCGCCAGCAAGGACTATGTTATCCAACTGAAAGAGGATAATTACGTCTTTTTCTGTCCGCTCAACCCAACCCCAACTACAAACTGACCGTTCGGAAGTAAACCGGCCAAATGAAGAAATTCCCGATGCAAAGAGTTCACACGCTGTTTTCGGTTCTTGCCGCCGCCTGCTTGTTATGGTCCGCCAACGCGAAAGCCGATGGTCACAAATCTGGCGGGATCGAGGTGGCGCATCCTTGGGCAAGGGCTACCGCCAGCACAACCAAGACAGGCGCCGCTTTCATGATTATCCGAAATGGCGGAGCCGGCATGGATCGACTTGTTGGCGTAAGCGCCAGCGTATCCAAGAAGGCCGGATTGCACAAAAGCTTCTTGGAAAACGGCATCATGAAGATGCGGCCGGCAGGCTCCATCGAGGTGCCGGCCGGCGGCATGGTGGCGCTCAAGCCCGGTGGCTACCATGTCATGTTCATGGGCCTCGGGAAGCCGTTTAAGGAGGGGGATTCGTTCCCGCTCACCCTAGTCTTCGAGAAGGCCGGCAAGATCGGAGTTACCGTCACGGTCATGAAAGCCGGCGCCATGGGCGGCATGAAGATGAAACACGCCCATTAATGCCACGCCCGGCACCATGGCCGCCAAGGTTCGGGAGCATTTGTAGGAAGATGGTTGATTGGGAACGGCTCAACCCGACTCCCAACTACAAACTAGCCGTGCGCAAATGAACAGGCCCTGCCGGGCGGGTATCCATCAACCCATCCTGGAAGTTCCCTAGCGCCGCCTTTATTTCATCGGCTGGGTCTGGGAGTAGGCCAGGATATCCACCAACGGCTTGACTTGCCGAAAAAATAACATAGCTACGGAATTAACGATCAAGGATTTTCAACGGAATTAGCAATGACTTTCATCGTCGTCGAAAACTGCGTCAAATGTAAATACATGGACTGCGTCGAAGTCTGCCCGGTGGAATGTTTCTACGAGGGTGAGAATTTTTTGGTCATTCATCCCGACGAGTGCATCGACTGTGGTGTCGAATATGCCATACCCGACTATCTCGGCGACTCTCACCTGGAGGTCGGTGGCA
>DASCPW010000120.1:0-11876 GCA_036012725.1 Rhodospirillales bacterium
TGGATCGTCCTGTCGCCTCGAAGCGCCTCAAGCGCGACCTTGGCCTTGAAGTCCCCTGTAAACCGTCGTCGTGTCGTCATCTCGTATTCCTCCATCAAATGGTGGAATACACCTTAAACAACTGTCCGATTTTCTGGGATCACCTCATTAATTGTTTCTAGGAACATCTGTATCAGGTTTCGGATTTCTTCCGTGTATTCCATTCCTATCCAAATCCCAATGCCGATGCCTATAAGTATTTTGATCAAGTTTTCACCCCCCGCACCTCTGGTTCCTCATTATCCATTCGTGGTTCACATCGAGTATCCACAGAGACAACAGGCAGGGAAAACCTGAGGGTTTTTGCTGCTTTCAGACATTCCTCACGGTTCTCTTGTGGAATACGCATTTCGATGGTTTTGGGTTCCCCACCCGATGAACCCAATGTAATCAGAATGACCAGCATGAATTTCATCTCTAAAACTACTCCCACTCGATGGTTCCCGGAGGTTTCGAGGTGATGTCGAAGACCACCCGGTTGATACCTTTGACTTCGCCGACGATGCGGCCCGCCACCCGGGACAGGAAATCATTGTCAAAATAGTAACAATCGGCGGTCATGCCGTCGGTGGAGGTGACGGCGCGTAGCGCGCAAACATAGTCATAAGTCCGGGCGTCGCCCATGACACCGACGGTTCGCACCGGCAGCAAAACGGCGAAAGCTTGCCAGATGGCGTCATAAAGGCCGGCTGATTGGATCTCTTCCAGGTAGATGGCGTCGGCCTTGCGAAGGATGTGGAGTTTTTCCGCCGTGATGGTGCCGGGGACGCGGATCGCCAGCCCCGGCCCGGGGAAGGGATGGCGGCCGACGAATATTTCCGGCAACCCTAGTTCCCGGCCCAGTTCCCGGACCTCGTCCTTGAACAGTTCGCGCAGGGGTTCGACCAGGTCCAGGTTCATCCGTTCCGGCAGGCCGCCAACATTGTGATGGGACTTGATTGTTGCGGAAGGGCCGCCGGCGAAGGAGACCGATTCAATGACGTCGGGGTAGAGCGTTCCTTGCGCCAAAAAATCAGCGCCGCCGGCTTTTTCTGCTTCCTCTTCGAAAATATCGATGAAGGTGGTGCCGATGATCTTGCGTTTTTCCTCCGGATCACTGATGCCTTCGAGATGGCGTAAAAACAAATCCTCGGCGTGGCGATGTACCAGCGGGATATTGTAATGGCCGCGGAACAGTTCCACTACTTGTTCCGCCTCGTTCAGGCGCATCATCCCGGTATCGACGAAAACGCAGATCAGCCGGTCGCCGATGGCTTCAAACAGCAACATCGCGGCGACCGAGGAATCGACGCCGCCGGAAAGGCCGCAAATAACCCGGCCATCGCCCACCTGTTCGCGGATCTTGGCGATTTCGACATCCTTGAACTTGGCCATCGTCCAATCACCCCTGCAACCCGCCACCAGGTGGGTGAAATTACTGAGCAGGTTGCGGCCATCCGGTGTGTGCACCACTTCCGGGTGGAACTGGAGACCGTAAAAATGTTTCTCGTCGTTGGCGATGGCGGCATAAGGGGCACCTTCGGAAGCCGCCACGGAGCGAAAACCGGCCGGTAGTTCGCCGACCCTATCGCCGTGGCTCATCCACACCGGCCGGCGGGCGCCTTTGTCCCAGACGCCGTGGAACAGTTCGCAGTCGTCCGTCACCTCAATGTGGGCGCGGCCAAATTCGCGCTGTTCCGAGCTTTCCACCTTGCCGCCCAGTTGCTCGACCATGGTTTGCTGCCCGTAACAGATGCCAAGCACAGGAATACCCAAAGCAAAAAGTGCGTCCGGCGCCCTCGGTGTGCCGCTGTCGATCACCGACGCCGGCCCGCCCGAAAGGATCACCGCCTTGGGTGCAAAACTCCGGATCGAGCCTTCGCTGACCTTGTCGATGGAATGGATTTCCGCATAGACGCAGCTTTCGCGCACACGTCTGGCGATCAGCTGGGTGACTTGCGATCCGAAATCGATAATGAGGATGCGTTCGCTCATGGGCGGGCCGAAGGGATCGGGCCGTGTTGATGAATGGCTTGCCGGACCATAGCCCAAAGCCGCGTCCCCCGCTAGCCCCATGACGTCGGCGCTTGAAGAAAGGTGGCGGGACTTCCAGGCCGACCGCCAGCCGCGATTTTTCGTGGTCGAAGAGAATTGAGGCGCGGCTATTCCGCCGCCTTTATCGGCTGACCGGGCGCTGACTTGCGGTAAATCTCACTGCCCCCATCCGTGAACTCCCGCGATTTTTCGGCCATGCCCTTCTTGGCATAGTCGCGCACGTCCTGGGAGATCCTCATGGAGCAGAACTTAGGGCCGCACATCGAGCAGAAGTGAGACGTCTTGGCGCCTTCGGAGGGTAGGGTCTGGTCATGGAAGTCCTCTGCCATCAGCGGATCCAGCGCAAGGTTGAACTGATCCCGCCAGCGGAAATCAAAACGGGCCCGGCTGAGCGCGTCGTCCCGGGCGCGAGCGCCGGGATGGCCTTTGGCAAGATCGGCGGAATGGGCGGCGATGCGGTAGGTGACGACTCCGACCCGCACGTCGTCACGGTCGGGCAGGCCCAAATGTTCCTTTGGCGTCACGTAACAAAGCATGGCGCAACCGAACCAGCCGATCATCGCCGCGCCGATTCCGGATGTGATGTGGTCGTAGCCCGGTGCGATGTCGGTAGTCAGCGGGCCCAGGGTATAAAAAGGGGCCTCGTCACAGCAGTCGAGCTGTTTTTCCATATTGACCTTGATCTTGTCCATCGGCACGTGGCCCGGGCCTTCGATCATCACCTGGCAGTCGTGCCGCCAGGCGACACGGCATTGCTCGCCTATGGTTTCCAGTTCGGCGAATTGGGCTTCGTCGTTGGCATCGGCTATCGAGCCGGGGCGCAGACCGTCGCCCAGCGAAAAGGCAATGTCATAGGCGCCGAGGATCTCGCAAATGTCCTCGAAATGCTCATAGAGGAAGCTTTCCGTATGATGGGCCAGACACCACTTGGCCATGGCCGCGCCGCCGCGCGAGACAATGCCGGTGACCCGCTCGGCGGTCAGCGGGACGTGATGCAGACGAACGCCGGAATGGATGGTGAAGTAATCAACTCCCTGTTCGGCCTGTTCGATCAGGGTATCGCGGAAGATGTCCCAGGTCAGCTCCTCGGGGACACCATTAACCTTTTCCAGCGCTTGATAGATGGGCACGGTGCCGATGGGAACGCTTGAATTGCGGATGATCCACTCGCGGGTGTTGTGGATGTTGCTTCCGGTCGACAAATCCATGACCGTGTCGGCGCCCCAGCGGATTGACCAAACCATCTTGTCCACTTCCTCGGCAACGGACGAGGTCACCGCCGAGTTGCCGATATTGGCATTGATCTTGACCAAAAAATTACGGCCGATGATCAACGGCTCGCTCTCCGGGTGGTTGATATTGGCGGGAATGATGGCGCGGCCCCTGGCGATTTCATCGCGGACGAATTCGGGCGTCACCAAATCGGGAATCTCGGCGCCGAAGGACTCGCCGCTCTCCGGCGCGCTTGCCGATTTGTGTTCACGGCCTTCGTTTTCACGAATGGCGATGAATTCCATTTCCGGGGTGATGACGCCGGCGCGGGCATAAGCCAATTGTGTCACCGTCTGGCCGGCCTTGGCCCGCATCGGCCGATGGGCGACGGGAAAACGGGTGACCGGGGACATTTCCTCTTTCAAGCCGTTATCTTCCGGCTTGATGTCGCGGCCCTCGTATTCCTCTATGTCGCCACGGGCCGTGATCCAGTCGGCCCGCAGGCGGGGCAGGCCGGCGAAGATGTCGATTTTAGCTTGCGGATCGGTATAGGGGCCGGAGGTATCATAAACGCAAACCGGCGGCTCGCCGGCGCTTGGGTGCAAATCGATCTGGCGGGCCGGAACGCGTAGGTCCGGGTGGACCCGGCCCTTATGGTAAACCTTGCGCGAGCCCGGAATCTCTCCGCTGGTGACAGAAAACTGTTCTCTCATAAGAATCTCCCTCAATTTGTCCCGGCGGCTGCCTTGGTGTCGGAGGCGGCGGGTTCAGGAGATCCGGGAAAAAACGTGGAGGGCGGAAATGGCAGTTGATGACATTCCGATTCCTACGCCGGTATGACCCGGATCAGGTTCGAAGGATCTTCCGCGTTGCACCGGCAAGAAGCCAGGCGACGAACGGTATCTCAGCCCCTAATGTAGACCGCCCCTTGGGATTTAATTGAATCTTGTCATGACGACGGCTGCTGTCAAGGGAAAAGCGGCGGGGCGAGCCCGCTATTCATGCCGCCTTTGCAAAACCGCGACGAAAAACCCATCGGTGCCGGTGCTTGCCGGACTCAGACGCAAATACGGTCCGGCGGTGGGACAGCGACTGGGCAACGTTTCCGCCCAAACATCGGTCATGGAGAGGAGAGCAAAACCGGGGTGGCTTTCAAGGAACCAGGTTATTTGCTTTTCATTTTCTTCTTCAAGCAGAGAACAGGTGGCATAGACGAGCCTGCCGCCGACCTTGGTCATCCGATGGGCGGTGGTAAGAATGCACCGCTGTTGTTCAATGAGGCTTGTTATCTCATCGCGGCTCAGCCGCCATTTGGCCTCTGGGTCGCGACGCCAGGTGCCGGACCCGCTGCAGGGCAGGTCGAGGAGCATCCGCTCGGCAATTGCCTCGTTTTCCGCCGGCCAGGCATTGGCGTCGGCAAGCAGCTTTGTCTCGATGATGGTGGCCCCACAACGGCGCAGCCTGGGGATCATTTTGCGCAGACGGTTCTCTGAGATGTCGGCGGCGATGACCCGCCCCTGGTTGGCCATGGCGGCGGCCAGCGCCAGCGTCTTGCCGCCACCGCCGGCGCAAAAATCGACTACCGTCATACCAGGCACGGCGGCGGTCAAAAGGGCGATTAGCTGCGAACCTTCGTCCTGGACTTCAACCAGGCCGTTGCGGTAAGCGGCGGCGGTGGCCAGGTTGGCGCGCCCGTCCAGCCGCAAGCCGGTGGGCGAGAAGGGAGTGGGTTCCGTTTCAATGCCATCCCTGGCGAGGGCGGCACGGGCGTCATCGCGGCCGCCCAATAGGCAGTTGACACGAAGATCGACCGGCGCCGGCCGGTTGAGCGCCGACATTTCGGTAGCCAGGGAGCTACCGAAAAGGCGGTGCAAGGACGCGTCCAGCCAGATTGGGTATTCGAGGGCGACGGGGACCGGCATGTCGGCATGGCCAAAGGCTTGGCCGGCCAGGGACCGGACCAGGCTTTCCTCGTCGGCGCTCAGTGGCGGCGGCGCGTACTGGCCGCCGTTGAACAAGGTCCGCACCCCGTCCAGGCCGAGACCGTCGGACAAGCAAAGGTCGGCGATGAGAAAGCGGCGCGGGTCGCCGTCCAGATCCAACTTGGCGCCACCGTCTCCAACCGTCCGGGCGATCCACCATTGAAGACGGTGGCGGCGGCGCAGCAAATCAAAAAAGCGGTCGGTGATAGCGCGCCGGTCCTTGGCGCCGGCATAGCGTCGTCGGCGGAAATAAGAGGCAACGGCCACCTCGGCGGCGGCCGGCGCCGAAGCCATGTTAACAAGCAGGTCAATCGTTGCCTGAAGCCGCGCCGCCGGTGTCATGCCGGTATGCTTTCGGGGCGCTCAATCGCCGCCCCGGTAGTTGGGCGCCTGGCGGGTGATGGTGACGTCGTGGACGTGGCTTTCATGCAAACCGGCCGCCGTGGCCCTGCGGAAACGGCAGTTTTTACGCATCTCGGCGATGCAGGCGTTGCCGGTGTAACCCATGCCCGAACGCAGGCCACCGACCAACTGGTGGATGATATTGTTCAACGGTCCCTTATAGGGAACACGGCCCTCGATGCCTTCCGGGATCAGCATCTGGTCGTCGACGATTTTTTCCTGGAAATAACGGTCGGCCGATCCCTCGGCCATGGCGCCAAGGGAGCCCATGCCCCGGTAGGATTTGTAAGACCGTCCCTGATACAGAAAAACCTCGCCTGGGCTCTCGTCCGTGCCGGCGAAAAGGGACCCGATCATCACGCAGTCGGCGCCACCGGCGACGGCCTTGGCAATGTCGCCGGAGTGTTTGATGCCACCGTCGGCGATCAATGGAATGTCAAGCTTTTGGCAGGTTTCCGCCGTCTCGAAAATAGCCGAAAGCTGGGGCATGCCGACGCCGGCAATCATCCGGGTGGTGCAGATGGTCCCCGGCCCGATGCCGACCTTGATGGTGTCGGCGCCGGCATCGATCAAGGCCTTGGCGCCATCGGCGGTGGCGACGTTACCGGCCACCACTTGGGTGTAGTTGCTGATTGTCTTGATCCGTCTCACCGCCCCGATGACGCTTTTGGAATGGCCGTGGGCGGTATCGACGACGATGACATCGGCCTCGGCGTCGAGCAAGGATTCGGCGCGAGCGGCGCCATCGTCGCCTATGCCGGTGGCGGCGGCGACGCGCAACCGTCCCTGTTCATCCTTGCAGGCGGTGGGGAAGCGCTGCGCCTTTTCAATATCCTTGACGGTGATCAGGCCGATGCAGCGGAAGTCGCTATCGACGACCAGCAACTTCTCGATCCGGTGCTGATGTAAAATGCGCTTTGCTTCCTCGCGGTCGATGCCTTCATTGACGGTGATCAGCGGCCGCTCGCTACTGTGCCGGGTCATCAACTCGCTGACCGGCTGGTCGGGGTTGTCGGCAAAGCGGACGTCGCGGTTGGTGAGAATGCCGACCAGCCGGCCGTTGCCACCCTCGACCACCGGGATCCCGGAGAAGTGATGGCTTTCCATTATGGCCAGGGCGTCGGCCAGAACCGCCTCGGGGCGGATGGTCACCGGGTTGACAACCATGCCGGATTCGAACTTCTTGACCTTGCGCACATGCCCGGCCTGCTCGTCCGGTTCCATGTTCTTGTGGATCACGCCGAGGCCCCCGGCCTGGGCCATGGCGATGGCCATGGCGCTTTCGGTGACCGTGTCCATGGCCGCCGAGATCAGGGGAATGCCGAGTTCGATAGTCCGCGTCAGACGCGTCCGGATTGATGTTTCCGATGGCAGGACGTTGGACTCTGCGGGAACCAAGAGCACATCGTCAAAGGTGAATGCCTCGGGGATGTTCATGCCGTCTCCTCTGAGAACTCCTCGAAGAAGAGTTGGCGGCGTATCATACACATCGTATGGGCATTGCCAAGGCGGTTTGGCTGCCGCGAGCGAGCAGGTTGCTGAAAAATGCGCCGAGAGATTCCCCGGAGCATCGCCTTGTTCAATCCGGCCAGCGGTTGTGGATCCATAGCCATTGCGCCGGACGCTCGCGGATCCAGCCCTCGAGAAGGCTGTTGATCCGGGCCGTCAGGGTGGCGATATCGGCATGCCTGTCACCGGTCTTCTCAATCTCCATGGGCGGGTAATGAGTGACCAGCAAGCGCGTTCCGCCCAGTCGCTCGACCCTGACCGGCACCACCGGACAATTGAATTTGAGCGCCAATTGAGCCAGCGCCGGAGCCGTCATGGCTTCGCGTCCGAAAAACGGCGCCGGGATACCGTCATTCATTTTCTGGTCGGCGAGAATGCCCAGATGCCCGCCCTCCTTAAGCCGGGCCAGCGCCCGGCGGGCGCCAGGCGGCCCCTTGGGGATCAACTCGCCGGCACCGGGGTGGCGGTGGCGGAACAGGTTTTCCATCAGCGGGTTGTTGGGGGCCCGGTAGATCAGGTGGATGGGCAGGCCGCGCTGGACGACGCTAATGGCGGCGGTCTCCCAGTTGGCAAGGTGGGCGGAGAAGAAGATGCCGGGTTTGCCATCGTCCTTGAGAAGATCGATATTTTCAGCACCCGCCACCCCGACAATGCTGCCTTTCTCGTAAATGCGTAGCCGGTCCAGATGAGGAAATTCGAAGGCGGTGCGGCCCAAGTTATCCCACATTTCGCCGATGATCGTTTCGATCTCTTCGGACGCTTTTTCCGGGAAAGCGCGCGCCAGATTGCGCCGCGCCAGACCAGTAACCTTCAAACGGGGGCCGATGAGACGCCCGATCCGCCCGCCCAGCGCCGAAGCCGTATCGTATGGAAGACGGCGGATGAAGGTGAAGGCGGCGTGGGCAAACAGGGTTTGCAAGGGATGTATCAGAAGGCACCGAAAAACGGCGGCGGCGGGATTTCGATCAGCCATCACCCATCAGATCTTTGAGAATTGTTTCGATAGCTGTTTCGTCCTCCCATTCGATGGTAATTGTCAAGACCTCGATGCCTTGCTGTGCTTCATCGCCGAGGCGAACTCCGTCCTTGGCCGTGGTTACAAGGAGCGCGCCCAAGTCTTTGGCTTGCCGGCGCAAAGGCTCGATCTCTCCTTTCCCAAAGGGACAGTGATCGGGAAAGGCGTGTGTTGCCCGCAGGTGGCATCCCAGGTCACGCAAGGTTTTGAAGAATTTTTCCGGCCTGCCGATGCCGGCGAAGGCGACGACCGGCTGGCCTGTAAGTCTCTCCGCCTCGGGGCCGGGTTTGGTATGGGCCCGCAAAACGCCATGGGCCGCCGGCGCGGTCCGGCCATCGACAACACCGTTCTCGTCGGCGCCGATGATGACGAGGGCCTGGGCGCGCTCGAGTCCGATCTTGACAGACTCGCGCAAAGGCCCCGCCGGAATGAGCCGGCCGTTGCCGAAACCGTAGCCGCCGTCCACTACCACCAGCGACAGGTCCTTGGCCAAGAAAGGGTTCTGAAAGCCGTCGTCCATAATGATCGCCTCGGCGCCGGCGGCGACGGCGGCGCGGCACCCCAGAACCCGGTCGCGGGAGATCCAGGCCGGAGCGCAACGGGCCAGCAGCAGTGCTTCGTCGCCGACCTCATGGAAGTCGTGGCGGCGAGGGTCGACCGCCAGGGGACCGGTGGCGCTTCCGCCATGGCCGCGGGTAAGGAAATGGACATTGACGCGGCGCTTTTGCAGACGGATAGCGAGGTTGAGGGCAACCGGGGTTTTGCCGGCTCCACCGGCGACAAGGTTGCCGACACAAAGCACCGGCAGCGGCGCCCGCCAGGGTCTGTTGGTGGCAAAACGAAGCCGCCCCACCGCCCCGTAGGCCAATGCCATTGGCATCAACAAGGTGGAAAGCAGGCTAGGCCGCCGCCAGAAATCAGGCGTCCGCATGGGGCTTTTCCGCGGACAAGGGCTCGATGAACGGCGCCAATTCCATCATCACCGCGTCGATCACCCCGGCCTCGGCCTCGGCGGCGGTTTTCGCGGCGGCGGCTCTTCGCGCCCGCTCCCTGTCGTTGGCAAGGAGACGTTCGACCGAGAGGGCGAGGGCCGCCTCGTCGGCGACTTCCTCCGAGGCCTCTACCTGGCGCAGGTGATGGGCTATTTCCTCGAAGTTGGCCATATGCGGCCCGTGGATCAGGGCGCAGTCAAGACGTGCCGCCTCGAGCGGATTCTGACCACCCAAGGGAACCAGGGATTTGCCCATGAAGACAATGCCGCAGATACGGTAAAACAGCCCTAACTCTCCCAAAGTGTCGGCGACATAGATGTCGGTGCCGGGGGTCGGGGCCTCGCCGGCCGAGCGCAACGCCACCGTCAGGCCCGTCTTGCGCAAGGTATAGGCGATTTCCTGGCCGCGCCCGGGATGGCGGGGAACGATGACCGTCAGCAGGGTGGGGAAGTTTTTTTTGAGGCGGCGGTGAACCTGCCAGGTGATGTCCTCTTCCCCGGCGTGAGTGCTGGCCGCCAACCAACGTGGTCTGTCGCCAAAGATCTCGGTCAACGCGGCCAATTCGTGCTCGTCGGCTGGTAAGGGCGCAACCGCGAACTTGAGATTTCCCAGGCATTTTGCACTGGGCGCGCCAAGTCGGCGCAAACGCTCAGTGTCGGCTTCCGTTTGTCCCAAACAAAGAGCAAAACCGGAGAGAAGCCCGGCGATCAGCAGTTGCCAGCGTTGCCAGCCGGCGAATGACCGGGGCGAGACGCGGCCGTTGACGAGGACCATGGGAATGCCGCGCGCCGCCGGCTCGCTGACCAGGTTGGGCCAGAATTCCGATTCCGCCCAGAGCACCAGATTGGGCCGCCAATGATCGAGAAAGCGCCGGACGAAGCGCAAGCGATCGACGGGAACATATTGATGAAAGACCCCGTCCGGCAAGCGTTCGGCCAAAAGTTCCGCCGACGTGACAGTGCCGGTTGTGACCAGAATTTTCACCGCCGGCCGCTCGCCGCGGAGACGTTCGATGAGCGGCAGTATGGAAAGCGATTCGCCGATGCTGGCGGCGTGTGCCCAGACCAGGGGCCCGGCGGGACGAGCCCGGCCGGAGCGGCCCAAACGTTCGCCGAAACGCCGCCGATCCTCCTTCCCCCGCGCCTTGCGGTAAAAAAGGTAGAGGAAGATCAACGGCGCCCCCAATGCGGTTGCCAGGCGGTACAGGTGAAGCGTCATGGCTGCTGGTCTCCGGCGATTGGCGCCGGTTCGACGGTTTCGCCGCCACAGAGTCTTTCGGCATCCTCGGTAATGGCATTGAGGCTGTCTTCCACTAGTTGACGGGCCGACTCCAGGGCCGTTCTGTCGGCATCGCGCGGGACGTGGATCGGATCGCCCCAGATCATTACCCCTCTAGCGAAAGGCAAAGCCACCAAGAAGCGATCCCAGGTGGAAAGAATTCGCTTTCGGCTTGTACTGTAGGTGACGGGAATGATTGGCGCGCCGGACAGGCGGGCGATGTTTGCGATTCCGCCGCCGGCCCGCATTCGCGGCCCACGTGGGCCGTCCGGGGTGATGCCGACGCAGTCTCCGGCCTTCAAAGCCTTGACCAAGGCGCGCAAGGCCGCGCCGCCGCCATGGGTTGTCGAACCCGCCACTGTCCCGACGCCGAAAGTACCGACGATACGGGCGATGAACCGACCATCTCGGTGCCGCGAAATGAGTAAGTGCATGGCCGTCCCATGATTCCAGCAAAAAGGCAACATCATTATCCGGCCATGCCAAAAGGCAAGGATGAACGGCTGGCCTTGATCCCAAAACTGCCGCGGCGTTTCACCGCCCACCACCGTCCACCGGCTGGTGAGATATACCAGGCGGATATAAAATGCGCCCAGCCAGCTAAGAATCAGGCGTACCGATTCGGATTTTAAGGCTCTCTTGATTGGCCTCACGATTCCGGCCCTCGAGTTTGCAATCCGCCGGCTATGCCTGGGCGGTGGCTTGTGACGTTTCCGGGGGTGAGGTTTCCTCGGCGAACTGAAGGGCATAGAGGCGCGCGTATGCTCCGCCACGGGCGATAAGTTCGGTGTGGCTGCCCATCTCGACAACCTTGCCCTGATCAATCATATAGATCAGATCGGCATCGACAACCGTCGACAAACGGTGGGCGATGACCAGTGTCGTGCGTCCGCTCATCAGTTTGCCAAGGGCGACTTGGACTTGCCGCTCGGATTCCGTATCGAGCGACGACGTTGCTTCGTCGAGGAGCAGGATCGGCGCATCCTTGAGCATGGCCCTGGCGATGGCGAGGCGCTGGCGCTGGCCGCCCGACAGCTTAACGCCTTGCTCGCCGACCATGGTGTCATAGCCTTGCGGGAGATCGGTGATGAAGGGATGGGCGGCGGCGTGGCGGGCGGCATCGACGATCTCCTCCTCGCTGGCGCCGGCGCGGCCATAGGCGATGTTGGCCCTGACCGTGTCGTCGAAGAGGATAATCTCTTGGCTGACCAGGGCGATGTTGGAATACAACGAGGCGAAAGTGGTTGTCGAGACGTCGGCGCCGTCGATCAGGACGCGGCCAGAATCGGCGTCGTAGAAACGGGGGATCAGATTGAAGATGGTTGACTTGCCGGCGCCCGAAGGTCCCACTAAGGCAACTCTTTTGTTGGTGGGGACCTCCAAGCTGACGCCGTCCAGGGCCGGCGTTCCCGG
>DASCPW010000121.1:0-3634 GCA_036012725.1 Rhodospirillales bacterium
ATCTGATATTTGCGGCCGTTAATGGTCAGCGAAACTTGCGCCATGGATCAAATCTTCAATTTCCCAAAACCGCCTTCAGGCGATTGATAACGCCATCCAGGTGAAGCGACAGGGAATCATTATTTTTTTTCATTGCCGCGTTCGTCATCCGCGCCTCTTCCAGCTCCTCGACCAATCGGCCGCTGGAATCACCGGATTTCTCGCGCTTGCCGACCGCGACCTCCAAGCGAGCGACAGCTTGATCAAGATGCTGCTGCGCCCGTTTTACTTGTCCCTCTTTTTTGATATTTGATGTTATCAAGGAGTATACCTTCCAGCGGATGTTCCGTCCGAGGGCGATGGCACAATATGCTTGTCTCCGCAAAGACGTCAACCGGCCAAAACTCCTTCGACTTCATTGACGGAAAGGTGCAATCGAACAAAGCCGCCGCTTACAAAAACCGCCTGCCACCCAAAAGGGCATGTGGATTCCTCCCCGGCGAGATATTATGCTGCTAGCTCCCTTTGTGCTAAAGAAGGGCGGTTTCTTAATTTCTCTTTACCTTGTTTTTTTTACGGAGGACGCAATGACGGTTCGCGTTGCCATTAATGGTTTTGGCCGGATCGGTCGCTTGGCTCTGAGGGCGATTATCGAATCCAAACGCAGGGATATCTTGGTGGTTGGCATCAATGACCAGGGCTCGGTGGAAGCCAATGCACATCTGCTCAGATATGATTCGGTGCATGGCAGGCCGCCGTTCAAAATCAAGACCAAGGGCAATACCATCAATGCCGGCCGCGGCGATATCCTGGTAGTCTGCGAACGCGATCCCACCAAATTGCCATGGAGAAAGCTCAAGGTCGACGTGGCCATGGAGTGCACGGGCCTTTTTACCACCCGTGAAAAGGCCGCCAAGCACCTCAAGGCCGGTGCCAAGAAGGTACTGGTCTCGGCGCCGACAAAGAACGCCGACATAACCGTGGTCTACGGCGTCAACGACGACAAGCTGAATAAGAAGCACCGTGTGGTTTCCAACGCTTCCTGCACGACCAATTGCTTGGCCCCGGTGGCTGATGTCCTCCACAGGGCCCTGGGTATCGAAAAGGGTTTTATGACCACGGTGCACGCCTCAACCGGCGACCAGAGGATGGTCGACAATCTGCATAGCGACTTGCAGCGCGCGCGCGCCGCCTCGGCATCCTTAATCCCCGCCTCCACCGGCGCCGCAAAAGCCATCGGCGATGTGCTGCCGGAACTCGCGGGCAAGCTGGACGGCCATGCGATCCGGGTGCCGACCCTGAACGTTTCCCTCGTTGACCTCACCTTCATCGCCACCAAAGCCACTTCTCCGGAAGAAGTCAATAAGATCATCAAAAAAGCCTCCAGGACCCGCCGCCTAAAAGGAATTCTGGCCACCAACGAGCTGCCGATGGTATCCATAGATTTCAATCACAATCCCTCTAGTTCCACGGTTGACCTTCCCCAGACGCAAGTTATGGAGGATAATTTTGTACGCATCCTGTCGTGGTACGACAATGAATGGGGCTTTTCCAACCGCATGGCCGATGTGGCCGTCGCCATGGGCAGCGCCGGCTGACGCCAGCCGCCACCGGAAACACGGCGACACTCTCATCTGCCGGGAAGATATCGGTAAGGACCTGGGTGCGAATGGGGTCACGGACCTTGCTTCGCCATTGGTAAACCCGCTTTCAAGTTAATCGCATGGGTGCACCCCGGATTGTCGTTCACAATCTAGAGCAAGCCAAAGCGGCACTGAAGGTAGCCGACGAGTTGGCCGTCGCTGTCACCTTGATCAGCGCCCCTGGCGCCGCCGCTTATCTGGGCGCCACTGTTTTTCGCGACATGATCGACGAGGCATCCCGCTATCACCCTTGTGCCCGCCATGAGGCGGTCCTCGATTGCGGCGATGACCCAGGTTTGGTTCTGGGGGCCCTGCGCCACGGCATCAAGGCGGCGCGGGTCGATGTCGGCGCCGATGTCGAAACCCGCCTTGCCGATATCGCCGCCCAGCAAGGCGCGATTATCTTGACGGACGAGACGCCGGCGCTCGATCTTATCGACAGTTCCGATCCCTTGGCCGCCTGCCGCGCTTGGTTGGCGGCTGCCGATCAGAGCCCGGATTCGTCGAAGTCAGGGAAAAGGCCGAAAAATTGACTTCCGGAAGGTGCCGACTCTATCTGATTACGCCGCCCAACATGGACCCGGCGGGCTTCGTTGATATCCTGGCTTCGGCCCTGGACGCCGGTGACGTGGCCTGCGTTCAATTGCGCCTCAAGGGAGTGGACGCCGATGCCGTCCGCTACGCCGCCGACATCCTCCGCCCAGTCGTCAATGAACGCGACATCGTCTTCATCCTCAACGATTTTCCCAGCCTGGCCGCCGAATTGGGCTGCGACGGCGTCCACATCGGCCAAAAGGACGGTGCTTTCGCCGCCGCCCGCCAAGCTCTCGACGAGGATGCCATCGTAGGCGTCACCTGTCACGCCTCCCGCCATCTCGCCATCGAAGCGGCCGAGAAAGGCGCTGATTACGTGGCTTTCGGCGCTTTCTTTCCGACCGCGACCAAGGAGCCGAAAGCCCGGGCCGATCCGGCTATTCTCGAATGGTGGGACGAATTGATGACCGTGCCCTCGGTAGCCATCGGCGGGATTACCCCCGGCAACTGCGCGCCGCTGATCAAGGCCGGCGCCGATTTCCTTGCCGTTGTCGCCGGCGTTTGGGACCACCCGGACGGCCCGGCGCAAGCGGTGAAAACGTTCAACAGGATGTTTTCGGAAGAGGCGGGAAGTTGATCCCATCTCCTCGTTGCTTCTCGCAATCCAACCTGTTAGGTTCCGCGCCTCGACCCAACAAGATACGTTCCGAGCACGGTTAAGATCATGAAAATCAACGGAAACGCCGTCCGTCCCGGGATGGTTATCGAGCATCAGAATCGCCTTTGGCGAGTCGCCAAGATCCAGCATACCCAACCTGGCAAAGGCGGTGCCTACTTGCAGGCGGAGCTCAAGGACATTCGTGACGGAACCAAGCTCAACGAGCGTTTCCGCTCCTCGGCAACGGTGGAGCGAGCACATCTGGACCAGAAACCTTTCCAGTACCTCTATTCAGACGCTGACATGCACACTTTCATGGATAACGAAACTTATGAGCAAGTGACGCTGGGTGGAGATATGATCGGCAATGATCAGGCCAGTTTCATGAAGGAAAACATGACGGTGACTATCGAATTTTACGAAGATGCCGCCATCGGCGTGCAGTTACCCGATACGGTGGTCCTGGAAGTCGTCGAGGCCGACGCCGTGGTCAAAGGGCAAACGGCATCCTCATCTTTTAAGCCCGCCGTCCTTGAAAACGGCGCCAAGACCATGGTGCCGCCCCACATTGCCGCCGGCACGCAGATTGTCGTCAACACCACCGATGGCTCCTATGTGGAACGAGCCAAAAATTGACAACAGATCCTCATGACCCATCTCCGTTCCGCCTTGATCAACGTAATGTGCGGCGCGGCGCAAAAGGCGGCGCGTAAGCTGGTCCGCGACTTCGGCGAAGTGGAACATCTGCAGGTATCGAAAAAGGGCCCCGCCGATTTCGTCAGCACCGCCGATAAGACCGCCGAGAAAACCTTGCTGCGCG
>DASCPW010000122.1:0-14827 GCA_036012725.1 Rhodospirillales bacterium
GAAAAACGGAATGCTCAGGTCAAAGATTCTCGCGTCATTGTTTGGCGCAACATTCTTTACGGTGGCGATCATGTCGGTGAATGACGCCAACGCTGCCTTGACGACAGAACAGTTCAAAAGAGCGAAAGCTGTCTACTTCAAGCGGTGCGCCGGTTGCCATGGTGTTTTGCGGAAGGGCGCGACGGGCAAGCCACTGACCACCGATATCACCAAGGAGCTGGGCTTGGACTACCTTCGCGACATAATCACCTATGGCTCCCCGGCCGGCATGCCCAACTGGGGAACCTCGGGTGAGCTGTCGACGGAGGAAATCGACATTGTCGCCAGATACATCCTCGAGACACCGCCGCAACCGCCTGAATTCGGCTTCAAAGAAATTAAGAGAACCTGGAACGTTGTGGTACCGCCCGAAAAACGCCCGACCAGGAAGATGAACGATCTCGATATCGACAACCTATTTTCGGTCACCCTGCGCGACGTGGGCAAGATTGCGCTGATCGACGGCCACAGCAAGAAAATCGTGACCATCATCAAGACCGGTTACGCGGTCCATATCTCGCGAATTTCGGCAAGCGGCCGGTATATCTTTGTCATCGGCCGCGATGCGCGGATCAACATGATCGATCTGTGGGCGAAGATCCCCGCAACGGTGGCCGAGATCAAGATCGGCATGGAGGCCCGTTCGGTCGAAACCTCGAAGATGAAGGGCTGGGAGGACAAGTACGCCATCGCCGGCGCCTACTGGCCGCCGCAGTTTGTGATCATGGACGGAGATACCCTCGAGCCCATCAAGATCGTCTCGACCCGCGGTTACACGGTGGATACCAAGGAGTATCATCCCGAGCCCCGGGTCGCGGCCATCGTCGCCTCCCACTTCCATCCCGAGTTCGTGGTCAACGTCAAGGAAACGGGCAAGATTCTGCTGGTCAATTACGAGGACGTCACCAACCTCAGGGTGACCACCATCGACGCCGAACTCTTCCTCCATGACGGCGGCTTGGATTCCACCAAGCGCTACTTCCTGACGGCAGCCAACGCCCGCAACACGGTGGCGGTCATCGACATGAAGGAAGGCAAGCTGGTCAGGCTGGTTCGTGAGTCGGACGGTATCGGAGAGACGCCGCACCCGGGCCGCGGAGCCAACCTCATCCACCCCAAGTATGGTCCGGTATGGGCGACCAGCCACCTGGGCGACGACACGGTGGTGCTCATCGGCACCGATCCAAAGGGCCATCCCCAGTTCGCGTGGAAGGTCGTGGAAACACTCGAGGGGCTCGGCGGCGGGTCGTTGTTCGTGAAGACCCATCCCAAGTCCACCAACCTCTATGTGGATGCTCCGTTGCATCCGGAACCCGAGATTTCGCAGTCGGTCGCCGTGTTCGACATCAACAATCTGGACAAGGGCTACGAGACTCTTCCCATCGGCAAATGGTCGGGCATCTCGGAAGGCGCCCGCCGCGTCGTGCAAGGCGAATTTAACAAGGCCGGCGATGAAATCTGGTTTTCCGTGTGGAACGGCAAGGATCAGCAATCGGCCATCGTCGTCGTCGATGACAAGACCCGCAAGCTGAAGACGGTCATCAAGGACAAGCGCCTGATCACGCCGACCGGCAAGTTCAACGTCTACAATACGAAGAAAGACATCTACTAACTGCCAGTTTCCAGCGTCACGATGACGGGAACATGGTCCGATGGCACCGGCCAGCCACGGGCTTCTCTGAGAATAACGGTGCTTTTTAGCGCCCTCTTGAGTCCAGGTGTCACCCAGACGTGATCGAGGCGCCGTCCTTTGTCGGCCACCGACCAGTTCGCCGTCCGATAGCTCCACCAGGTGAACAGAGGCTCCGAATCGGCGACAAAATGACGGATGGCGTCGACCCAGGCTCCAGCTTCGCGCATGCGATCGAGGCGATCGATCTCAATCGCTGTATGCGTGACCACGTTTTTTAATCTTTGATGGGACCAGACATCCGTTGCCAGTGGCGCGACGTTGAGATCACCCGCCACCACCATATGGCAACCGCGTTTCTTGCGCTCCGCCCAGAAACGGGTGATGGCATCAAAAAAACTGAGTTTGTGGGCGAACTTGATATTTTTTTCGGCATTCGGGATGTCGCCGCCGGCGGGAATATAGAGGCAGTGAATTTCGATGCCGCCAAGGTCGCCGCCCGCGTCCACCGTGGCGCAAACGTGCCGGCAGTCGCCGCCGCCGGGCGCCTTCATGGCCTTGGACCAGCTCTTGGTTTCGGGGCTGGCAAGGGGCAGCTTGGAGAGGATGGCGACACCGTTATACCCCTTCATGCCATGGTACAGAAAATGGGAAAAGCCGAGGGCCTCGACTTGGCACCGGGGGAATAGGCCATCGATGACCTTGGTCTCTTGCAAACAAATGACGTCGGGATCGGCCTTGGCCACCAACCGCGCCAGGCCGTCAAGGCGGCGGCGGATGGAATTGACGTTCCAGGTTGCGATGGTCAGGCTCATTGGGCGGCTTTGACGCGAATGGCCTGCCTATCACGAGGAAGCCGCAAGCCGTGGCATTTTTCCCCGAAAGGACCAGCACTATAGCATTTCCCCCTTGCCAGGCTATCGCTTCCCGGGCGATCCGGGGCAGGAATTGCCATTTCGCGCCAACCGGCACAAAAAAAACGCCCGGCGGGGGGGGGCCGGGCGCTTTTGGCTCCTTCGATTAAGGAGCATGAAATGGCAAAAAGACAAAATCGTCAGGTCGTTTCCTTTTACGGAGGCGACTTATTGCGTACCCCAATAAGGGCTATCGGCGTTGAAGGACAGCGCCGAAACAGGGATGCTGATATGCAAAAGCCGCATGGCCAGGCCATCCGCGGGGTTGGTAAGGAACGGGTGGGTAAAAACGCCCTTGGCGATCCCAATCAATTTGGATTTACCCCAGGCTCAGCTATCCGGCCCCATATCTTCTTCCTCGGGAATTTCGAATTGGAACAATTCCGCCTTCAAGGGAACACCGAAACGGCTTTTCAACAGGGAAACGGTCGTCGTTATTCCTTGCGCGTCGGTGATCGTCCACTTTTTCAAGACCAGGGGCCGGTCGCCGAAAATCAGGGTGATGCGCCCTTCGCCTGCATCCTCCGTCTTTACCATGGTCAGGCGCAGGACACGCGCTTGGCGCTCGAACCCGACAATGGTGAACCGCCCCGACAACAAGGCAATCCTTTCGTCCAAAAGAACGCTGGCGGGGGTGGCGCCGATAGGGACCTCGCTGATCTGGCCCAGATCCTTGTCTTGATAAAAAAGCGAAGAACCATCGGCGACAATGAGGATGGGTGTTGGCGGGTCGTATTCGATACGCATTCTTCCTGGCCGCCAGAGATAAATGGCCCCTTTGGCATAACCGCCGTTGGTCGAAATCTGTAGAAAGCGGGCATTGAGCGTGGCGATCCCGTTGAGGTAGTCCTCGACGCGGCCGATATCGGCCTTGTCGGCGGCGCTGAGTTCCGCCGCTCGCGGAGAATCGGCGGCGGCGGGGCGGAGCGCTAACATGACCAGGACCGCCGCCGTCAGGGCGGCGGCGATAAATACCGCCGCCCGGCGCCGCGGTTGTCTGGTGGCCTTTATCATCGTAACAGTTTGCCAGAATAGGCGTCAGGCTGCATAGAGCGGACTCTCCCAAAACGGATGCCCTAGAGCAAATCCAGTTTGATAGGAATCGCCAAAGGCGATTTATCAATCTGGAGAGTTTGCCCTAACTTATTTAAAGTAGAGCGGCTTCACGTGATTGATCGACCCCACGAAGTGGGTTGGATCAATCATGATGCGCTCTAGCCGCCGGCGCTACCGATCAGGACTTCCCGGCGGCCTACCCGGTTGGCCTTGCTGACCAAACCTTCTTTTTCCATCCGTTCGATGATGCGGGCGGCCCGGTTGTAGCCGATTTGCAGATGCCTTTGGATGAAGCTGGTCGAGGCCTTGCCCTCGCTAACGATCAGGGAAAGAGCCTGGTCGTAGAGTTCGTCGCCCGGCTGGCCGGCCTCGGTGAAGACCAGGGCGTCGTTGTCTTCGGTAACGCTATCAAGGTAACTGGGCGAGCCCGTGGATTTCAAATAATTGACCACGGTTTCCACTTCTTGGTCGGAAACAAAGGGTCCGTGGACACGGGTCAGGCGGCCCCCCGCCGCCAAATAGAGCATGTCGCCGTGGCCGAGAAGCTGCTCGGCGCCTTGTTCGCCAAGGATGGTGCGGCTGTCGATCTTGGACGTTACCTGAAAACTGACGCGGGTCGGGAAGTTGGCCTTGATGGTGCCGGTAATGACGTCGACGGATGGCCTCTGGGTGGCCATGATCAAGTGAATGCCGGCCGCCCTGGCCATCTGCGCCAGCCTTTGCACCACCACCTCCACGTCCTTGCCGGCGACCAGCATCAAATCGGCCATCTCATCGACGACGATGACGATGAACGGCAGCGCCTCCATGTCCAAGAGCTGGTCCTCGAAAACGGGCTTACCGGCCTCGTCGAAACCGGTTTGCAGCCGCCGGGTCAGGACCTCGCCTTTCTTGCGCGCTTGGCTCACCCGGGTGTTGTAACCGGCGAGGTTGCGGACCCCCAATTGCGACATCACGCGGTAACGTTCTTCCATCTCGCGGACCGCCCATTTCAACGCCACCACCGCCTTGGCCGGATCGGTGACGACCGGGCAGAGCAGATGCGGTATGCCTTCGTAGACCGACAACTCGAGCATTTTCGGATCGATCATGATGAGCTTGCACTCTTCCGGCGGCAGCTGATAGAGCAACGACAGGATCATCGTGTTGAGGCCCACTGACTTGCCCGATCCCGTCGTCCCTGCAATCAGAATATGCGGCATGCGCGCCAGATCCACCATCACCGGCTGGCCGCCGATATCCTTGCCGAGCGCCAGGATCAGCTTGCCAGAGCAACGCTCGAAAGGATCGGAAGTGATCAGTTCTCGTAAATAGACCATTTCCCGCTTGCCATTGGGCAGTTCGATGCCGATGACGTTGCGCCCGACAATCACCGCGATACGCACCGAGGTAGCGCTCATCGAGCGGGCGATGTCATCAGCCAGGGCGATCACCCGGCTGGTTTTGATCCCCGGCGCCGGCTCCAATTCATAAAGTGTCACCACCGGACCAGGGCGAACCTTGCGGATCTCTCCCTTGATGCCGAAATCCTCGAGCACGCTCTTAAGAAGCCGCGCGTTTTGTTGCAGGGCGTCCTGGTTGACGGCCAGGGAGTTGGCGTCTTCCAGTGGCGCATCCAAAAGATCGTGAGGAGGCGACAGGGATTGATCACCGGGCAGCAGATTCAGCTTGTGCTGACGGGCCGCCTGCGCCTTACGGCCGACCTTGGCCTTAGCCATCTTCGGAGCCACCAGGCCGGGCCCGGATGGAGCCTGAAATTGGCCGCCGCGATCACCGGCGCCGCGCTTTAAAACCGCGCTTAAGGCCCCTTCCTCCAAAACCGGTTCCGTGCTGCTCTGATGCCAAATAGCCAAAGAGCCGAGAAAGCCCAACGACCGCTTCGAAGCCTGGACCAGGGCCGCCGTGCCGCGCCGGCAAGCTTCCGTCAGGCAACGCCAATCGGCCAGGGTGAGAGCGCAAGAGAAGATCAGCGCCGCCAACCCGAATGCAAATCCCCATAGTGCGAGAACCCAGCCGGCGGGATCGAAGCCAATGGCTTTTAACAGCAAGCTGCTTTCGCCGGCCAACAACTCCCCGGCAACGCCGCCGAGACCGGCGACCAGCGGCCAAGCATGCGGCTTCGGCCAGGCCGCCAGACTCAATCCAATCAGCAGCGCGGCGGCAAGGAGAAAAGCAAAGCGCATCCACAGCAGGGAAATGGGTTGCTTGTGCAAAATCTTCCAGCCCCAGGCCGCCAACACCAGGATCAGCACGACACCGGCCAGGCCGAGTGTTTGCAACAGGGCATCGGCCACATAGGCGCCGCCGGTCCCCAACAGATTCCGCGCCGCCCCGTTGCCGGCGCTATTCATGGAGGGATCGCCCGCCGAGTAACTGATCATCGCCACCATCAGGGCGGCAGCGGCAATCAACAAGCCAATCCCAACCCCCTCGCAAAGACGGCGGCGGAAAAAATCGGTGGTGCCGGCGGGAAAGATTTTTCCGCCCTTGGCATGGATCATGGTTCTAGCCATGACCGATTTCTATGCCATCAATATTTACATTTTGTTAAAGCAGTGCCTTAAGAGGCCCTTGCCATGGCGTCGCTATCGCCGGTAATGACGGGCTTGATTATAACTCGTAGCCCTTTTCACCATGCTCCACCAAATCCAATCCCTCAATCTCCTCTTCCTCGTCGACACGCAGGCCGACCAAGGCTTTGACCGCCTTGAGGATGATGAAGCTCCCGGCGGCGGCCCAAATCAGCGTCGCGGCGAGACCGATGAGCTGGACCAAAAGCTGGTCGGCGATCGTCTTCTCCGAAAGGCCGATGCCGCCGAACGCCGTCGCCCCGAAGATGGCGGTCAGCAGGACGCCGGTGGCGCCGCCGACACCGTGCACGGCCAGCACGTCGAGGGCGTCGTCGACCTTCAAGGTTCTCTTGACGAAGTTAACCGCGAAAAAGCACAAGACTCCCGCCACCATGCCAATGCAAAGACCGCCGACGGGACCGACGTAACCGGAAGCCGGCGTGATGGTGGCAAGGCCGGCGATCGCCCCGGTGGCAATGCCGACAAGGGTCGGTTTACCGTATTTGATCCATTCAATGAACATCCAGGCGCTTGCCGCCGTCGCCGCCGAGATTTGAGTCACCGTCATCGCCATGCCGGCGGCGCCATCGGCGGCCAAGGCACTGCCGGCATTAAAGCCAAACCAGCCGACCCACAGCATGGCGGCACCGATCATGACCAGAACGGGGCTATGCGGCGGCTTGATGTCCTGGGGGAAACCTTTGCGGCTGCCGAGTACCACCGCCACGACGCCAGCCGAGACGCCGCAGGTCACATGGACGACCAATCCGCCAGCGAAGTCCTCGACGCCGAGTTCAGCGAGCCAACCGCCGCCCCACACCCAATGGGCCACCGGCGCGTAAACAAAAACCAGCCAAAGGACACTGAAGAGAACGATTGCGCCGAATTTCATGCGTTCCACGTAAGCGCCGACGATCAGCGCCGGCGTAATGATGGCAAAAGTCATCTGAAACATGAAAAACACGGTTTCAGGTATCGAGCCGGAAAGCGTGTCGAGCCCAACGCCGGCGAGAAATACCTTTCCAAAACCGCCGATCCATGGATTGATGGCACCGCCGTCTCCGAAAGCGAGGCTGTAGACAAAAACCAGCCATAGCACGGAAGCCAGGCAACCAATAACGAAACAATGCATCAGAACAGAGACGACATTTTTGGATTGCACCAAACCGCCGTAAAACAGCGCCAGACCGGGCAGAGTCATAAACAGCACAAGTGCCGTCGATGTCAGAATCCAAGCTGTATTTCCATCGCTTAACATTGGCATCCCCCTCTTATCAGCATCTCGATGTTAAAGTACGGCCGAAGCAAAGCCCCTGCCGGGAGCCGTGGGCGTTGGTTTCGGAAACGGTCGGCCATTGTCCAGTGGTTCTCAAGAACCATGCCAGGACCGAAACCATGGCACTAATGCCATGTTCGCGGGGAAAAACCCGCATGTGAGGCCTCTGCCTATATCTCGCCCCAACCCTAAAACGCTTAAAAAATAGGCATGGCCGATAGATTTGATGGAAAGTTAGGCAAACCTGACACGTTTGCAACGTGATGGCGCGGGCCGGAAAAAGTCAGCGGCTGGCCGGAAAGGCCGTGGCCCGGCGTCGGCCAACGCCGGGCAATCTTGAGATGCCCTATTGCACGGCTTCGCCGTGCTGGCGGATATCCAGGCCCTCCGATTCCGACTCGGCGTCGACACGCAGACCGATGACGGCATCGACGGCCTTGAGCAGGATGAACGACGCCACCGCGCAATAAACGATGGTGACGACAACTCCGTAAGCCTGCAAGCCAATCTGCCGCAAATTCCCTTCCAGGGCACCGGGGGTGCCGCCGATCGCCTCGATGGCGAGGACGCCGGTGAGCAGGGCGCCGGCGATGCCGCCAAGCCCGTGAACGGCGAAGACATCGAGAGAATCATCGTAGTCCAGCTTGAGCTTCAGCCAGGCGGCACCCCAGTAGCAGACGAGGCCGGCCGCCAAACCAATGATCAGGGCGCCTTTTGGATCGACGTAGCCGGAAGCCGGGGTAATCGCCACCAGTCCGGCGACGGCACCGCTAGCGATGCCCAGCACGGTGGGCTTCTTGCGGACCTTCCATTCGGCGAGCATCCAGGCCAGGGCCGCTGTGGCGGCGGCGATCTGGGTCACCGCCATAGCCATGCCGGCGCCACCGTTCGCCGCCACCGCAGATCCGGCGTTGAAGCCAAACCAGCCGACCCACAGGAGTGAAGCACCAATGATGGTGAGCACCAGGTTATGGGGCGCCATCGGTTCGGCCCCATAGCCACGGCGCCGGCCGATGACCAGGGCGGCAACGAGGGCGGTGACGCCGGAGCTGATATGGACGACGGTACCGCCGGCAAAGTCGAGGACCCCGGCATCGCCCAGGAAACCGCCGCCCCAAACCCAATAGGCGATGGGCGAATAAACCAATAGCGACCACAGGCCGATGAACCACATGAGAGCTGAGAATTTCATGCGCTCAGCGATGGCACCGGTAATCAGTGCCGCCGTGATAATGGCGAAGGTCAGCTGGAAAATCACGAAGACGCTTTCCGGGATAGTCCCGCTCAGCGTTTCAGGACCGATGCCGGCGAGGAACAGGCGTCCGGCGCCGCCGATAAAAGAGGTGCCTTCGCTAAAAGCCAGGCTATAGCCCAAGACCGTCCACAGCACCGTCACCAGACAGCAGATGGTGAAACTTTGCGCAAGCGTCGCCAGGACGTTCTTCTTGCGCACCATGCCGCCATAAAACAGGGCCACCCCCGGGATGGTCATCATCAGAACAATGGCCGTCGAGGTCAGCATCCAGGCGGTGTCGCCACTGTCCAATTTGGTCTCTTCGGCGAGGACACCACCAACGCTGGCGAGCAACGCCGCCAGGGAAAAAATCGAGAGGGCGACAGTCTTTTTGATTCCAGGCATTTGATAAACTCCTAAGAGCATTTGTTTTAAATGCAAATGCGTCGTCGCGGATTGAATCCATCCACTCGGGATTTGTACTAAAGGGCATCGCCGTCGGTTTCGCCGGTACGTATGCGGACCACTTTTTCAATCTCGTAAACAAAAATCTTGCCATCACCGATTTTCTCCGTGCTGGCCGCTTTTTGTATCGCCTCGACGACGGATGCGGCCATCTCGGCGGCGACGGCGACTTCGATTTTTATCTTCGGCAAGAAATTGATCGTGTATTCAGCGCCCCGGTAGATTTCCGAATGTCCCCGTTGCCGTCCGAAACCTTTGACCTCGCTGACGGTCATACCGACAACGCCCATTTCGGTCAGCGCCTCGCGAACCTCTTCCAGCTTGAAAGGCTTGATGACAGCCATGATCAGTTTCATCGTGCACTCATCCTCTTTCCTTAGCGCCGCCGGCCGGCTTGGCAAGCGGCGGTTCAAACGTTAGCCGCGGGAGGACACAAACCTGCCGCGGAGACCGTTCCTAGCAATAGCCTGATCAAGAATCATGCCGGTTTTAAAAAGTTAGCTGAATAAGCATGTGAATCAATGTGTTAACAACACGTAAGCGGTATCCTGCTGGACCATGGCGGTCGTGAAACCCAACAGAACTGCCTAATATTTAAGCGTTTATTATGATTGCCTATAGTTTAATCTATTTTGCCATGCCTCTTTTTCGTCCTGGACATCCTCCGGCAATGGAGGGAGAAATATCACCATGACTAAGACCTCAACAAAGCGCCGGCTAGGCAAGGGGGCGGCATCAGCCCGGCCAGCGGCCAAGGACGAAACCTTGCACACCGACGTTCTCATCGTCGGCGCCGGCTTTGTCGGCGGTACCTTGGCTTGCGCCCTGGCCGATGGTGGCATGGACGTTATCGCCGTCGATCACGCCGACCCGAAGGCTAACCTGCGGCCCGAATTCGACGGCCGCGTTTCGGCCATCGCCCTGGCTTGCCAACGGGTCCTTGACGGTGTCGGCCTGTGGGCCGGCATGGCGGGCGATTGCGCGCCCATCTTGGACATCCGGGTCACCGACAAGGATTCGCTTTGCTTTCTCCATTACGACCACCGGGACGGCATCGGCGAGCCCTTCGGCTACATGGTCGAGAACAGGTTGTTCCGGCAAGTCCTGTTTAAGCGTCTTGGCAAGTTGAAAGGGGCGCGCCTCCTGGCCCCCGCCGCTGTTGTCGCCACCGAACGCCATTCCTCCGGCGTCGAGGCGGTCCTTGCCGACGGGCGAAAGGTCAAGGCTCGCTTAGTCGTCGGCGCCGACGGACGGACCTCGGCAACCCGTCAGGCGGCGGCCATCAAGCTGACCAAATGGTCCTACCATCAAACCGCTATCGTCTGCACCGTCGCCCACGAGAAGCCCCACGACAACATCGCCCACGAACATTTTCTGCCCTCGGGGCCTTTCGCCATCCTGCCGATGATGGGTAATCGCTCGGCCATTGTGTGGACCGAACGCGAAGACTTGGCGTCGGCGATCATGGAACTGAACAAGGCCGGCTTTCTCGATGAACTGGGCCGCCGCTTCGGTGATTTCCTGGGCTCCATCCAAGTCATCGGCAAACGCTGGGCCTATCCCCTTTCCTTGCAATACGCCGAGACCGCCACCGCCCAGCGGCTGGCGTTGGCCGGTGACGCCGCCCATGGCATGCATCCCATCGCCGGCCAGGGGCTGAACATGGGGCTGCGCGATGTCGCCGTTCTGGCTGAGGTGCTGATCGATGCCCGGCGGTTGGGGCTGGATGTGGGCGGCACCCAGGTGCTGCCCCGTTACGCGCGCTGGCGCCGTTTCGACAACGTCCTGATGTTGGCCATGACCGATGTTCTCAATCGGCTGTTCTCCAACGATTTCCGGCCCCTGGTCTTGGCTCGCGACGGCGGATTGGCGGCCGTCAACCGGTTGCCGCCACTGAAAAGATTGTTCATGCGCCAAGCCATGGGGTTGGTCGGCGATTTGCCGCGTCTGATGCGCGGCCAAGCGCTATAGGTTTGCTGCTGGCACGCCGGCGGCAGGAAACGCGGGTTTAAGGATCGCGGCTCAGGCCCTTCTCCTCAAGGGCATCCAGGTAAATCCGCCAGATCTCATCCTGGCGGCGGCCAAAATCGTAAAGGCTGTCCCAGGTGAAGATGCCGCTGTCATGCAGGTCATCGAACTGGATGCTGATGGCGTAGTTGCCCACCGGCTTGACATCGATGATGCCGACATGGCGGCGCCCGGCGATGATTTTCTTTTCATCCGAGCCATGCCCATGAACCTCGGCTGATGGGCTTTCGACCCGCAAAAACTCGGCTGGCAGGCGAAAGCTTTGGCCGTCCTCGAAATCGACCTCAAGCATTTTTTCCTCGCGCTTGAGACGGATTTCGCGGGGCTGATGCTTGCTGCCAAAGGCATCATTCACGGCGTTGATCCGCCGGCGCCGGTGGCATCCGCGTCCAATGGGCGGGCTTCGTCGATGAGCATGATCGGAATGCCGTCACGGATGGGAAAAGCTAGTCCGGCTTGATCGCTGATCAGTTCCTGGGCTTCGGCGTCGTAGCGAAGCGGCCCCTTGGTCAAGGGACAGACCAGGATTTCGAGAAGCTTGGGATCGACTTTTTGTTGATTCATGATTGTCTCCCGGGTTGACGAAAAAATTCATCGCCGCAAACGAAACCAAGAACGTCAATGCTTGACGGTAAAAGCCGCCCCGCCGGCGCCATGAACGGCCAATTCCAACAAGGCCGTCAATAGCTCACTCTGTTCGCCAAGGCCGGGGCATTCCAACAAGGCTTGTTTCTCGCGGGGCTCCAGCGGGCAGACCATGGCCAGCGAAGTAAGCAACGTTTCGTCGTCGACCTCCTCGATGGCCGTCCAGTCGGCTTCGATTTCATTGAGATCGAAAAATTTTCGCACGGCGGCAATAAGCCGTACCCGGTCGGCGGCGGCGCCGCGATCCTTGGTGAAATCAGCGAGAAAATCATCGTATTTGGCGGCGACCAGCCGGTAGCCCCGTTTTCCAGCCAGTTCCCCGGCCTGGCGAAAGCGGCAAACCCCGGCAAGAGTGATCAACATCCTGCCATCCTCGGTCTCGGTGGAGGAAATGATGCGCCCGGCGCAGCCGACGGAATAGATCTCGGCCCGTTCGCCGAGCGGGTCGGCTTCAGGGCGGAGCGGCTGGACCATGCCGATTATCCGGTCGGAGCCAAGCGCGTCCTCGGCCATATTCAAATAGCGGGGCTCAAAAATGTTGAGAGGAAGCTGGCCGCGCGGCAACAAAAGCGCCCCGGTCAGGGGAAAGATGGGAAGCGTCGCCGGCAAGGTCTTGGTGACAGGGATTGGCGTCTCGCCACTTGTCGCGCTCATGAGAAAAGCACCGTGGAGAGCTGTTTGCGCGCCGCGACGGTCAATGGGTGCTGATGACCCAGGGCATCGAAGATCTTTACCAACTGCTTGCGGGCCGCCTCGTCGTTCCATTGGCGATCGCGGCGGACCAATTCGATCAGTTCGCCGATAGCTTCTTCGGGGAGATCGTTGCCGTAAAGGGCCAGGCTCAGGTCGTATCTGGCCTGTAGGCCGTTTTCGTCCCTTGCTACTTCTTCCCTCAAGGCGGCGACATCGCCGGCACCATCGCCAAGTTCAGCAAGCTCCGCCGCCGCTATTGCCGCGGCCACCGGCGCCTCGGCGGCCAATTCCTCCGGCAAGCTCTCGATGATCCGTTGGCTGGCGGCGGCATCGCCGACGGCAAGGGCGCAGCGGATCAATCCGGCCGTCGCCGCCGGATCGCCCGGAAGGTGTTCGAGAATTTGCCTGAATATGGCGCTGGCGGCGGCCGCGTCGCCACCGTCCAGGGCCGCCGCCGCCAGTTCAAGCGCCTCCTCCTGCGGGGGCTTGGCGTCCCCATACAGGCGTTGCATGAAAGCGCGGATCTGGCTTTCCGGCTGACTGCCGGAGAAGGTGTCAACCGGCCGCCCGTCCTTGAAAGCAAAGACGGCGGGGATCGACTGGACCCGCAATTGAGCGGCCAGTTCCTGGTTCTTGTCGATATTGATCTTGACGAGGCGGACCAGGCCCCCGGCTTCGCCGACCAGCTTTTCAAGCAACGGCCCCAACTGCTTGCACGGACCGCACCAGGGCGCCCAGAAATCGACGATCACCGGAACCGTCTTCGACACCTCTATGACGTCGGCGACGAAATGAGCGGTATCGCTGTCCTTGATCAGCCCGCCGCCGGCGGCGGCTTGCTCCCGGCCATCGGGTGGCGAAAATGGGTTGGGGTCGGGCATCCGCGTCATGGTCCTGTCAGCCAGCTGTTAGAAGGGCCTTTTCACCATAAATGACCGTTTTCGGCCATCTTCGCAAGAGCCTGGCCGATTACAGTTCGAAAATCCGTGGTTTATGTCCACACGAATCGATGAACCTGAGCAAGCCTAGCGGATCAATCCGCGTCGTCGCCCCATTGTCCAGGGGGTGGTAGTTCAAAACTTTCCTGTCCATCATCGGCCGATCCAGAACCACCCGCACCCGCCGATCGGTATCGTTGATAAGGGCAAAAGGGCTGACCGCTCCGGGTTCGACGCCAAGGACCCGCGCCAGCAGGTGGGCCTTGCCGAAGGACAGATGAGCGGCGCCGATGCGTTTCCGTAAATCCTTCATGTCGATCGCCTTGTCCTCCAGCGCCACCACCAGCCACAAGACTCCCTTCTTGTCCTTGAGGAACAGGTTCTTGCAATGGCCACCGCCAAGATCCCCGCGCAAGGCCTTGTTTTCCTCGACCGTGCGTACCGGCGGGTGGCGGTGGGTCGTGGTTTCCACGCCCAGTTCCCGCAGGCGGTCGAAGACATCATCGGGCGTCGCTGGCATCAGCGCGACACTAGCAGACCTTCGGGCCCCATCCAACCGCCGCCGCCAGGTCAATAATGGGTTTTGCAAACCGCCCGCCATCGCCTATGCTTGGTGCCCCATTTCGCCCCGTTTTCATGGGCGGGCGTAGCTCAGGGGTAGAGCGCAACCTTGCCAAGGTTGAGGTCGTGGGTTCGAATCCCATCGCCCGCTCCATTATTTTCAAGGGGTTAGCGGACTTGCCTCAACGTGGCAAGTTGTTCCGGATGATCGAGAAAACCTTCTCGACGACGATCAGCTTGGACTCTTGGGAAATGTGAATCATGTCTGCGAAGACTTGGCCCTCGGCATCTACGAAGATGTCGCTAAGATCATGAAAATGAAGTGCCGAAAAGTTGGCCGCCACCTCTCGGCGAAGGAATTTTCGCGCCGTTAAAAAGTGGTCGTGGTCACTAATCGAGACGCCTGGGGGGGGGCATAGGCCTTGAGCGGTTGGAAGAAAACGTAGAACTTACTGTTAAATGCCATGGCGATGGCCTGCGCCTTCATCATGTTTTCGAGATATTTCTTGACGATGGCTTCCCTCCAGACATCTGTGTTCCAATCCACCTCTTCCCTTAATTCCGGCAGCCGCAAGAAATCGTTCATAGAGGATCTTGCCACACGGGAAATGGTGTAACGCCCGATGCTGCTGCCCAGCAACATCATGGTAAGTGTATAGTAGTTCCGGAACTCCTCGAGCAGGGGGTTACGCTCGAAAGCAATAAAATTAAACGGGTACCCTGGCCGGGGATCCCATTGGAGGGGGTGTAACAAGTCGTTGCCTCCGTTGTACATGAT
>DASCPW010000123.1:0-38223 GCA_036012725.1 Rhodospirillales bacterium
ATAATCTTTTTCATAAACGGCATCGTCGTGGTCAGCAGGGCGGAAAGGCCGATGACGTCGGCATTGAGCTTTTTGGCGGCCTCGATGATTTCCGGAGCGTCCGTATTGACGCCAAGATCGACGACCTTGAAGCCGGCGCCTTCCAACATCATGCCGACAAGGTTTTTGCCGATGTCGTGCAGATCGCCGAAAACCGTGGCGAGAACGACCGTTCCCTTGGGTTTTATATCTTTCGCGGTCAAGTGCGGCCGCAATACTTCCAGCCCCGCTTTCATGGCTTTCGCGGCGATGAGCATTTCCGGGACAAAGAGCTCGCCGGTGGCGAACATGTCGCCGATTGTGCCCATGGGCGGGATCAGGGCATCGTCCAGGATATCGCGCGGGGCTTCGCCCAAATCGAGGGCTTCCTGAACCAGCTTCGGGCATTCAACTTCCTGCAAGTCCAATATTGAGCCAGAAATTTTTTGGAAGATCTCCTTCGCCGTTGAGGCCTGGGCGCCCTCTACCTTGGTTTTGCTGGCGACACCGATACCCATGAACCCCTTGCCGCCTTCTATTTCGGCGGCGACCCCGCCGGGGCCGCTCAGCACTTGTCCGGCGTATGGCCGGTCTCCGGCGCGGAAACTCTTGACCGCATCGATCGCCACCTTGACGTGTTCGGGTGGGGTTTGGGCGCTGAAACTGCAAAGGTACAAAAAGAATTTCTTACCATGGGGGCCGGAACTGCCGACCTCCATGTATTCATGGATCCGCTTGACGATTTCCTCTGGCGGCCCTTTCTGAAGGAGCAGTGTGCCAACGCCGAAACTCAAGGCGCAACCTTTCTTGTCGGCGAATTCCCTGGCTCGTTTCGTTCCCACCCGGAAACAGTCCGGGTCCTGAACCTTGAGATACTGCGGCGTGACCTTCCGTTTCGTTTGCCAGAACTTGTCCAGGTCCGCGGCGAACGCATCGCCCCACCAATTGTCGCAACGTACCCCGGGCTTGTTGCCGCACAGTTCCCTGAGCTTGAGGATATAAGGGACGGAAAACTCATTAACGATATCCTCGGTAATGAACGGCAACGAGCCGACCGCGTCCTTGCCGTTGGCGATATCGGCGTCGGGAAGCACCTTGAAATAGGCGTTGATGTAAGGCGCCAGGACCTCCTCGACGAGAAAATTCATTACCTTATGGACGAACTTGGGGTTCTCCCGGATGGCCATGATGAAATTTTCGAACTGCATGACCTGAGCCGCCAGATTGAGCGGTGCGCAATAATGGATGTAGTGGGTATAGCCGGTCAGTTCCTTGCAAATCTGCAAGAGTTCAAGCACCCATGGCATGCGCCCTGATTTGAAGGGATCGGGCGCTTTGATGCGGGCCAAGTCCTTTTCATTGCGGATCAGGGCTTTGCTGTTGTCCAGGGCCGGATACATGTCGTCGAACCAAGCCATCTTTCCGCCCAAAGCCTCGGCCTCGACGGAGTACACATCCCACACCATATCCGGTACGTCGAAGCCCAGTTCCCGTTGTACGTCAAGACTGCCGCGAACGAACATCTCGGGATTGCTGAAAAATTCGCGGCCGTTATAACCGCCGTGCATCATGCAGAATTCGGCCATTTGCGTCGTCACGGGGATGTAATCCGATTCGCCCCCGTTGATGATGGTTTTGTATTCCTTGATGCTGGCGTCAAAATCATATTCAGGCATGTAATAACACTTTCGTTTCAATCGGTTTTAATGCTCGATGGTAGCAAAACCTGGGATGGTGTTGCCGTCTTTGAGGAGAGCCCACCGCATGCTTTTTGACGGGGGCAATGGTCCAAATCTGTTGATGTAGCTGTTCGTAGGTAAGAAACTTCTATCCTATTGAAATACCTGACTGAACGTCAATATTATTCTTTCGGTGAATTGGTGATTCAAGAACGCCGTCTGAGATTTCTTCTTTCTAGGCGGCCTGGGTTCGTAATGGTTTCTCGGCGATGGGCAGGTGCAACGCCGCCGCGACGAATCCGAGGATGATTGTGACGATCCAAACGCCGTCATAGGAGCCGGTGGCGTCGAACAGGTAACCACCTAACCAGACACCCAGGAAACTGCCTATTTGGTGGCTGAAGTAGACGATGGCGAAAAGAGTTGCCATGTATCGGGCCCCGAAAATATGAGCCACCAATCCGCTGGTCAGAGGGATGGTGGCCAGCCACAATGCCCCCATGACCGAGGCGAAGATCATCACCGAGATGTCGGTTTTCGGGAACAGCAGGAAAAACATGACCGCCAATGCCCTGCTGAAATAGAGGCTGCTGAGCAGATATTTCTTGGATAAGCGGTCGCCGAGATAGCCGAACGCAAAAGTGCCGATGATGTTGAAAAACCCGATCAGCGCCAGCGCCGTCGCCCCAATGCTAGCCGTCAGGCCGATGTCGGTCAGGTAGGGCGGCAGGTGGACGGCGATAAACGTCACCTGGAAACCGCAGACAAAAAAGCCCATGGTCAGAAACCAGTATCCTTTGTGCCGCAAGGCCTCGCCGACCGCTTGGCTTAAGGTTAGCGACAAGGTCCCCGCCGTCGCCACCGGCGCGTCGCTGGCCCGGCCTCTCAGCGCCGCCGCCGCTGGGATCATGAGAGCCGCCGCCAAAAGGGCGATGCCGATAAGAGCGCCGGACCAGCCTTGGATTTCGATCAGCCACAGGGAAGCAGGCGGCAGGACGAATTGGCCGACGGAACCGCCGGCGCTGGCGAGGCCCAAGGCCATGCTGCGTTTTGACGACGCTACCCGGCGCCCGATGGCGCCCAAAGCCACAGAATAATTGGCGGCGGCGCCGCCGATGCCAACGAGGAGGCCGGCCCCGATATGGAGGCCCCAAGATGACTCGGCACCGGCCATGACGATGAGTCCCAATGCATAGATCGCCCCCCCCGCCACCAGGACGCGGGCGGCGCCGTATTTGTCGGCGGCAATCCCGGCCAGCGGCTGGGCCAGCCCCAAAACGACACTCTGGATGGCAATTGATGTGGAAAAGGCCTCGCGGCCAATACCCAGGTCCAGTGTCATGGGAGAAAGGAACAGACCAAAGGTGTTGCGGATACCCCGGCTCAGGCTGAGAATAACGGCGGCCGAAATAAGGGCCAGCAAGATGGAGCGGCGCATGATGGTCAATGTTTGTTTCGGTTCTGACTTGTACTAATGTCCTGGACCCTAGATTGCCTGGCATGGGCTGGTCCAGTCCCGAAAGGCCGGGGAATTAATTTTATGGGGGCAGGAAAGACGACAATGAGAAAGAGGCTGCGAATTCTTGGGCTGGCGATTTTCGTGGCGGCGCCGTTACTTTTGACGCCGCTGCAAGGAAGCGGCGCGCTAGCCGGTCTGTTCAACCCAGAAACTTTCCGCCTGGCCAATGGCATGCGGGTGGTGGTCGTGCCCAACCACCGGATTCCCGTAGTCACCCACATGGTCTGGTACAAGGTCGGGTCGGCGGACGAACCTCCAGGCAAGTCGGGCATCGCCCACTTCCTTGAACATCTGATGTTCAAGGGTACCAAGAAGCTTGCGCCGGGGGAGTTTTCCAGGATTGTCGCCCGCAACGGTGGCCGCGAAAACGCCTTCACGTCTCATGATTACACGGCTTACCACCAGACCGTGGCGGTGGAGCGGCTGCAAATGGTCATGCAAATGGAGGCCGATCGCATGATCAATTTGGTGCTTACGGAAAAAGTGATCGAACCGGAAAGATCGGTTATTCTCGAGGAGCGCCGGCAGCGTACCGATAACAATCCCGCCGCCATATTAAGAGAGCACATCAGCGCCGCGCTTTATCTCAACCACCCTTACCGCAAGCCCATAATCGGCTGGGATCACGAGATCAGAGAGCTGAAGCTCAAGGACATCCTGGGCTTTTATAAACGCTGGTATGGGCCTGAAAACGCCATTCTCGTGGTCGCCGGAGACATTACCGCTGATGAGCTAAAACCGTTGGCTGAAAAGACTTTTGGCCTCATCCCACCAGTCTTTGCGGAGGCCGGGCAACGCGCCGCCCGGTCCCGTCCAAGTGAGCCTCCCCAAAGCGCGGAGCGGCGTATTTTCCTAAGAGATGCCCGCGTGCGCCAGCCGTCCTGGAGCCGCCAGTTCCTGGCCCCCAGTTATCTTTTTGGCCTTGCCGGTGGTGGGGCCAGCGATCAAGCCTATGCTCTGCAAGTGTTGGCCGAGGTTTTGGGCGGCGGCGCCACCAGCCCCTTCTACCGGTCATTGGTAGTGGAACGGAAACTAGCGGTTTCCGCCGGCGCCTCTTACAACCCGGACGGACTGGGACCGGGCCGTTTCGTCCTTTATGCCAGCCCCAGGCCCGGTGTCGGCATGGCGGCCTTGGAGGCGGCCATGGAGGAAGAGTTGGGGGAGTACCTGGAAAAAGGCGTTAGCTTGGATGAAGTGTCGCGGGCCAAACGGCATCTTCGCGCAGCGGCCGTCTATGCCCGCGATTCCATTCGCACCGGCGCCCAGGTGTTGGGCGTGGCGTTGGCCACGGGGCTTGGTGTCGAGGACGTCGAGACCTGGCCGCAACGCATCGGCGCGGTGACGGTGGATGAAATCAACGCCGCCCTCAGGATGGTTATCGCGCCAGGCCGTTCGGTGACCGCTCTGCTGCTGCCCGAAAAAGACGATTAAGGTAGACGGAAAACTCATCTTGCGAAATAAGCTCCGGCATCGATGGGCAAAGGCCATCAGGGAGGTCATTGCGGTGGTGGCCTTTGTGGCACCTCTCCTCGCTACCGCTTTTTCAGCCGCCGCCATCGAAGTTGCCCGCGTGGTAAGTCCGGGGGATATTGAAGCCTGGCTGGTCGAGGAACATACCAACCCCATCATCACTATGCGTATCGCCTTCGAAGTCGGTGCCGCCGCCGACCCTGTCGGCAAGGAAGGCCTGGCCAATATGGCCTCGTCGCTGCTTGATGAGGGGGCGGGCGAACTGGACAGCCAGGCGTTCCAGAGGCGTCTCGAGGACCTGTCGATCACGCTCCGTTTCGACGCCGGGCGCGATACCTTTAATGGCCAGCTGAAGACGTTAACCGAAAACAAGAATCAGGCCTTCGATCTCCTAGGCATGGCCTTGAAAAAACCACGTTTCGACGCCGAGCCGGTGTTGCGTATTCGCAGCCAAATCATGGCCCGATTGCGGCGCCTATCGCAAGATCCCGGAACTGTCGCTAATCGCAGGCTCCTGGAAATTCTTTTTCCCGACCACCCTTACGGCCGCCCGCCGGAAGGAACCCTTGCAAGCGTTGGCGCCGTGACCGCCGGCGATATCAAGGAGTTCGTGGATAAAAGGCTGGCCGTGGACAATCTGGTTATCGGCGTCGTCGGGGACATCACGGCGGCTGAATTGGCGCCGCTTCTCGATGCCACTTTCGGCGGCCTGCCGGCGGCGGCCGAGACTATGCAGGTGCCGGAAGTCCGGGCCAAGGCCAAAGGCCAAACCATGGTTGTCGACATAGCGGTACCGCAAAGCGCCATCGTCTTCGGCCATCAGGGGATCAAACGCGACGATCCGCATTTCTACGCCGCTTACGTGATGAACTACATCCTGGGCGGCGGCAACCAGTCGTCGCGCCTTTACCAAGAGGTGCGGGAAAAACGCGGCCTCGCCTATTCCGTACACAGCCTACTCTACCCCCTTGACCATTCGGCCTTGATCGTCGGCGGCGCCGGCACCGCCAACGCCCGCGTCGGCGAGACTTTGGAAGTCCTCCGCCGGGAATGGCGGCGCCTGGCCGAGGCCGGTGTTAGTGGCGAGGAACTCACCGACGCCAAGACCTATCTTACCGGCTCGTTCCCGCTTCGCTTTACGTCGAGCAGCCGCATCGCCTCGTTCCTCGTCGGCGTGCAGCTGGACGATCTCGGCATTGATTATCTGGATAAGCGCAACGGCTATATCGAAGCGGTGACGCTTCCTCAGGTCAACCGGCTGGCGCGCTGGCTTCTCGACGCCGAGGCGCTGAGTGTCGTCGTCGCCGGCGCCCCGGACGGAATCGGGAAAACGGAGAAGGAATAAGATGGGGCGCCAGCGCGGGCCGAAACCGATTCCTTCGTAAACGGGTAATGCTATAGTCTGTCGATGATCCCAACCGCCATGGAAACGGTTTGAAAATGGCCTCCCTTCGGAACTCTTCCGCTTGGCAAGCGCTGGCGGCCCATCAGCGGACCATTGCCGGTTCGCGGATGCGTGATCTGTTCGCTGCCGATGCTGGCCGTTTTAACAGGTTCTCGCTCGCCTTGGATGGCCTGCTGCTTGACTATTCCAAGAACTCGATCAGCCGGGAAACCATGCGCCTGCTTTGTGATCTCGCCCGCCAGGCGGAAATCGAGGAGTGGCGGGACCGCATGTTCTCGGGACGCGCGATCAACACCACGGAAGGCCGCCCGGTATTGCACGTTGCGCTCCGCAACCGCTCCCGGCGCGCCATCGAAGTCGATGGCGAGGACGTCATGGCGAAGGTGGAGGCGACGCTTGGACGGATGCTGGCTTTTGCCGAGGCGGTGCGGGACGGCTCCCGAACGGGGGCGACGGGAAAGCCCATCACCGATGTGGTCAACATCGGCATCGGCGGCTCTCACCTCGGTCCGGCGATGGCCTGCCGGGCGCTAAAACCCTTCCAAAGGGACGATCTCCACCTGCATTTCGTCGCCAACGTCGACGCCAGCCAGATCAGCGAAACCCTCGACGGGCTGGACCCGGCAACGACCCTTTTCATCGTTGCCTCCAAGAGCTTCACCAGCGCTGAGACCATGACCAACGCGGCGACTGCCAAGTCCTGGCTTATTGAGGCGCTGGGCGGGCAAGCGCCGGCTCGGCATTTCGTCGCCCTTTCCAGTAACGCCGAGGCAGCGGCCGTTTTCGGTATCGAGCCCGCTAACCAGTTCGAGTTCTGGGACTGGGTGGGGGGGCGTTTTTCCCTCTGGTCGGTGATCGGGCTTGCCATCGCCATCGCCATAGGCGCCGAGCGTTTCGAGGAACTGCTGTCAGGCGCCCATACCATGGACGAGCACTTCCGCGCCGCGCCGCTGGCCGAGAACATGCCGGTGATTCTCGGCCTTCTCGGTGTCTGGTATATCAATTTCTTCGCTGCCGAAAGCCACGCCGTGATTCCTTATGATCAACGTCTGGAACTGTTGCCCGCTTATTTGCGGCAGGCGGAAATGGAAAGCAACGGCAAGGGCGTGACACGCGGCGGCGAGGCGGTTGATTGCGCCACCGCGCCGATTCTTTTCGGCGAGGCGGGGACCATTGGCCAGCACTCCTTTTTCCAGCTTTTGCATCAGGGAACGCGGCTGGTTCCCGCCGATTTCATCGCCGCCGCCGAGCCCCACCATTCCCTGGCTGGCCATCATGCCATCCTGCTCGCCAACTTTTTCGCCCAAACCGAGGCGCTGATGAAGGGCAGGGATGAGGCCGAAACCAGGGCCGAACTCAAGAAGGCGGGACTGACGGGTGAGGCGCTTGAGGGTCTGGTGCCGCATAAGCTGTTTTCCGGCAACCGGCCAACGAATTCGATTTTGTTGCGGCGCCTGGATCCATACAGTCTCGGCATGCTGATCGCCCTTTACGAGCACAAGGTCTTTGTCCAGGGTGTGATCTGGGAGATCGACTCATTCGACCAGTGGGGGGTCGAGTTGGGCAAGCAACTGGCGAAGACGGTCTTGCGGGAACTGCAAGGTAACAAACCCATCGATGGCCACGATTCCTCCACCAACGGCCTGATCAACGAATACAAACGTTTGACGACAAAGTCGTCATGACCATCCGCAAGCTGCCGGAAACTCTCGTCAACCGCATTGCCGCCGGCGAGGTGGTGGAACGGCCGGCGGCGGCAGTCAAGGAATTGGTCGAAAACAGCATCGACGCCGGCGCCCGTCATATCGACGTGACGATCAAGCAGGGCGGGCAGGCCCTGATTTCGGTCAGCGACGACGGCACCGGTATGGAACGCGGCGAATTGGCCTTGTCGGTGCAGCGCCACGCCACCTCGAAGCTGCCGGATGACGACCTCGCTCATATCGGCACATTGGGCTTCCGGGGCGAGGCGCTGCCCTCGATTGCCGCCGCCGCCCGTCTGATCATCACCAGCCGCGCCAGCGGCGCCGATAGCGCCTGGACCATTACCATCGAAGGCGGGCGCCAAGGAAAAGTCCTGCCGGCGGCGTTGGGCAATGGCACCAGGGTCGAGGTCCGTGACCTTTTTTTCGCCACCCCGGCCAGGCTCAAGTTCCTGAAATCCCCGCGCACCGAACAAGGTCACGTGAGCGAAGCCGTCAACCGTCTGGCCATGGCCCATCCCGGCATCGGCTTTTCCTTGAGCGACGGCCGCCGCGACCTGATCAAATTGGCTCCGGCCGGTGGTGATTTGCTGTCGTCCCGGCGCGGCCGTCTGGGCGCCGTGATGGGCCGGGAGTTCGCCGACAACGCCTTGGCCATCAACGCCGAACGCGAAGGCCTAAGCCTCGCCGGCCATATCGGCTTGCCGACCCTGAACCGGCGTTCTGCCGACAAGCAGTTCCTGTCCGTCAACGGCCGCCCGGTTCGCGACAAGCTGTTTTATGGGGCGCTGCGCGGAGCCTACCGGGATTTTCTCGCTTCCGACCGCTATCCGCTTGTGGCGCTTTATCTGCAAGTTCCGGCCGAGGCCGTCGATATCAACGTTCATCCGGCGAAGACGGAGGTTCGTTTCCGCGATCCGGGACTGGTCCGCGGCCTCATCGTTGGCGCCTTGTCGCACGCCCTGGCCAAAGCCGGGCACCGCGCCTCGACCACCGTTTCAACGGCTGCCCTTGGCGCCGCCCGTTTTGCTAGTCGGCCTTTGGCGGGAATGGCGGAACGGGCCACCACTTTCCATGCGCCCCTGCCCGGCATGAAGGCGCCTCTCGGGGCGGTCATGGCGGCGGCGGAGGAAGGCCGGGAATCCGAAGCCCATGACTATCCCCTCGGCGTGGCGCGGGCGCAGGTCCACGAAACCTACATTGTCGCCCAGACCGCCGACGGCATCGTCATCGTCGACCAGCACGCCGCCCACGAACGGCTGGTCCACGAGGGCATCAAGGCGGCGCTGGCGGACTCGGGCGTGCCCCGGCAGGGACTGCTTATACCGGAAGTGGTGGAAATGGACGAGGCGGCCGCCGCCCGCGTTTCCTCGCGTACCGGGGAACTGCGGGAACTGGGCTTGAGCGTCGAGGCTTTCGGCCCTGGCGCCGTCGTTGTCCGCGAGGTGCCGGCGCTCTTGGGCGAGGCCGACATCCAGGGGTTGATCCGGGACCTGGCCGATGATTTGGGCGAATACGGCGAAGCGGTGTCGCTCAAGGATCGTTTAAGCGAGGTCGCGGCGACCATGGCCTGCCACGGCAGCGTGCGCGCCGGGCGGCGTTTGAACGGCGAGGAAATGAACGCTCTTTTGCGTGAGATGGAGGCAACGCCGCATGCCGGCCAGTGCAGCCACGGCCGCCCCACCTATGTGGAGTTGAAACTGGCCGACATCGAGAAACTATTCGGCCGGCGCTAGACGCCATGCTGGCCGAATGGCTCACGCATCTCATCACGCCCTGCCCCCGGCATTTGCGCGAAATGGGTTACTTGCGGGAGCTGATCGCGCTTGGTGCCCGCCAGCAACGCCGCCGCCGGGCCTGGACAAAACATCTCGACCATTGCCGGGGGCTGATCATTGAGGCGGCGCGGGCCTCGACCCGGCGGCGGAAGGCGGTGGTCCTTGGTTCGGGGCTTCTCCACGACATTCCGCTTGTCGATCTTGCTGGCCTTTTTGGCGAGGTGGTGATGGTCGATATTTTGCATTTGCGCCCGGAGCGGCAAAAGGCGCGCCGCTTGGCGAACGTCCGCTTTCTCGACCATGATCTCACTGGCATTGTCAAAGCGGTTCATGACCATGTCCATGCTAACGCCGGGGGTCCCCTTCCTCTTCCCGCTCCCGGCGGTTGACCCGAGGACGATGCCGATCTTGTGGTCTCGGCCAATATCCTTTCGCAACTGCCGCTGCTGCCGGCGCAATACTTGGAACACGTAAGCCGACGCTATTCGGACCAAGAGATTGCCGACTTCTCGCGAGCCTTGATCTAACACCATTTGGCGGCGCTTGCCGAAGTTTCCGGCACCGTCTTCCTGATCACCGAAGTTGATTGGCAAATCCGTGACGGCGGAAAGACCTTGCGGAGCGAAAACCCCTTTTATGGCGTTTCGGTTCCGTTCAAGGGAAAGGAATGGATCTGGGATATCGCACCCAGGCCCGAGGTGGATCCAGCCTATGACCTCCGCTACCGCGTCATCGGGGGCTACCGGAATTTCAAGAACAGCACCCGCGCCGCGCCGTAAACGCGCTCGCTAAGAAGCACAAAGCCGGGTGGCGGTGCCAGTGCTTCATTTGCCGCCACCTCGGTGACGCAAACCGTCCCATCGGCGATCCACCCCATTGCCGCCAGCCCTTGCAGGGCCGCAACGCCGAGACCTGTCAAGTAGGGCGGGTCAAGGAATACCAATGCAAAGGGAGTCTTGGCGGCCAGCGGTGGCGGCGGCAGGCGGGTGACGTCAAGCTTGAGTAGGGTCACGCTCCGCCCTTCTCCAAGCCCGCCGGCGTTGCCGCGGACGCACTTAAGCGCCACCGGGTCGTTGTCGATGAAGGTGGCGTGACTGGCCCCCCTGGACAGGGCTTCCAAACCCAATGCGCCGGTGCCGGCGAAGACGTCGGCGACCGTGCCGGCGCCGAAACCGGCTCCGAGAATTGTATGTTCGAGGATATTGAAAACGGATTCGCGGGCGCGGTCCGATGTCGGACGCAGACCGCCCCCCGCCGGCGCCCGCAACTTCCTGCCCCGGTGTCTGCCGCCGACGATTCTCATCGGACAAGACTTTTATCAAATAATTTTTTATGCACCGATTTCAGGGCCAATGGCCAATGGCTAATCGCCATTAAGTGGAACTGCCTTGCCGCCGGATATAACCACATCCGAACGCTGGTACACGGCCCTGCCCTTTAAAAGGGTTGCTGGCTTCTTGAGCCCAAAGGTGTGCATTCTTCTACCACCCTTAGCTCCAGCGGCGCTGCCCTCGTACTTCCAATCACTTTTTTTAATGAAAACAATGTCGACCCGCCAGATGATCACGGGCCGTTCTGGTTCCAAGGAGAGTGTTGGGTCGACCAAATAACGCCAAACAATATACCAGCCCGGATGATCGGTGACGACGGCATGAATAGAGTTCGGTTCGGCTTTATCAAACCAATCAAAAGCACCAACAGGGTGGATTTCATAAGGAGCAAAACTTTTTTTGCCTATGGTTTCAGCGCCGCCAAAAAGAGATGCCTTTTGGCCGGTGGCTTCAGCGGAATCAATAATGCGGTGAGTTTTCATCCATATTTCCTTGCTGGACAAGCGAATGATCTTAATAATGGTTTCTGTTTTGTTCCACAAAACTCTAACAAAAATTAGCCAGTTTGCCAGCCCTAAATTTTTTAATCATATTCGTCTTTTGGTTTGATGGCCTCAAGGGCAAGCTGTTCCCGCAGCACCTTGGTTGGCACCCTGGCCAGTTGGCCGCGGCCGAGGCTGCCCAACTGAAACGGCCCGTAGGCGATGCGAATGAGGCGGTTTACCTGGAGGCTTAAGTGTTCCATCACCTTGCGGATTTCCCGGTTGCGGCCTTCCTTCAAGGAAACGGTCAGCCAGGCGTTGCTTCCCTGAATGCGGTCGAGTTTGGCGTCGATGGGGCCGTAATCGCCGCCGCCGGTGGTGAGCCCGTTTTTCAGCTCAGCCAGTCTCGCTTCCACGACGCCGCCGAACACGCGCACCCGGTAACGCCGGGTCCAACCGGTTCTTGGCAGTTCGAGACTACGCGCGAGTTCTCCGTCGTTGGTGAGAAGTAAAAGGCCTTCCGAACTCAGGTCAAGGCGGCCAACGGAGATCACTCGGACCAAGGATTTGGGAAGGTGCTCGAAGACCGTCGGCCGGCCTTCGGGGTCGCGGTGGCTGGTGATCAGTCCCGCCGGCTTGTGGTAGCGCCAGAGCCGCGTTTGCCCGGCGGCGCTCAAGGTCTTGCCGTCGACTTCAATGCGGCTCTTGGGCGTCACCGTGACGGCGGCGGATGTCAGGGTTCGCCCCTCCACCTTGACGCGGCCGGCTTCGATCCACCTTTCGGCCTGGCGCCGCGAGCACAAGCCGGCCCTGGCCATGACCTTGGCGATGCGCTCACCTTTCATTTCGCTTGCCGGTATTCGCGGGCGGCCTTGACGAAAGCGGCGAAAATGCGCGTATCGCCGTCGCTGATGGCGAATTCCGGGTGCCACTGGACACCGAGACAAAAGCGCTTGCCGGGAGTCTCGATGCCCTCGATCACCCCATCGGCGGCGACGGCATTGACGACGACGCCCGCCGGCGCCTCCATGGCCGCCTGGTGGTGGGCGCTGTTCACCGCCATCCTAGGAACGCCGACGATGTCATGGAGCAAAGTGCCACGGGCGATAGTCACGTCGTGGCCCGCCTCGTCGCGGGGATTGGGTTGCTCGTGGGCGATGGCGCCCCTGATCTTGTCGGGGATGTGTTGGATCAGCGTCCCGCCGAGGGCCACGTGCAACAATTGCTGTCCGCCGCAGATGCCCAACACCGGGGTATCGCGTTCGAGCGCCGCCTTGCTGATGGTCATCTCGAAATCCGTCCGCTCGTCCTTGGTCTTGACCGTGGGGTGACGCGAGGCGGCGCCGAAAAGGGATGGGTCGATATCGAAATCACCGCCGGTGACGACGAGGCCGTCGATTAGCCCGAGATAGGTTTCGGCCAGACCGGATGCATGCGCCAAAGCCACTGGCAAGCCGCCGGCGCGGATGACCGCCGCCGCGTAATTGGCGCGCAAGGAATAACAAGGGAACTTGGAAAAATCCCCCGATTGCTCGCAATCCATGGTGATGCCGATAATGGGTGTCGTCATGAAGGGACAGTTTATGACGAGCGCTGTTGGCGGGCAACGGCCGGTGATGCCTTGACGGTTCGATGGCGCCGCCCCAATCTGCCGCCATGAACGGACCTTCCCATATACACCGCGCCCTCGGGGAAGCCGAAAAGGCGGCGGAAAGAGGCGAGGTGCCCGTCGGCGCGGTGCTGGTCGACGGGGTCACTGGCCAGGTTATCGCCGCCGCTGGCAATCGCACCGAAAACACCAATGACCCCACTGCCCACGCCGAGATGCTGGTCATCCGCGAGGCGGCCCGGCGCCGGCGGTCGCCGTGCCTCGACGGCTGCGATCTTTACGTGACGCTCGAGCCCTGCGCCATGTGCGCCGCCGCCATATCGTTGGCACGCGTCAGGCGGCTCTATTTCGGCGCCTATGATCCGAAAGGCGGTGGCGTCGAGCACGGGGCACGTGTCTTCGAGCAGGCCACCTGCCACCACAAGCCGGAGGTCTATGGCGGTATCGAGGAAAGCCAATCGGCGAAGCTGCTTAAACGCTTTTTCGGGGAGAGAAGGTAAAGGAAAGAGAAGTCAGCGCTTGATGGCACGCCAACCGATGTCGCGGCGGCAGAATCCTTGTGGCCAGTCAATCAAATCAACCGCCTTGTAGGCCAGTTTCTGAGCCTTGGCGATGGTCTTGCCGCGGGCGGTGACGCCCAAAACCCGTCCGCCGTCGGCGACGATCTTTCTGCCGGCGGCCTTGGTGCCGGCATGGTAGACGACAACGCCGTCAAGAGCCTCGGCTTTGTCTATGCCGCGAATTTCCGATCCCTTCCCGTAGTAGCCCGGGTAGCCTTCGGCGGCCATGACGACGACGAGGCTGGCCTGGTCGCGCCATTCCAGCGCCACTTCGTGAAGGCGCCCTTCGGTGCAGGCCAAAAGCGCCTCCAGCAGGTTCGATTTGAGGCGCATTACCATCGGCTGGCATTCAGGATCGCCGAAGCGGACGTTAAACTCCAGCACTTTCGGGCCATTCACGGTGATCATCAGACCGGCGAAAAGGACACCTTTATACGGCCGGCCCTCGGCGGCCATGGCCTTGATGGTGGGGGTGATGATGCGGTCCATGACGGTTTTGGTCATTTGCTCGGAGATCACGGGGGCAGGCGAATAGGCTCCCATGCCGCCGGTGTTGGGGCCCTCGTCGCCGTCGTGGGCCGCCTTGTGGTCCTGGGCCGAGACCAATGGCAGGGCGCGGGCGCCGTCGACCAGGGCGAAGAAACTGGCTTCCTCGCCTTCCAGGAACTCCTCGATCACCACTTTACCGCCGGCGTTGCCGAAAGCGCGCTCGGTCATGATGTGGTCGATGGCGGCGTAGGCTTCGTTCTCGTTGTGGCAGATGATGACGCCCTTGCCGGCGGCCAAACCGTCGGCCTTGACGACGATGGGGGCGTGATGGCAGCGAATGTATTCCTTGGCGGAGTCGGGCTCGTCGAAAGTCTCGTAATCGGCGCTGGAAATATCGTATTTGGCACAAAGATCCTTCATGAATCCTTTCGACCCTTCCAATTCCGCGGCTTTTGCCGAAGGGCCGAAAGCCGGGATGCCGGCGATTTTGAGGCGATCGACAAGTCCCGCCACCAGGGGCGCCTCGGGGCCGACGATGACGAATTCGATGCTTTTTCCGGTGGCGAAACCGACCAATCCGTCGATGTCGTCCGTGCTGATATCGACACATTCGGCAAGCCGGTTAATGCCGGCGTTGCCCGGCGCGCAATACAACTCGTCACAAAGGGGCGATTGGGCAATGGCCCAGCAAAGCGCGTGTTCGCGGCCGCCCGATCCAACCACCAAAACCTTCATAAAGCCTTTCTTTCGATAATGTTTCCAGTTCCGTTGAAACGGCACTTGCAAGGCAATTCGTGGCAACGGGACAGACGTTTGTTTTGCCGCGCACTTTAGTATCATACATACTGACGGCAATGACTGAAAACCCTTCCCCTCATAAGGGCATCCATAATCTTCCCATCTTGACCGTCAGCGAGATCTCGCTGGCGCTAAAAAGCACGGTCGAGGAATCCTTTGCCCGGGTCCGCGTCAAAGGAGAGATTTCCGGCTTCAAGCGGGCGGCGTCCGGGCATCTCTATTTCTCGCTCAAGGACGCCGACGCGGTGCTTGACGGCGTCTGTTGGCGCGGTACCGCCGGCCGCCTGGGACTGAATCCCGAGGATGGCATGGAGGTCGTGGCGATGGGCCGTCTGACCACCTATCCCGGCCGCTCCAAATACCAGATCGTCGTCGAACGCATGGAACTGTCCGGCGAAGGGGCGCTCTTGAAATTACTGGAGGAACGCAAGCGCAAACTGGCTCGAGAAGGGCTGTTCAACGAGGAACGGAAACAACCCCTGCCTTTTTTGCCGGACATCATCGGCGTCATCACGTCGCCAAGCGGGGCGGTGATCCGTGACATCCTGCACCGCCTTAACGACCGCTTTCCGCGCCGGGTGCTGTTGTGGCCGGTGCTGGTGCAGGGTGACAGCGCGGCCGACGAGATCACGCTCGCCGTTGAAGGGTTCAACCGGTTGCCGGCCGCCGGCCCGGTGCCGAGACCGGACCTGCTGATCGTCGCCAGGGGTGGCGGCAGCATGGAGGACCTCTGGCCCTTCAACGACGAAGCGGTGGTGCGCGCGGCGGCCGGCAGCGCCATTCCTCTCATTTCGGCGGTTGGCCATGAAACCGACACCACTTTGATCGATTACGCCGCTGATCGCCGCGCCCCGACGCCGAGCGCGGCGGCCGAGATAGCGGTGCCGGTGAGGATCGAACTCCTGGCCCAGGTCTTGGATGACGGCGCCCGCCTGGTCGCCTCCTTCAACCGCTTGCTCAACGAGCAGCGGCTTCGCCTCGAAAGTCTGTCGCGCGGTTTGCCCAACCTCGGGCGGATGGCGGAAGAAGCCGCGCAACGCCTGGACGACTGGGCCGAGCGCCTGAGCAACAGTTTCAAGATGGGCTTTGAGTACCGCCGCGCCCGCGTCCATGAATTGGCCGCCAAGATTCTCAGCCCGGTGCATAAAATCACCCATGCCCGGAGCCGGATCGATGGCGAAACCAGGGCCTTGCAGGCAGCCTTTGAGGGCGTCCTGCGCGACTGCCGGGCGCTCTTTGAACAGGCCCAGGCGCTGCTTGAGAGTTTTTCCCACCAGCGGGTTTTGGAAAGGGGATTCACCCTTGTTCGCGATCAAGCCGGCCGGGCGGTTCGTTCGGTGAGAAGCCTGCAGGCGGGGATGGGACTTTCGGTCCTTTTCCACGACGGCGAGGCCGGGGTGACGGTAACTCAAGACGAGAGGGGTTCCGAGGGGGAACGGTCCTCTAAACATGGCCGCCAAAAACCGGCCCGGAAACGTTCACGCGAATCGGATGGTCGCCAAGGGAAACTGTGGTGATAGCGGCTTTACTCCGAATCTCAGCCGCCGTCTTTTGGCTGGTGACGGCGGTGACTCCGGTCTTGGCTGGCGACCGGCTGCTGAATCTGGAAGGGCGCTTCGTGCAAGGCGGGCTGGCATTCGGGTCCACCGAAGCCGGCGCTCGAGTTTTCATCGACAGCGTCGCCGTCCGGGTCTCAAAAGGCGGGCTGTTCGTTGTCGGTTTCGGGCGCGACGCACCGGCCCGTGTTGGCTTGCGGGTTATTTATGCCGATGGCCACGGCGATTCCAGGACCTTAACGGTGGCGCCGCGTGAGTACCCCGTCCAGCGCATCGACGGACTAGCGCCGCAACAGGTCACGCCTGGCCCCGAAGCCCTAAAGCGAATCCGCTTGGAAAGCGCCATGATCGCCGCCACCAGGACCGAGGACACGGACAGGCCCTATTTCGCTTCCGGGTTCATGTGGCCGGTGAAGGGCCGGATATCGGGTGTCTTCGGCGGCCGGCGCATTCTCAACGGCCAACCCCGCCGGCCGCATGTTGGGGTCGACATCGCCGCTCCGGCGAACAGGCCGGTGGTGGCGGCCGGTGACGGCGTCGTCGCACTGGCCCATGAGGACATGTTCTTTACCGGCAAGACGGTGATAATCGATCATGGGCATGGCCTCAATTCCGTTTACGCCCACATGAGCGCAATTCTGGTCAAACAGGGCCAATACATCGCCAAGGGCGAGCCCTTGGGCCGCGTCGGGGCGACCGGACGCGTCACGGCGGCGCATCTTCACTGGGGCATCGGCCTTTTTGCCACTCATCTGGATCCGGCGCTCATCGCCGGCCCCTTGCCGGCAGCCCGGTAGCTAGCTCTTAAAACAGGGACCGGGTTGCGGTATTTGCGCAGCCGCCGCGGATAACGGGCGATGGTTTCCGCAAGGAGGTTGAGGAACCGACGGTAGCAGCCATTAAGGAAATTCTAACCATAACCGGCTGAACTATCGTCCGATGACGAAATCAAGACCAGGTGCACCAGGCAAGGACCGCCGGTCGAGGGCAAAAGGCCGCCACGGTGGTGGCAAGGGCCGGCATCACGAAGACGGCGGCCGGATTCGCGCGGTATTCCGGTGGATGGCCTATTATGCGGGCTTGACGGCGGTCTGGGGGGTTATCGCCGCCCTCGCCATCACCGCTTGGTATGCTTACGATTTGCCGGACGTGGACGAGGCGCTGGCGGCAAGCCGCCGGCCGACGGTGACGCTGTTGGCCGCCGACGGTTCCCGCCTCGCCACATTCGGCGATCTTTATGGCCTGCCGGCGCGGCTCGGCGACCTTCCGGCGGCCTTGCCAGAGGCGGTTCTGGCGACCGAGGACCGGCGTTTCTATAGGCATTTCGGGATCGATCCCGTCGGCCTGGCTCGTGCTGCTTTTGTCAATCTCAAGGCCGGACGGGTGGTCCAGGGCGGCAGCACCATCACCCAGCAAGTCGCCAAGATTTTGTTTCTCACGCCCGAGCGCACCTTGAAGCGCAAAGTCCAGGAACTGCTGCTCGCCTTGTGGCTGGAGCGCAAGTTCAGTAAGGACCAGATCTTCACCGTCTACCTCAACCGGGTTTACCTGGGCGCTGGAACTTATGGCGTCGAGGCGGCGGCGAGAAAATACTTCGGCAAACCGGCGCACCATCTTTCCACCTATCAAGCGGCGATGCTGGCGGGGCTTTTGAAGGCCCCGTCACGCTACAATCCCCGCCGCCATCCTAAGCGGGCGAAAGACCGCGCCATCCAGGTCCTCGCCAACATGGTCGCCGCCGGTTCATTGACCCCAGCACAGGCGGCTTTGGCTGGGCGCCAAAAGGGAGCGGTCATCGCGCCTGCCCGGCACGGCGGCGCCCGTTACTTCGCCGATTGGGTCATGGAACAAGTCCCCGATTACGTTTTTCCCGGCGGTATGGATCTGACGGTGACCACCACTTTGGATGCCGGCCTCCAACGGTTAGCCGAGAAAAGAGTCGCCCAAATGCTGGCGGCGGCGGGGAACAAGGCCGGGGTTTCGCAAGCCGCCCTGGTGGCGATGACACCGGACGGCGCCGTCGGCGCCATTGTCGGCGGCCGTGATTACCAGGCCAGCCAGTTCAACCGCGCCGTCCAGGCTCGGCGTCAGCCGGGCTCGGCCTTCAAGCCCTTTGTCTACTTGGCCGCCCTCGAGGCTGGTTTGAGCCCGGCGACCCTGATCACCGACGCCCCGCTGACGGTGAACGGTTGGAGCCCCCGCAACTTCGACGGCGGTTATAAGGGCGAGGTCAGCTTGCGCCTGGCTTTGGCTCAATCCATCAACACGGTGGCCGTCAAGGTGGCGGAGCGGGCCGGCCGCGAGCGGGTCATTCGGACGGCCCGGCGCTTGGGGCTGAGCGCCGATTTCAAACCCACTCCCAGCCTTGCGCTCGGCGCCGGTGAGGTCAGCCTAATCGAGATGACGGCGGCTTACGGCGCTTTCGCCAGCGGCGGCTTCGCCGTCTGGGCGCACGGTATCAAGGAAATCCGCGATGGCCATGGACGGGTGCTCTACCGGCGCCGGGGTTCCGGCCCTGGGCGCGTTGTCAATGCCACTCATGCGGTCGCCATGAACGAAATGCTGACCGCCGTCGTCGCCTCGGGCACCGGCCGCGCCGCCAGACTGCAAAGGCCCGCCGCCGGCAAGACCGGCACCAGCCAGAACTTCCGCGATGCTTGGTTTATCGGCTACACCGCCGATCTCGTCGCCGGTGTTTGGATGGGCAATGATGACGAGCGGCCGATGAAAAAGGTCACCGGCGGTAGTCTGCCGGCGCGGCTGTGGGGGAAGTTCATGACCGCCGCTCACGCAGGCCTTCCTTCCCGCCCCCTGCCTGGGTTGCCGGCGACAGACGGACCCGTTCCCGGCCAGGGTTTCTGGCGCAATCTCCTAGCCGGCCTTGCCGGCGAAGGCCCATGCGCCGGTCGCCCAGACCAGGCCGAGATGAGCGATTGCGAAGAGGTTGTAGGCCAAGCGCTGGAAGGCCCCTAGGAACGGACGCAGGCGGACTTTCACGGATTTGCCGGCAAGCAGCGAATAGCCTATGCCAAAAGTCGCCCAAACGGCGGCGTAAAGGGCATGGGCTTCAAACAATGACACGGACGGGTCGGTATTATTTCGCCATGCGCTTGATGGTGGCGGTGGTGCTATGGTCCGGCTCCAGGTCCGCCAACAGGACCTTGCCTCCGTAACTCCGGACCAGGTCGGCGCCGACAACCTCTGGCAATTCATAATCGGCGCCCTTGACCAGCACGTCGGGGCGGATCGCCTCGATCAACTCAACCGGCGTGTCGCCCGTAAAAATTACCACCATGTCGACCGTCGCCAGCGAGGCGAGCACGGTGGCCCGCGCGGCTTCCGTTTGCACCGGACGGCCGTCGCCCTTGCCAAGGCGTCTCACCGAGGCGTCGCTGTTCAATCCCACCACCAGCCTGCCGCAAGCCGCCTTGGCCTGGGCCAAGAGCGACACATGGCCGGGATGGAGAAGGTCGAAGCAACCATTGGTGAAGCCCACCTTGATCCCCCGCCGCCGCCAGCGGCCGATGGTCTCAAGGCCCTGTTGCAAGGCCATGACCTTGGCCTCGGCGCTGGAGATGTCTTGGTGATGCAAGGCGCCGATCACATCCGCCGCGCTGGCCGCCGCCGTCCCCACCTTGCCGACGACGATGCCGGCGGCCACATTGGCAAGCTCGGCGGCGTCTTTGAGGGCGGAACCGGCGCCCAGCGCCGCCGCCAGGGTGGCGACGACGGTATCGCCAGCGCCGGAGACGTCGAAGACTTCTCTCGCCTGGGCCTTGAGGTGGCTGACCCCCCCCTCGGCGGTGACGAGCGTCATGCCATCCCGGCCTAAGGTGGCGAGCATCGCGCTTAAGTCATGCTCATCGATCAACATTCGCGCCGCCGCCGCGACCTGCTTTTCCGTATCCACCGGCAGATGGGAGGCGCCGGCCAACTCCTTTCGGTTCGGGGTGAGCAGGTTGGCCCCCCCATAGCGCCGGTAATCCCTGTCCTTGGGGTCGACGATAACCTGTTTCCCTTGCTTTCGCGCCGCCTTGATCAGTTCCAGGGCGACGCCATCATCCAGCACGCCCTTGCCATAATCGGAAAGAATGACGACGGCGCAGTCCGCCATCGCCGCTTTCGCCTTGTTGATCAATTGCCGGTGGATTTTTTCGGCCAGGGGCAGGGGAGTTTCGCTATCGGTGCGCAAAATCTGCTGTCCACTGGCGAAATAACGGGTTTTGGCCGATGTGCGGCGATCGCGGTCAAGAAGGATTTCATCGGTCCCGATCTTATAGCTGTCGAGTAACCGGAGAATTTCTTTGCCGGCATGGTCGGCATTACCCGTATCAGCGGCTCCGATGACGGTGACGAATTGCACCTGAACACCAAGGGAAACCAGATTGCGCACCACGTTGCCGCCGCCGCCGAGTTGGGCCTTCTCATCGGCATCCAATTTGAGCACCGGGACCGGGGCTTCCGGCGATATCCTCTCGACGGCGCCGTGCCGGAAGTGATCAAGAATGGCGTCGCCGACGCAAAGAACGCGGGCGCCGCCAAAGGATTCGACCAGGGACGCCAGTTCTGACCGCTCGCTCATAACAGCCTCAATTCCTGTTCCAGGGCGCCGCAAAGCATGTGCCCGAGGGTGATGTGCATTTCCTGAACGCGGGCGACATTGTTGTTCGGCACCAGCAAAAACGGATCGGCCAGGCCCAACATCTGGCCGCCGTCGCCACCGCCAAAACCGGCCGCCACGGCGCCCAGTTTCTTTGCTTCCCGCAAGGCCTTGATAATATTGGCGCTATTGCCGGAAGTGGAAATGCCGATGACCACGTCATCGGGCTTGCACAAGGCCTGGATCTGGCGGGCGAACAGGTCCTCGAAACCGAAATCGTTGCCGATGGCGGTCAGTGCCGAGGTGTTGGTGGTCAGGGCGAAGCCGGCGATGGGGACACGGTCCCGCTGGTAGCGCACGGAGAGTTCGGCGGCCAGGTGCTGGGCGTCGGCTGCGCTGCCGCCGTTGCCGAAAAAGACGATCCGCCCGCCGCCTCTCACCGCCTCGGCGCAAGCCCCGACAAGACGCTGGAACGGTTCGCCGAGAACCTCGCGGGTGGCCGCCAGAGCTGATTTATGCTCGTCCAGTTCGGCGTTGAAAAAGGCGTTCAGGTTCATTGCGGTCTTGTGGAAAAATAATGGTGTGAAAACATGTCTATTGCCAGTTCATGTCAAGTTTAAAGATCGATCCGAGTTCCTTGGCGCAGGGATTCCATGACCGCCAGGGTGGCAACGGATGTTTCTACCAGTTCCGTCTCGTCCACCGGTGGTGGGCCGCCGTTAGCGACGGCATCGGTGAAAGCCTGGAGCGATGCCTTGAAGCCCTTGTCCTGGGTTGCTCGGGTTTCGTTCTTGCGGCCGCCGCCGCTGGCGATGGCGATGGTGCGGAAGTTGTCGATGGCGACGGCGGTGCCACCGGCGTAAGCCTCGAAAAGTTCCTTACCCAGAGTCTCGTCGCCACGTGCCGTATAGGCGACGGTGGCAAGACCGCCATCCTCGAAGCGCATGGCGATAATTATGTCCTCCAGGTTGCCGGTGCCCACACTCGCCGTCTGCGCTTGCACCGAAGCGATCGCTGAGCCGGCGAAAAACCGCGCCAGATCGACGAAGTGGCAAACCTCGCCTAAAATTCTGCTGCCTCCTTCGCCGGGGGCATGGACCCAACTGTCCTTGGCGACGGCCCCGGCGTTGATCCGCAACAGCAGGAACTTAGGTCCCGGCGTCGTGGCCAGCCGATGGCGCATCTTTACCACCATTGGCGCATGACGGCGGTTGAACCCGATCTGGAAAAAACCGGGAGAGCCCTGGCGCGCTTCGATCACTTGGTTGATCTCCTCGCGGCTCAAGGCCAGGGGCTTTTCCACCAGCACCGACTTGCCCGCCTCGAGCGCCCTCGCCGTCAGCTTGGCGTGGCTGTCGTGGCGGGTGGCGATGAGGACGGCGTTGATGGTGGGATTCTCAAAGATCGCCGTCTCATCCGTCTCGGCTTCCGCGAAACCAAAAGCGCGTTTCACCTGTTCCGCCGAAGCGCCGCGCCGCGTGGCGAGGCTGTGCAGGTGCACGCCTTTGAGTTTCTTCAATTCCGGCAGCAGCACCGAGCGGGCGAAATTGCCGGCGCCGATGACCCCTAGCGAACATTGGCCTTGCGGTTTTGCCGCCGGGAACGAGGGCTGTGGGGAAGCGGGCGGGGAGTCATCGTAGGTCAGGATAACGCCGAGACTGGCCTCGCCGCCGTCGTTGCCGCCGCCAACGAGGCGATAGGCTGTTTCCGCCTCGGACAAGGGAAAACGATGCGTCGTCAAGGACCGAACATCGAGACGCCGCGGCGGGTCGAGGGACATCAGGCGCAGGCATTCGGCGAGATTCTCGCTTTCCGTCCAGCGTATCCAGCCCGCCGGGTACTTGACGCCGCGGCTTTCGAAATCGTCGTCGTAGCGTCCCGGGCCATAGGACCGGGAAACCACCAGATTCAATTCTTTTTTCATGAATTCCTGATAGGGAAAGGCGGTGCCGGTCAAGCCTACCATGCAGACCCGCGCCCGGTCGCGGGCGATGGCGGCTGCTATATCGAAGGGCTCGCTTGAGGCTGTCGCCGCCGAAATCAGGACGCTGTCGCAGCCCCGTCCCCCGGTCAGCGCCGAAACGGCTTCCCGGTGGCCGCCGTTGGCAAGGTTGAAGGCCCCTTCGGCGCCCAAGCGCAGGGCCAGATCAAGACGTTCGGGGTTGTAATCAATGGCGACCGGGCGGGCCCCGGCTAAGTTCAGCAATTGGCACGCCAGTTGGCCCACGAGACCGACACCGATGACCGCCACCAGGTCGCCGAGGCCGGCGCCTAAATTACGGACGCTATGCATGGCGATAGCGCCCATGGTGGCAAAACAGGCTTTTTCGTCGCTGACGGAATCGGCAACGGTGGCGGCGAGACTACCGGGAACGACGTTCAGTTCGGCATGGTTGGCGAGGCCGGCGCCGGCGACGGCGACCCGCTGGCCGACGCTATAGGCGCTTTCAAGGCCCTGGCCTATGGCGGCGACCCTGCCGGCCGCCGAGTATCCCAAGGGTAAAGGCTCGTCGAGTCTGGCCAGGACGGTGCGCATGGTCGCACCAACGCCGTCCCGCTTGGCCTTGGCCAGAACCTTCTTGACCAGGTCGGGGCGGGCCTTGGCCTTGCCGGCGATGGTCTTGCTGGCGAATTCGACGGCCATCCGCTCGGTGCCGGCCGAGATTAGGGACGCCCGCGTTTGCACCAGCAGATGCCCGGCCCGGACCTTTGGCGCCGGCACTTCCATCAGCCTTAGCTTGCCGGTGCGGGGGCTCTGGATGACCTGCCTCATGGGGGTTCTTTTACTCTGTTTTTCACCGCTAGTGCAAAAAACCGGGGTCCCGCCGGGAGCGAACGTCTTTGGTGAACGGGCATTACTTGGCCGGCGGTTTTCGAAGGGCGTTAGCTTTTATCGGCACCGAATAGTCGCAAGCGGGTATAAATGGGCTCTAAATTCGCTGCCAATTCATTAACAAGCAAGAGATCCCAATGCCGGAAATACCTATTCTTGACGGTCCTGTCCTGGCCCCCCCGTCGGCCGGCGCGCCCGAACAATTGGCCATTCTTTTGCACGGTGTCGGCGCCGACGGCAATGATTTAATCGGCTTGGCGATGTCTTTCAGGAAAGCGCTTCCCAACGCATTGTTTATTTCGCCTCATGCTCCCCATGCCTTCGACATGGCTGATTGCGGCCGTCAGTGGTTCAGCATCCGGGACTTCAACCCCGAATCCCGCTTGGCCGGGGTCCGGGCGGTGGCCCCCATCGTCGACAGATTTATCGACGCCAAGCTTGCCGAATCGGGCTTGGGTGAGGAAAATTTGGTCCTTATCGGTTTTTCGCAGGGCGCCATGATGGCGCTGCATGTGGGTCCAAGGAGGCAAAATCAATTGGCCGGCATCCTCGGGTTTTCGGGCATGTTGGAGGACGGGGAGTTGCTTAAACGAGAGATCAAGTCCCGCCCCCCGGTCTTGCTGACCCATGGCGAGGATGATGAAATTATCCCCGTCCAGGCCCTGCTGACGGCGGTGGCGGGCCTGCGGGCCGCCGGCATGAAGGTGGATGCACACCGCCGTCCGGGCATGGGCCATGGCATAGACGAAGAATGTGTCCGCCTAGGCAAGGGTTTTCTTGCCGGTATTTTCGGAGTTTGCTCTTAGGCTTATTAATGTGGCGCCGATGGAGGGAGTTGGCAAAAAGTAACAGTATGTTGTATTCTCGCCCCTGAACGAGGGGAATGGCTTATGTCTGTTGCTTTTGGAAACTCCCTGGCCTTGGTGCTCAATACCGATTTTCGGCCATTGAACTATTTCCCCTTGTCGGTCTGGTCCTGGCAGAACGCGGTCAAGGCGGTATTTCTCGATCGTGTCAATGTGGTCTCGGAGTATGACCATTACGTGCACTCCCCCAGCTACAAGCTACGCCTTCCCAGCGTCATTTCCCTGAAAAAATACGTTTCCATGAGTCGGCGGCCGGCCTTCACCCGGTTTAATGTGTTTCTGCGGGATCGTTTCGAGTGCCAGTATTGCGGCGATAGATTACCGACCGAGGAACTGACCTTCGATCACCTGATTCCGCGCTCGCGGGGCGGCAAGACCTTGTGGGATAACGTGGTCACGGCTTGTGAGCCCTGTAATCTGCGCAAGGGTCGCCGCATGCCCCGGGAGGCGGGCATTTTTCCTATCCGCGCCGCCGCCCAACCGACAAACTTTCTACTCCAGCAAAACGGCCGCGCCTTCCCACCCAACTACCTGCACGAAAGCTGGCGTGATTTTCTTTATTGGGATACTGAACTGGATTCCGCTTAAGGGCGGGCAATTGACATCCGGAGACACCGGCGTATACTCCGCCGCCCTAGCCCTGAGAAAGCGGGCTTAACGCCCCATCCGATAAGGGCTTATTGGGACAACAATAATCACAACAATGGGTTTTCGGAAATATGACCAAACGCCTTCGGTCAAAATATAAAATCAACCGGCGCTATGGCGTCAACCTGTGGGGTCGGCCCAAGAGCCCCGTCAACGTCCGCGATTACCGTCCTGGCCAGCACGGCCGGGGTCGCCGCAAGGTCTCTGATTTCGGTACGCAGTTGGCGGCTAAACAGTTGCTCAGGGGATATTACGGCAATATCACGGAGCGCCAGTTCCGCCGTTATTACAAAGAGGCAGCGCGCCGGCGCGGCGACACTTCCGAGAACCTGATCGGTCTCCTTGAACACCGACTCGACGCGGTGGTCTACCGGATGAAATTCGTCCCCACCGTTTTCGCGGCCCGCCAATTCATCAATCACGGCCATATCAAGGTCAACGGTAAACGGGTCAATATCTCTTCCTATCTGGTGCGGGAAGGCGACGTCGTCGAGGTCAAGGAAAAGTCCCGGGAGTTGCCCCTGGTGCTGTTGGCGATTGAATCGGTGGAGCGGGAACTACCGGGATACGTGAACGTGGACTACAAGAAAATGCGGGGAACTTTCCTGCGCACTCCGGTCCTGGCCGACGTTCCTTATCCGGTGCCGATGGAGCCGAATCTGGTGATCGAGTTTTACTCGCGCTAGAAACGTACGCGATCAGGCGGCGTATTCGATATCGTTGGAATCAAACAACTTTTTCAGTTCGCCGCTTTCATACATCTCGCGGATGATATCGCAGCCGCCAACGAATTCCCCTTTCACATAGAGCTGTGGAATGGTCGGCCAGTTGGAAAATTGTTTGATGCCTTCGCGGATGCCGGGCTCCGCCAAAACGTCGACCCCCTTGAACTTCACTCCCATATGGGTGAGCGCCTGGGTGACGGCGGCGGAAAAACCGCACTGCGGGAACATCGGCGTTCCCTTCATGAAAAGGACGACGGGATTCTCGTCAATTTCCTGCTGAATTCGCGCTGATGACGGATTATCGTTCATTCTTCTTTCCTTTGCAGAGCTATAAAACTCTGGGCATCCTCGGGGACGCTGGTCTGCAAAGCCAGGGCGTGTAGGTCGCCGCCGATCTTCCCCATCAGGGCCTGATAGACCATCTGGTGTTGCTGTACACGCGATTTTCCCTTGAAAGCGGCGGAGACAACGCGGGCCGCGTAGTGGTCTCCATCGCCGCGAAGATCCTCGATCATGACCACGGCATCGGCAATCGATTCCTTGATCAGACGTTCGATTTCACCGGCATCCATCGTCATGAAACTTTTATCTCCTGGAAAAGAGAGATCAGCTCGCCCGCATGTAATTCGGTAGCCAGACCATGTGGCTGTCTCGCAAGTCAGCTACGGATATGGCGTGTGATCCGTTGACAGTCAAGTTCCGCCCGCCAGTGGTGCCGATCTTTTGCGCCGGCACCCCGGCTTTTTTGGCGGCTTTCAAAAGGGTATGCGGGTCGTTGGTGGTCACCAGATAGCGGCCTTGGTCCTCGCCAAACAGCCAGGCATGCAAGGGCGGTGCGCCGTCAGGCGCCTCGATATCGGCGCCGATGCTGCTTGCCATGGCCATTTCGGCGACCGCTATGGCGAGGCCGCCGCCGGAAAGATCGTGGCAAGCGCTAACCAGGTCCGCTGCGATCATGGCGCGCGCGAAATCACCATTGCGCTGTTCGGCGGCGAGGTCAACCGGCGGCGGCGCGCCATCCTCGCGGCCTTCGATCTCGCGCAAATATAGGCTTGCGCCCAGGTGTCCCGCCGTCTCGCCAATGATAATGATGGCCTGGTCCCGGTCCTTAAAAGCCAGGCTCACGGCTTTATTTACATCGTCCAGCAAACCGACGCCGCCGATGGTCGGGGTCGGTGGGATGGCCTTGCCGTTGGTCTCGTTGTAGAGCGAGACGTTGCCCGAGACGACTGGAAACCGTAACTCGTCGCAAGCTTCACCCATGCCCTTTATGCAACCGACGAACTGACCCATAATTTCGGGTTTTTCCGGATTGCCGAAATTCAAGCAGTTGGTGATGGCCAGCGGCCTGGCGCCGACAGCCGTCAGGTTGCGCCACGCCTCGGCAACTGCTTGGCGGCCGCCTTCGTGAGGATCGGCAAGGCAATAACGCGGCGTGCAGTCGGTGGTGATGGCTATGGCTTTGTTGGTCCCATGCACCCTGACGACGGCGGCGTCGCCGCCCGGGCGCTGGGTGGTATCGGCCATGACCATATGGTCGTACTGTTCCCATATCCATTGCTTGCAAGCCAGGTCTGGGGAGCCGACGAGCCGTTGCAACGCCGCCAATGGGTCGTCGGGGGGCGGTACTTGGGTGGCGAAGACGGGTTCGGATTTCGGCGTCGGCGTCCATGGCCGGTCGTATTCGGGAGAAGCCGCGACCAACGGCGCGATCGGCAGGTCCGCGACCACCTGGTCGGCCATGGTCAGGACCATGCGGCCGCTATCGGTGAGGCGACCGACAACGGCGAAGTCAAGCCGCCATTTTTTGAAAATGGCGCGGGCCCGGTCCTCGCTGCCGGGTTTCAGGACCACCAGCATGCGTTCCTGGCTTTCCGAGAGCATGATATCGTAAGGGGTCATGCCCTGCTCGCGCTGGGGCACGGCGTCCAGGTCCATTTCCACGCCCATGCCGCCCTTCGACGCCATCTCGAAGGAAGACGAGGTGAGTCCCGCCGCTCCCATGTCCTGGATGGCGACGATGGTGTCGGTGGCCATCAATTCCAGGCAGGCCTCGATCAGTAATTTTTCAGTGAAAGGATCGCCCACCTGCACTGTCGGGCGCTTGTCTTCGGAATCCTCGCTGAACTCGGCCGAGGCCATGGTCGCGCCGTGAATACCGTCGCGGCCGGTCTTGGAGCCCACATAGATGATCGGATTGCCCACTCCGCTCGCCGCCGAATAGAAAATTTTGCCAGTCTCGGCGAGGCCGACGGTCATCGCGTTGACCAGGTTATTGCCGTCGTAAGTCGGGTGAAATTCGCATTCTCCGCCGACTGTCGGAACGCCGACGCAGTTGCCGTAATCGCCAATGCCGGCGACAACGCCGGAAACCAGGTGCCGGGTCTTGGCGTGGCCGGGGGCGCCGAAACGAAGGGAATTCATGTTGGCGACCGGCCGCGCCCCCATGGTGAAAACGTCGCGGAGAATGCCGCCGACGCCCGTCGCCGCGCCTTGGTAAGGGACGATGAAGGAGGGGTGGTTGTGGCTTTCCATCTTGAAGATGACGGCCTGGTCGTCGCCGATGTCAATGACACCGGCGTTCTCGCCGGGACCACAGATCACCCAGGGGGCTTCCGTGGGTAGCGTCTGAAGCCATTTTTTTGATGATTTATAAGAACAGTGCTCGCTCCACATCACCGAGAAGATGCCGAGTTCGGTAAGATTTGGCCGTCGCTCAAGAATGGCCAGAATTTTGTCGTATTCGTCCTCCGACAAGCCGTGCTGGAGGACGATTTCGGGGCTGATCTCGCTCATCTAGATCCTCGCCCTACGACAGTGCCCCGATAAGGCCGTCGAACATCGGCCGCCCGTCGCTGCCGCCCAAGAGGGGATCGGCCAGCCGTTCCGGATGCGGCATCATGCCAAGCACGGTGTGGCTCTCGTTGAAGACGCCGGCGATGTTGTGCCGTGAGCCGTTGGGATTGGCAGCGCTGGTCGTCTCGCCCGCCTCGTCACAGTAACGAAAAGCGATCCGGCCGGCGCCCTCGAGGCGTTCCAAAGTTTCTTCGTCGGCGAAGTAGTTACCGTCATGGTGCGCAATGGGGATGCGGATCACCTGCCCTGGGTGGTAGCTCGTGGTAAAGGGAGAGAGGGCGTTCTCGACGCGCAAGGTAACGTCCTTGCAGACAAACTTGAGGCCGGCGTTGCGCATCAGCACGCCGGGCAAAAGCCCGGCCTCGGTGAGAATCTGGAAACCATTGCAAATGCCAAGTACCGCCACCCCTTGGCGTGCCCTGGCGGCGACTTCGGCCATTACCGGCGACTGCGCGGCCATCGCGCCGGACCTTAGGTAATCACCGTAGGAAAAGCCGCCCGGCAGGACAATCAGGTCGACGGCGGGCAGATCGGTGCCACCATGCCAGACCATTGCGGGCGGATTCCCTGAGCTTTGTTGCAGCGCCACCTTGACGTCGCGGTCGCAGTTGGAGCCGGGGAAAACGATGACGGCGGCTTTCATCGGTTCAGAATGTCACCCTTCCGCGATGTCGATCTTATAATCCTCGATGACGGTGTTGGCGAGCAGCTGCCGGCACATGCCGTCGAGATCATGGCGGGCCTTGACGGGGTCCGTCTCGGCCAAGTTGATTTCGATGTATTTTCCCTGTCTGACGCCGTCGACGCCGGTGAAACCCAGGGCTGAAAGCGCCTGCTGCACCGCTTTTCCCTGCGGGTCGAGGACGCCGTCCTTCAAGGTGACGAGAACTATCGCTTTCACGGCCGCGGTCGTCTCATGATTCCCTATTGCATCACCTTGGGGCCCTGGATGTCGGCTGGGCCGCTTTCCGGCAGGATACCCAAACGCCGCGCGACCTCCTGATAGGCGTCCTCGACTTTTCCCATGTCGCGGCGGAAGCGGTCCTTGTCCAGCTTCTCGTCGGTCTTGATGTCCCACAGGCGGCAGGAATCAGGGCTGATTTCGTCGGCCAGGACGATGCGCATCTGGTCATTTTCCCAGAGCCGGCCGAATTCCAGCCTGAAGTCGACGAGACGGATGCCGACGCCTAAGAACAGGCCTGACAGGAAATCGTTAACGCGTAGCGCCAGGGACATGATCTCATCCAGCTCCTGCGGCGTCGCCCAGCCGAAGGCGGTGATATGTTCCTCGGTAATCATCGGATCGTCCAACTCGTCGGATTTGTAATAGTACTCGATGATGGAACGCGGCAGCGGGGTTCCTTCCGATGTGCCGAAACGTTTCGCAATGGAGCCGGCGACGATATTGCGGGCCACCACCTCAATGGGGATGATCTCGACCTCGCGGACCAACTGCTCGCGCATGTTGAGCCGGCGGACGAAGTGGGTGGGGATGCCGATCTCGCCCAAACGGACCATCAGGTATTCAGAAATGCGGTTATTGATCACCCCTTTGCCGGTGATGACGCCTTGTTTTTTGTTGTTGAAAGCGGTGGCGGCGTCCTTGAAATACTGCACGAGCGTGCCGGGTTCAGGCCCTTCGAAAAGAACCTTAGCCTTGCCCTCGTAAATTTGTCTGCGTTTGGCTCTGGCCATGAGATTATCCGATAATGGGGGATGCGCTTACGCGCTCATCTGTGAAGGTAGTCCAAAAAAGATAATATAGCAGTTGTCCGGGAATATGACAACGCCACTCGAATTACAACGATACCGGCAGCCACGCCGCCGGGCCGGGCCGGCCGGCGGCGAACAGCCAGACCGGCTTGACAGCCGCCATTCGTGGCGAGGGTAGTGCGATTAGCGACGATGACGTGGTGCCGAAGCCGCCGTCGCCGTTGACGCACATGGCGCCGCCCGGTCCCGCCCCTTCGTCGAAATCGACACTCGCCAACAGCTCTTGCCAGGACGACCAATCCCCGGATCCGGGGTCGGGGGGCCGGGCGGCTTGGAATTGCGGCAAGTACCTAGCCATGCGTGGCGATGCCGGATCGTTGAGGTCATGGGCCGTGACCATCGACAGTCCGCTGGCCACTTCCGTCGCCTCGACGGTGGTGGCGCCGGCGCTGCCCTGGCCTGGGAATCTAAGCCAGAACGCTTCGCCCGCGTCGGCGATGATCATGTTGAAAGAACGGTAGCTCATGGGATCGATAAGGGACAACATTTTCACCGCCGCCGCCGCGCTCGCATGATCCAGGGCCTTGAGTGGCAGTTCACCACGGCTCGGGTGGCCCGGTCGCGGTCCCAGCGAGTGCAATCGATTGAGGACACCGGCGGCGACGCCGGAGGTGTTGAGGCCAAGCCAAGTGCCGCCGGCCTGCTCGTCGAGCCCGGCCATAACCCCTGGTCGTTCCGGCCAATGCCGCGTCGGTGGCCGCCAGTGGCGGTCGTCCCTCTCATCGCGATTCGCCGCCAAAAGAACGGGCCACTCGTGGCCAGGGCGGCGCAGGATCACCAGTGTGCACATGAGAAATTTTTAATTAACCCCAAAGTGCTGGCGGCGCCAGGCCATTGCGGTGCCGTCGCGGCAGCCGTAAATTAATCCCTTCAATACCAGCAGCCAAGGAACACTGGCATGAAAGACGCATTCGAGGAACGGGAAAAAAGCGAGGAGGCCAAATACAAGCTCGACCAGGAGCAACGCTTCAAGGTGTTGTCGCGGCGTAACAAGCTGCTGGGGTCATGGGCGGCCGAACGGATGGGCCTGTCCGGCTCGGAGGCCGAGGCCTACGCCGTGGAGATCATCCAGGCCGAGTTGCAAAAACCTGGCGACGGCGGTGTCGCCGGCAAGCTGGCCGGGGATTTCTGTGGCCGCGGCGTGGCCATCGGGGAAGCGGAGATCGCCGCCGAGATGAAACGCCTCCATGCCGTCGCCTTCGAACAGATCACCGGGGAATATCCCGAGGCGCTGGACAAGGACCACGAAACGGTTATCGGCGGCTAAAAGCCGCGCCTCCTTCATTTCTCGCCGAAGACGCGCTCGAAGATGGTGCCGACGTGGCGGCCGTGGTTTTCCAGGTCGAAAAGTCCCGTTAAGGTTTTATCATCCAGACATCCCGTCACCTCGGCGTCGCCTTTCAGATGGGTGAGGAAATCGCCGCCGCCGTCGCTTGCCCGCATGGCGTTTCGCTGGACGGCGGTGTAGGCGGCCTCGCGGCTCATTCCGGCCTGGGTCAGCGCCAGCAGAACCTGTTGCGAAAAGACGACACCACCCAGGCGGTCCAAGTTTTTCCGCATTACCTCGGAATGGACAACGAGTCGCTCGACGACGTCGGTCAGCCGCGCTAGCGTGAAGTCAAGCGCGATGGTGGCGTCGGGCGCGATTACCCGTTCCACCGATGAGTGCGAGATGTCGCGTTCATGCCACAGGGCGATGTTCTCCAACGCCGGGACCACCGCAGCCCGCACGATGCGCGCCAGGCCGGTCAGATTCTCGGTTAAGATCGGGTTGCGTTTGTGGGGCATGGCCGAGGAGCCTTTCTGACCGGCGGCGAAATATTCCTCGGCCTCGCCGACCTCGGTGCGCTGCAGGTGGCGGATTTCGGTAGCCAGGCGCTCGATGGAGCCGGCGATGACGGCGAGTGCCGCGAAGAAGGCGGCGTGACGGTCACGGGGTATAACCTGGGTCGATACGGGCTCTATAGCGAGCCCCATTTTCATGGCGACATATTCCTCGACGTAGGGGTCGATATTGGCGAAGGTACCGACGGCGCCGGAAAGGGCACAGGTAGCGACCTCGGCGCGGGCGGTTCCGAGGCGTTGGCGGTTGCGCCGCCACTCGGCGTAATAGCCGGCCAGTTTCAGGCCAAAGGTGGTGGGCTCGGCGTGGATGCCGTGGCTACGGCCCATGCAAGGGGTATCGCGGAATTCAAGGGCGCGGCGCTTGAGCGCCGCCAGAAGGCCGTCGATGCCGTCGAGTAAAATGTCGGAGGCTTGCGTCAACTGCACCGCCAGGCAAGTGTCCAGGACGTCCGATGAGGTCATGCCCTGGTGGACGAAACGGGCCTCCGGGCCGACGTGTTCCGCCAGGTTGGTCAAAAAAGCGATGACGTCGTGCTTGGTTTGCTTTTCAATTTCGTCGATCCGCGCCGCCTCGAACTTGCCGCGCTCGCGGACGGCCTTGGCGGCGGCTTTTGGAATCACCCCGAGTTCGGCCTGGGCGTCGCAGGCATGGGCCTCGATCTCGAACCAAATGCGGAACCTGTTGTCGGCTTCCCATATGGCGGCCATTTGGGGACGGCTGTAACGTGGAATCATCGAAGCCTCTTGCGCTCGCGGAGGGGACAGAGCGACAAGGATATTACTCAAGTCAGCCGGTTTTGAAAGCCGTGATATGATTTCCTCGCCAATAAACAGAGGAGAGCGTCAGTTGAAGGCATCGTCAGAACTGCCCGCCATTCCCTTGCTCGAGACCGGCAAGGCGGGCCCCTTGGCGTTGATCGACGCCGCCCCGGGACGGTTTGGCGAGATCATTGACATGGGCCGCCGGCATTACGGCGAGGCCGCCTTGCGCATGGGCGACGCGGTTTCGCGGCGCTGGCTCGACAAAACGGCCAATCCCTACCGCCATGAAATCGAGGCCGTGGCGGGGCGCGCCGGTCGGCCGGGCGCACACTTGCTCAACCTGTCTTACGAATGGACTTGCACGTCGGCTGTTGGGGCCGATCCGTCGGGACCAGATTTCAAGAAACGCTGCCGCAACCGTTGGCGATGGCCGACGTAGTGGGGTTTGTTGTTCATGAGGTCAAAGATCGTAAGGAGGCTGATGCAGGCCGACGGGTGAAAGGGTGAACAGCTCGTAGCCATCGGCGGTGACGCCAATGGAATGTTCGAATTGGGCGGAAAGTGAGCGATCCTTGGTCACCGCCGTCCAACCGTCCTTGAGGACTTTCACCTCGTAGCGACCGGCGTTGATCATCGGTTCGATGGTAAAGAACATGCCTTCCTTGAGGGTTGCCCCTTGGCCGGGACGGCCATAATGCATGACATTGGGGGCGGCGTGGAAAACGCGGCCCAAACCATGGCCGCAGAAGTCCCTGACTACCGAACAGCGATGGGATTCGGCGAATTCCTGAATGGCGTGGCCGATGTCGCCGGTGGTGGCGCCGGGTTTGACCATTTTGACGCCACGCCACAAGGCTTCGAAGGTGATGTCAACGAGGCGGCGCGCCTTGACGCCGACGGGGCCGGAGAAGAACATGCGGCTGGAATCGCCGTGCCAGCCGTCAAGAATCACCGTCACGTCGATGTTGATGATGTCGCCCTTGGCAAGCTTTTTCTTGCCGGGAATGCCGTGGCAGACGACATGATTGATGGATGTGCAAACGGCTTTTGGGAAGCCGCGGTAATTAAGCGGCGCGGGAATGGCACCATTGGCAACGATACGGTCGTGGATCAAGCGGTTCAGTGCCCCTGTCGATACGCCCGGTTTCACGTAGGGAACGATGAAATCCAGGGTTTCCGCGGCTAGCCGACCGGCTTTGCGCATGCCCTCGAAGCCTTCGGCACCGTGAATTTTAATATGCCGCGTCTCGGCGGGCAGCAAACTTGAGCTGATATCATTCATGAATCAATTCTGATTTCTAGGAGTAAAAAATCACTTGTAATTACTTTTTGCCGGGCCACAGGCTTTCATAGCTCTATTCTCAGAGGCGCCGTCACGTCGATTCGTTCCGCCGTGACGCGGCATCGATAACATAAAATCTCGACGCCTGCCGCCATTGCCGCGCCAAGCGCCATGGCATAGGCCGGATCGATATCGGCGGCAATGGAAAATCGCTCGCCGTCCCGGCGCTGAACCAAATAGACCATCATCGCGCGGGCCCCTTGGCTGACCATATTGGTCAACTCGGCAAGATGTTTGGCGCCTCGTGTTGTCACCGAGTCAGGAAATTCAATGGCGGAATTCGTCCCTGGGCTCCGTCTCATGGTGACGTTTTTGACCTCGACAAAACATGTGGGGAGGCCCTCGCTTTCTAGCAACAGGTCAATGCGTGAATTTTTTCCGTACCTGACCTCTCGCTTGATGACCGGATAGGCGCTTAGCTCGGTGATTGTTCCGTTGTCGATGGCCTCTTCCACCAGCGCATTGCTAATGCTGGTGTTTATGCCGACCAGGGTGCCCGCCACTCGGATCAGTTCCCAGGTGTAGGCAAGCTTGCGGCCCGGGGTGCGGGCCGGCGACAGCCAGATCGCCGAGCCCGGTGCGTTGACGCCCAACATGGAGCCGGTATTGGGGCAGTGGGCGGTGACCATTTCACCGCCGCTCAGTTTCACGTCGGCGAGAAAGCGCTTGTAACGCTTGATCAACGTTCCTGGAATCAGCGGCGCGGGAAATTTCATCGGCGGAGCACTCGCAAGACTTGGACCATGGGTTCATTAAATCGTAGCGGTTTTCTTGCCGGCTGCCGTTTCCGCCGCTCCCAGGGCCTCGGCCAAGCTGCTCTTGGCGCTGCCTGGTTTGAGCGGTTGCGGTTGCGACGGGTCGGGTGCCCAAGCCGTCAGGTAGATCACCTGGAAGGTTGCCGGGACGCGCCCCTCGGCGTCACCGAACAGCTCTCGGTAGCGGCGAGCCCCGGCCATCAGGGTGGCGCGGCGGGTAAACCCCCGGCGCCGTTCGATAACGGCGTTGCTTTCGCCCATACCGCGCAGGTCGGCCATCAATTTCCAAGGATCGCCATAGGATACCGTAATGGTGTCTTGATCGACCACGGGGAGGGCAAAACCGGCCCGTTGCAGCAATGCACCCAAGTCCACGGCATCGGCGAACGGAGAGACGCGCGGGCTCAAGCCCCCTTCCTCGGCGATTTCGGCCTCGGCCAGGGCAGTGCGCAATTCCTTGCAGGTGGCGCCGCCAAGCATGGTAGCCAGGAACAATCCGTCGGGTTTGAGTGCCCGGCGAATCTGGGCGAGGGCGCCCGGCAGATTGTTGACCCAGTGCAGGCTGAGGCTGCTCAGGACCAGGTCGAGGCAAGCGGGGGAAAACGGCAGGAATTCCTCGTCGGCGGCGAGGCAATGGCCTCCCGCCCGGCGCGCCATTCGAGGGGAGATGTCGCATTGAACCAGGGTCTCGATGCCGCCGCGCTCGGTCACCAACCGGGACAGTTCGCCACCGTGACAGCCCAGGTCTAAGGCCAGGGGGAAGCGGCGTTTAACGTCGTCTAGGCGGTCGGCTAGGCGTTCTCCGACCTCGGCGAAAAGGTAGCCATGTTTTTTTATCCCGGCCGCCGCACGGTCCCGGTGAAGGCGCACGACGTGGCGGTTGAAGATGGCCAACGAATCGGACATGGTAGATATATGACACAGGCCAAGCACTCGATAAACGGCGCGTTGGCGAAAATCAGCGCTGACAGTTCCTTGGGCGGTCTCGTCAAGTTGGTGCTGGACGTCCTTTTGCCGCCCCAGTGCCTGAGTTGCGGCTCCATTGTCGAGGGGCTCGGTCTGTTGTGCTCCACTTGCTGGGATGGAGTGGTTTTTCTGAGCCCGCCCTGTTGCGAGGCCTGCGGTCTACCTTTTGAATATGATCCCGGCGAGGGGGTTTTATGCGCCGCCTGTTGCCGTCAACGCCCGGTTTTTCAGCGGGCCCGGGCGGTAATGACTTATGATGCCCATAGCCGGCGGTTGATCCTTGCCTTCAAACACGGCGACCGCACCGACGCTGCTCCGGCACTTGGCCGCTGGCTGCTGTGGGCGGGGAGCGATCTGATCGCCGACGCCGATCTGGTGGTTCCCGTGCCCCTGCATTGGACACGACTGTTCGCCAGGCGTTTCAATCAGGCGGCGCTGTTGGCCCGGGCACTGCGCCATCACGCCGGGGCGCCGGTGGTGCTCGATTTCCTGATCCGCCGCCTCCGTACCCCGTCCCAGGGTAGGCTTGGCATGGCGCAACGCCGCCGTAACGTGCGTGGCGCCTTCACCGTGCGTTCTTCCCTGGCCAGCGAAATCAAGGGCAAACTGGTTTTGCTCATTGACGATGTCCTGACGACGGGCGCCACTGTCTCGGCATGCGCCCGCGCGCTGTTGGCGGGTGGCGCCGAAGTGGTCGATGTGCTCACTTTGGCGCGGGTTATCCGTTCGGCGTGACGTGCTGGCGCCATAAATGACTTATATAAATATAGTAGGCGCCGCCGACCTTTGGTTTGCCCATCATACCGGGAGATAAGAAAATTGCTTGAAGTCGAAATCTACACGACCCCCTATTGTTCCTTTTGCCATCGCGCCAAGAACCTGCTGAGGCAAAAAGGCGTTTCGTTTACCGAGATCGACTTGCTTGGGAATCCGGGCAAGGATGCGGAAATGTTGCGGCGCAGCAACGGTGGGCGCAAGGTTCCGCAAATTTTTATCGGCGGCCGGCACGTGGGCGATTGTAATGAGCTTTTTGAGCTGGAGGCGGAGGATGAACTCGACCGCCTTCTTGGTATTGCTTGATCAATGAGCAAGACTTTCAAGGTTGCTTGCGTACAAACCAATTCGGGTCTCGAGATCGAGCCGAATCTGGCCACTGCCTGTGAATTGGCGTGCGCCGCCGGCAAGGCTGGCGCCCAGCTGATCGCCCTGCCCGAGAACGTCAACGTCATGGAACCCGACAAGACGCTCCTGAAGGAAAAAGCCAGGCCCGAAAATCAGGACATCGGCCTCAAGACGTTTCGGGAACTGGCGCGGCAAATCGGCGTCTGGCTGCTGTTGGGTTCCTTGGTGATCAAACGGTCCGGGGACAAGCTGGCCAATCGCTCGTTCCTGATCGACGCCGATGGTGCCGTCGTCGCCCGCTATGACAAAATTCATATGTTCGACGTCAACCTGGGCGGAGCCGAAAGGCATCGTGAATCCGCTTCTTATGAGCCGGGCGACAGGGCCGTTGTCGCCGAATTGCCATGGGGTCGGCTGGGCATGACCATTTGCTATGACCTGCGCTTTCCCCATTTGTACCGATCCCTGGCCCACGGCGGGGCAAGTTTTGTTTCCATCCCCGCGGCCTTCACCCGTGTCACCGGGGCGGCGCATTGGCACGTGTTGCAGCGCGCCAGGGCTATCGAAAACGGTTGCTACGTCTTTGCCCCCGCGCAGTGCGGGGATCACGCCGGCGGCCGCCAGACTTTCGGCCATTCACTGATCGTCGATCCGTGGGGCGAGGTGCTGACCGACGGCGGTGAAAAGGTGGGCTTTGTCACCGCCGATATCGACCCATCAAAGGTGGTCGAGG
>DASCPW010000124.1:0-12013 GCA_036012725.1 Rhodospirillales bacterium
CGCACATTTCCAACCCGGACGGCTCGGCATTTTTCGGCTCACCGACCAAATTGTTCGAATACATGGCCACCGGGCGTCCGGTGATCGCCAGCAACCTCTACCAGATCGGCGAGGTGCTTGAGGGATGCCCATCCATTGATGGCCTGGCTACGGCGGCGGAGCCGCCAGGCAAAGAGCAGTGCGGCATTCTGGTGTCGCCCGAGGACGTGGGAGAACTATCGGCGGCTTTGCGGTTTCTGGTGAACAATCCGGCATGGCGCCGCGCCGCCGGCTCCAACGCTCGCCGGCGGGCCGTGGCGCGCTTTACATGGGACCACCATGTGAAGTCTATTCTCGGACGCCTGCAAGCGGTCCTGGCGGAGGACGTTGTTCTCTGTCCCGTTCCGCCCAGTTCCCGGCCTATTCGTATTCTGGTCAACGGGTTGCATTCCAAGAGCGGCGGCGGCGTCACTTATTTGCGAAACATGTTGCCTCTTCTGGCCGCCGATTGCGGTGTCGATCTTCACCTTTGCATTCACAAGGATCAGCGGGACATCTTGCCCATGGATCTCGGCAATATTTCCGTCCATTGCCTTTCCTTCAAATCGGGCCTCTGGCGGCTGGCGTTTTGGGAGCAGTATGAGTTGCCCAAGCTGGCGCGGCGCATCGGCGCCGAAGTGACCTTTTCGCCAGCCAACTATGGACCGCTGCTGGCTCCCAATCCCGTCATCCTTTTGAGAAACGCGCTCAGCGTCGGCTTTGTCGAACGCCGGCCGGTCAAGGTTGCCTATTGGGTGGCAATATATTTCGGCACGGCCCTTTCCCTGCTTGTCTGCCGGCGGGCCATTTCCGTTTCCAACTATGCCCGGCGCTCGGCTGGCGGCGGGCTGCTGTATCTTATCGGAGAGCGCATCAGCATCGTCCCGCACGGCGTCGCCAATATTTTTTCGCCGCCCAAGGGCAAGCGACAGGACTTTCTGCTTGCCGTTTCCGACATCTATGTTCAAAAAAACCTGAAAAACCTGCTTTATGCATTGGTCAAGCTGCGTGCCAGCTACCCGGGTGTCAAACTTAAGATCGCCGGCCGGCCTATCGACAAGGATTACTTCAAGTCCCTGCAGAAGATCGTCAAACAGCAAGGGTTGTATGAACAGGTCGAGTTTCTGGGTCATGTTTCGGCGGATGAGTTGGCGGGTCTTTACCGCCGTTGCGCTGTCTTCGTCTTTCCCTCCAGCATCGAGACCTTCGGCAATCCCCTGGTCGAAGCCATGGCCTCAGGCGCGCCAATTGCTTCTTCCAGCAGGGCGGCGATGCCGGAAGTGGTCGGTGATGCGGCGCTATTTTTCGATCCGGCGGACATTGACAATATGGTGACGGTGTTGGATCGGCTGTTAAAGGATGCCGATTTACGCCGCCAGTTGGGGGCACGGGCGTTGGCCAATTCCGCAAACTTCTCGTGGCGAAATACCGCCGTCCGGACATTAGACATTCTTAAAGAGGCCGCCCAAGGGTCATCATCCGGGAGATGAAAGGCGCCAGTGGCGCCCCTAAGGGTCGTGGCCCGCCGGTTTCCATGTTAAGCTCCCGGGTTTCCCATTCACCGGAGGTGCGCCGCCATGAAAGCGCGAATCAAATGGGTCGGGGAGCGGACTTTTTTGGGTGAATCGGCAAGCGGCCATTCCGTCGTCATGGACGCCGATCCCGCTGCCGGTGGCCGCGGGCTCGGCGTTCGACCTATGGAAATGCTGCTTTTGGGTTTGGGCGGCTGCACCGCCTTCGACGTCGTTCACATCCTCGACAAATCGCGCCAGCCGATTGAGGATTGCGTTGTCGAGGTGGAGGCGGAACGGGCCGAGACAGAACCTAAGGTATTTCGCCGCATCCACCTGCGTTATGTAGTCAGCGGCCGCAACCTGAGCCGCGCCAAGGTCGAGCGGGCGGTGCAATTGTCAGCGGAAAAATACTGCTCGGCCTCGATCATGCTTGCCAAGACGGCGGAAATCAGCCATGCCGTCCAGGTCGTCGATCTTGAAGCTTGAAGGCTGGCGGCGGATTGTCGTCAAAAAGCTTCGCCGAGCACCCGATTTGGTGGCTTGTGGCCGTCAACGAAAATCTGGATGTTGATCAGCACCATCTCGCCCATGTCCTGCCGGCCCTCGATCGTCGCCGATCCCATGTGCGGCAGCAGAACGACGTTGTCCATCTTGAGAAGTTTCGCATTCAACGCCGGTTCGCTCTCGTACACGTCCAATCCGGCACCGGCGATTTCTCCGGCCTCCAGCAAACCGATGAGGGCGTTTTCGTTAATGACCTCGCCACGCGCCGTGTTGACTATGTAGGCGTGGGGTTGCAGAAGTTTCAACCGCCGCTTGGAGAGCAGATGATAAGTGGCCGGCGTGTGTGGGCAATTTATGGAAATAATGTCCATCCGCGCCAGCATCTGATCCAGGCTTTCCCAATAAGTAGCCTCCAATTCGGCTTCCATTTGAGGGCTGACCCGGTGTCGGTTGTGGTAGTGAACGGACAGTCCGAACCCTCGCCCGCGGCGGGCCACCGCGGAACCGATTCGGCCCATGCCTATGATTCCGAGACGTTTTCCGGATATGCGCTGACCCAGCATCCAGGTTGGCGACCAACCTTTCCATTCCCCCGCCCGCAAGACCCGTTCACCCTCGGCGAGACGCCGGGACACGGCCAAAATCAACGCTATGGTCATGTCGGCGGTATCCTCGGTAAGGACATCTGGCGTGTTGGTGACAGTGATCCCCCGCTTGGCGGCGGCGGCCAGATCGATATGATCGACGCCGGTACCGTAGTTGGCGATCAGACGCAACTTTCGGACGGCGTGGGCAAGAACCTCAGCGTCGATGCGGTCGGTGACGGTGGGGACGAGAACGTCCACCTCTCTCACCGCCGCCGATAGCTGGGCGGTGGTCATGGGTTTGTCGTTCAGGTTCAGCCGCACGTCAAACAATTCCATCATCCGCGTTTCGATAGCGTGGGGAAGTTTGCGTGTGACCACAACCAGCGGCTTTTTTTTCGGCATGAGATCGTTTTTTCATGTCCCGCCGCCATGATCTTAATGGCAGCGCATGTCCCCGGACAGCTCCCGTCAGGCCATAGCAATATGCCGTGCCTATGTCCAGTGCCACGTCGCCGATGCCCGAGTTCGGCGGTAAGGGGTGCCTTGACCTCGGGCATTGAGGCGGTCCTATAATGGTGCCAAGATTGTTTCAGCTTTCATCGGTTTTTTTACGTTGCATCGAAAATGTCGCTAACCCGCAGTGGTTTTTTGGTTCTTGCCTGCGCCTTCTTCCTCGCCACCACGGCGTCCGCCTTGGCGGTGGCAGAGGGAAGCGGCCTGCCATTGCCCCGGTTTGTCAGTTTACGGGCGAAAGAAGTCAATATGCGGGCCGGGCCGGGCGTCCAGTATCCGGTGGAATGGGTGTACCATCGCCAGAAACTGCCGGTGGAAATTATCGCCGAATACAACACTTGGCGAAAAGTGCGTGATTGGCAGGGTACGCAGGGTTGGATCCATCAGAGCATGCTAGGCGGGCGGCGCTTCATCATCGTCACCGGCACCAAACGCACGGTCAGGCGGCAGGCAGCCGCCAAAAGCGCACCGGTGGCGCAGGCCGAAACGGGGGTCATCGGTAAACTGGTCCGATGCCCAGAGAGCGGAAACTGGTGTGAGATCGAGATAGGCAACCACAAAGGATGGCTGCGAAAGGTTGATTTCTGGGGCGTTTACCGCGACGAGGTGGTAGAGTAGTCCAGTGAACCCGGAGCCCGTAAGGGATTTCAATCAAAATCCCCGGCCAAGGCTTGGCGAACGCTTTCGGGCATTGCTGCCATGTGGCCGTATTTTTCGTGGCCGATGCCGACAATCACGGCGGCGCCGGAGCGGCAAAATTTTTCAACTTGCCCGGGCGTGAAAGGAAAGTGCAGGAAGTGAATTGACGATGCCTTGCCTTTGGAAGAAGTCCGTTCGACATCGTCCTCGGGCACGGCCGTGATGGTTTCGTCATCGACGTGCAAGGTGACGGTTTCCTCGACGCCGCCAAGTTCAGCCAGAATACGGCCACGGCGTTTTGCGTCGTCGATCTCGAACATCAAGGTAGCGACGAGTTCATTGCCTTTGGGAATCAGCGGGTTGTAGGCCGCCAATTCATCGGCGATCTGTGCGTCACCGCCGCCCTCGATATAAAGCATTTCGTGGGCCTGGTGCCACATGGTTTCGAAGCATTCAAAATAAAAAGTAGTGTCAGGACCAACGACGAGACGGCGGTTTTTCTTCAGTTCCGTCACCGCCCGCCGGCGTTCGGTGCGGACCTTGACGTATTTGTCCATCGGCATGATGTCAGCATGGGTGAGTTCGTGCCTGGTCATTAGAAGTCTTCTCACAACCCGTAAGACCGGGCGATCAACTGTATGGGATGCTGGACATGGCTTAGACCAGTGGCGTCGCCGCCTAGGCCTTCGATTCCCTGGACAATGTGTTCACGAGCGAGAGGACATTCGGAAACGATATGGGCGGGGTTGCCTTCGACCACTTTGCGAATGACCGGCTCGCCCAGTTTCATGGCCAGATCGAAATGGTCTTTCATCACCCCCCAGGAACCGCCGTGTCCCGAACAGCGCTCGATCACGGAAACCTCGGTAGCGGGCAGAAGATGCAACATCTCGGCGCCTTTGCGGCCCATGTTCTGGGCGCGGGCGTGACAAGCGATATGAACGGCGATACCGCCGTCCAGGGGCGAGAGGACATCGGCAAGGCCCTCCTTGCCGGCGATGTCCAAAATGTATTCGCTGGCGTCGAAGGTGGCTTGGCTCAGGTTCTTCACGTCCTCGTTGCCGGGCAGGATCAACGGCCATTCGAACTTCAACATCAACGAACAGGAGGAAACAAGGGAAACGATATCGTAGCCTTTGCCTATCCAGCCTTGCATTTCCGCCGCTATCTTGGCGGCTTTGCCGGCAACGCGCGCAATGTCGCCTTGTTCCAATTGCGGCATCCCGCAACAGGCCGGGTAGATGACTTCCGTTTCGACTCCATTCCGGGCCAGCACCGCCCGTGCCGCTTGGCCTGTGCCGGGATTGTTGTAGTTGCAAAAACAGGTGGCGAAGATCACCGCCTTGCGGCCGTGGGCCGGAGCAAGGCGGTTGATTTCCAAGGGCTCGGAACGGGCCAGTTTGTGGAAGGTCTTGGCATGAAATTTGGGCAGCTCCGCTTTTCGGTGGATGCCGGCCAGGGCTTCCATGAGCAGGCGGGTCAGGCGGTTGGAACGATCCGCCGTCCAGTTGACGATGGCCGATGCCATGCTGCCCAAACGGCCATTGCGGTCAATTTCGGTGAGTTGGCGCTTGGCGAAACCGACGCCGTCTTTTTGTGTCTCGATGGCCCGGTGGCGCAGCATGAGATGGGGAAAATCAAGGTCAAACTCATGCGGGGGAACATAAGGGCACTTGGTCAGGAAGCACATGTCGCAAAGTGTACAGGCATCCACCACCGCCTTCAGATCAGTGCTCGCGACAGCGGCCAATTCGCCGCTGTCGGTGGCGTCGATCAGATCGAACAAGCGTGGAAAACTGGCGCAAAGATTGAAGCAGCGACGACAGCCGTGGCAAATGTCGAATACCCGGCGTAATTCGGCGTCAAGCTTCTCCGCGTCGAAGAAGTCCGGCTCCCGCCATGGGATCGGGTGCCGTGTGGGTGCTTCCAGGCCGCCTTCTTGCATTACTCTCGGTGTAATCCCTGTTTAGCCTCGAAATGGCGGGGGGAAACCCTATGCAAGATTCTCCGCTCACTAATTTTGCGCCATCGAAAGATTTCTTTAGTACAAGGTGTCGAGGGCCTTCTGGAACCGCCCGGCATGTGATTTTTCAGCCTTGGCCAGGGTTTCGAACCAGTCGGCGATCTCGTCAAAACCTTCCTCGCGGGCCGATTTCATCATGCCGGGGTACATGTCCGTGTATTCGTGAGTCTCGCCGGCAATGGCGGCCTTTAAATTGTCGTCCGTCGATCCGATGGCTAGGCCGGTCGCGGGATCACCAGTTTCTTCCAGGTATTCGAGATGACCGTGAGCATGGCCGGTCTCGCCTTCGGCGGTGGAGCGAAAAACGGTGGCGACGTCGTTATAACCCTCGATGTCCGCCTTCTGGGCAAAATAGAGATAGCGGCGGTTGGCTTGTGATTCGCCAGCGAAGGCGGCCTTTAGGTTTCCTTCCGTTTTTGATCCTTTCAAAGCGGTCATGTTTCTCTCCCTTGGATTGAGTGAATGAATTTAGAGTTAAACGAGTTTTGCCGGAACGGCGTCAAAGTCATCAATAACCATGAGTGGGAAAATGAGTCAACTGTTATCTTTAATAATTATAATCTACATTATATTGCTCTGATTTATCATATTATTATGGAGATTCGTCATCAATGCTGACAACGACATCGATGCGGTTTACCGTCTTTCCCGCCGGCGGTTTGGGCAATTTGGCGAAAACGATTTCCTCGCCTGGAATGTCTTCAATGCTACCCGATTCTTTGAAAAAAAAGTGGTGGTGATCACGGGTATTGGTGTCGAAGTATGAGCGGGCGGCATCGACCACGATCTCTCTGAGCAGGCCACAGGCGGTGAACTGATGCAAGGTATTGTAAACCGTCGCCAGCGAGACGCGGATGGACACTCCCGACGCTTCGGCATGTAGCTGTTCGGCGGTGACGTGACGGTCCTTACCTTCGAACAGCAGTATGGCCAGGGCCAGGCGTTGACGTGTCGGGCGCAAACCCGCCGCCCGCAACCGTTCGAGCAAATGATTTTGGTGTCTCATCTTTCTCATACCATTCCTCTTGTTGGCCAATCTTTAATATTTGGCGTCCCAGGATGAATGTTCAATCGTTCGACAGACGTTTTAGAACAATACCATAAAGTCGCGTTTTTTCACAAATATCGCCTTTCCCGATTCTATCCGTGCGTCTCCGGGGGGCGGTGGCGCTTACCTGAAAGAGCATGGCATTGGCCATAAAACGGCGCTTTTATGAATCGGTGGAGAGTGTTCAATCCCCGCTTTGAAGCCGTTCGACCAGTTGCTGAACAGAGGGTATGAAACCGTTATCGTAAAACGGATCAGTGGCGAACTTATAGGCGTTGTGGCCGGAAAACATCAGGTTGTCCTCCAGGTTCCCGCCATGAGCGATGGACTGCAGGGTCTTTTGAATGCAAAACGACCGGGGATCAGCTTTCTTGCCGGTAGTGCCATTTTCATTCTGCGCCCAATTGCTGAACTTGCAGGAAGACAAACAGCCCATACAATTTCGCTGATCGGTAAGGATTTCCGAGGATCTTTCCGGGGTCACGAAAATGAGGGTGGATTCGGGGGTTTTCATAGCCACGGTGAAGCCCTTGGCAATCCAGTCGTCGGCCTGGGTCTTGCTGTCGGGCGTGAGATAGACTGGCCGGCCGCGGGCGCCGACGGGCAGCGCGGCGATATATTCATTCGTCGGCTCCCGGGAAAAGCGCAGCTGGCGTTCATTCCGTCCCACCAGTTCCGCAAGGAAACTGTTACTGACCGCCGACGAATAGAAGCCGGTGGGGCTGAACCGGTTGAGAAGCACGTCTCCTTCCTTCAGGTTGAGGAGTCTTTTCTTCCACTTTTCCGAAACCGGGCTTTCCTGGGTCAGGATTGTCCGCGTTCCGAACTGAAAAGCGATGGGTCCCAGTTCCTTGTTGCCGATCCAATCCTGCCAGTCCCGCAAAAACCATAGGCCGCCGGCCATGAAGATAGGTGTTTCGCCAAGACCGACGTTGCGCATGACGGTGCGCAGGTCGCGCACTCGGGGAAAAGGGTCCTGGGGAGAGCTGGGGGTTTCGGAATTGCTAAGCCCGTTGTGTCCGCCGGCCAGCCAGGGGTCCTCGTAAACCACTCCTCCGAGCCAATCGGCATATTTGTGATAGGCGCGCTTCCATAGCACCCCAAAGGCACGTGCCGATGAAATAATGGGGTAATAATAGACTTTGTACCTGCTGGCGATGTCAGCTAGCCGGAAAGGCATGCCGGCGCCGCAAGTAATGCCGTGAACCAAGCCCTTAGCCCCTTCCAGGATGGCTTGCAGGATGCTGGTGGTGCCGCCGGCTTCCCACAGAAAGTTTAAATGCAAAGGGCCTTTGCCGCCGGAAATTTCATGAGCGATTTGGGTCTGGGAAATACCGCCCTGAATGGCGTAAGCGATTAGTTCCTCATGGCGAAGGCGCCGCGTCTTGCAATGATACACCTGCTTGACCAACTGTCCTTGCCGGTCAAAGGAATCGGCGTTGACGGCGGAAGCCGTACCGACAGCACCGGCCGCTACCCATGCGCCGGCGCTCTCGCCGTTGGAAATCGAGATGCCTTTGCCGCCTTCGACCAGGGGGAGAACTTCGCGCCCCGATATGACCATGGGTTCAAGAGTCTTCACAAAAATAGGCCCTTAAAATATTTTGTGCCAGTCGTTGCCCGATCCAATCATGGGATTCCGGCGGAGTAAGGTGATTTTCATGAAAGGTATATGGCTATGTTTTTACGCCATTTCACCCCTAGCCAGGATCATCTCGATGCTTGGCCCGAAATGTCCTTGCCGGTATTTTGATCGACCGCTTTCATCGATAGTTTAACTTTGCCCCGATCATCGATGCCAATCAGTTTGACTTTCACCATGTCACCGACGTTGACGATGTCGGTGGTTTTATTGACTCGCCTAGGCGCCAGTTCGCTGATGTGAACGAGACCGTCTTTGCTGCCCATGAAGTTAACAAAAGCCCCGAAATCAACGGTTTTCACCACCTTGCCTGTATAGAAAGCTCCGATCTCGGGCTCGGCGGTGATGCTCTTGATCCAATCAATGGCGGCCTGAGCGGCTTTCTCGTCAACTGCCGCAACCTTCACCGTGCCGTCGTCATCAACATCCACCTTGGCGCCGGTGGTATCGCATATTTCGCGGATCATCTTGCCGCCCGGGCCAATAATATCGCGGATTTTATCTCGTTTGATGGTGATCACGGTGATCCGTGGGGCATTCTCACTGACGCCGTCGCGGGCGCTGGCAAGAGCCTTGGCCATCTCGCCCAGGATGTGCATGCGTCCTTCGCGAGCTTGTGTCAGGGCTTCCCTCATGATGTCCTCGGTAATCGAGGTGATCTTGATGTCCATCTGTAAAGAAGTGATGCCCTGATGAGTGCCCGCTACCTTGAAGTCCATGTCGCCCAGATGATCTTCGTCGCCGAGAATATCGGAAAGCACTGCGACGTCGTCGTTTTCCTTGATCAAACCCATGGCAATACCGGCCACCGGGTGTTTCAACGGGACGCCCGCATCCATCAAAGCGAGCGATGTGCCGCAAACGGTTGCCATGGAGGATGAACCGTTGGATTCGGTGATCTCGGATACGACCCGAATGGTGTATGGGAAATTTTCCTTGTTTGGCAGCAATGGATGAATGGCCCGCCAAGCTAGCTTGCCATGGCCAACCTCACGGCGGCCGGTAAAACCAAAACGGCCGGCTTCGCCAACGCTATAGGGTGGAAAATTGTAGTGCAGCAGGAAATGCTCGAAATAATCTCTATCGAGGGCATCAATGCGCTGTTCGTCATGCCCGGTTCCGAGCGTCGCGACGACGATCGCCTGTGTTTCGCCACGTGTAAAAAGGGCGCTGCCGTGGGCGCGCGGTAGCAGCCCCACTTCGGCGGCAATGAGGCGGACGGTGCGGGTGTCGCGACCGTCAATACGCAGTCCGGTTTGGAGAATATTGTGGCGGACAATGCTCTTCGCCAAGCTCTTGAAGACATCCTCAAAGGTTTCCGCCAGCAACTCCTGATCGATGGATTCGTCGGAGTTTAATTCCGCCTTCGTTTGTTCCTTGATAGTCTCCACCTTGTCGAGGCGGATCATTTTGTCGCTTTCGGCGTAAGCCTCGCGCAAGCCAGTCCCGGCCAGCGTGGCAACCCGTTCGGTGATCTCCTCCTTGCCGGCCGGCGGCGGGGATTGCTCCCAAGGATCCTTGGCGCAGGCTTCCGCCAGCTCGATGAGGGCCTCAATGACCGGCTGGATGGCTTTATGGCCAAACATCACCGCATCCAGCATGACCTTTTCCGAAAGCTCTTTTGCTTCCGATTCGACCATCAGCACACCTTCATGGGTGCCGGCGATCACGATGTCGAGATCACTCATCGGCATCTCGTTGATTTGCGGATTCAATACGTACTCGCCGGCGATATAGCCAACACGGCATCCACCGATCGGCCCCATGAACGGCAACCCCGAAAGAGTCAGCGCCGCCGACGAGCCGATCATGGCGATGATATCCGGGTTGTTCTCCATGTCATGGGAGAGAACCGTGCAAATGATCTGGGTTTCGTTTTTGTAGCCTTTGGCGAAAAGAGGGCGGATCGGCCGGTCGATCAGGCGCGAGGTGAGGGTTTCCTTCTCGCTGGGCCGGCCTTCGCGCTTAAAAAAGCCACCGGGGATTTTGCCGACGGCATAGGTTTTCTCCTGATAATGCACGGAAAGGGGAAAAAAATCGATTCCTGGACGAGGGGTCTTCTCACCAACGACCGTGCAAAGCACCTTGGTTTCACCGTAAGTCGCCATGACGGCGCCGTCGGCTTGGCGGCCGATCTTGCCGCTTTCTAGGACGAGGCGACGGCCGCCCCATTCGATCTCTTTTCTGAATTCCTTAAACATCATCTATCTCACTTCCAACACATCTATCAAAGACTTCCGGACCGGTTTCCCCTGCTTCCAGCCACTAATGGAGAACGCGGTCGATAACCGCTCTATCCGCGTGCTTCAAGGTTCTTATCGACGCAAGCTCAATCGTTTGAGCAATTCTTCATAACGTTGAATTTCTTTTCTTTTCAGATAGTCAAGTAAACGCCGGCGGCGGCTGACCATCATCAATAAACCGCGACGTGAGTGATTGTCCTTATTGTGGGCTTTTAAATGTTCGGTGAGGTTGGTGATGCGTTCACTTAAGATCGCCACCTGCACCTCGGGCGATCCCGTGTCACTATTTGTCGTTGCGAACTCGCTGATGAGTTCCTGTTTGCGTTCCGCGGCAATCGACATCGAATACTCCAGTTTTTATAGGTTTAAGACACGCAGGGGGCAAATCTCGCCACCTGTGATTGTAGCCAACGCCACCGCTTTGTTCCCGTCCATGGCGCAAACGACGGCGCCATGGGGGACGTTCGTGATGGGTGAACGATTGGCCACTGGCAGCACCGATATGGGTTGACCGTGATGCAGGCGTCTGGCCTCTGCTTCCGTCAAGGCCAGGGCCGGGATGTCGATCAGCGCCGTCTCGACGGGAAGTAGGTTTTCAACAAGCGGCGCACTATGCCCCATAACCCCACGATTATCCAGGGGAATTACTTGCTCTTCGCTAAATGGCCCGGCAACAAGACGGCGAAGTGCCGCGACGTGTCCGACGGTCCCCAGGTGACAGGCCAGATCGCGGGCAAGGCTGCGCATGTAAGCTCCCTTTCCCGCGGTCACCTCGAAGGTGGCATGATCGGCGTCGGGCTGGTCCAAAAGTTCGAATCGATGAATGTGGATAGGCCTGGATTCGAGGCTTACCGGCTTATTGGCATAGGCCAGGGAATAAGCGCGCTGTCCGCCCACCTTGATCGCCGAATAGATTGGGGGTACTTGCTCGATCTCGCCGGTGAACTTGCTTAAGCCCTGCTTGATTTCGTCCTTGGCGGGGCGGATGGTGCTGCAAGCCGTTACCTCGCCGTCGGCGTCGTCGGTGCTGCGTGCCTCGCCCCAGCGGACGGTGAAACGATAAACCTTGGTTCCGTTCAAGACATAGGAAACTGTTTTGGTGGCCTCGCCTAGGGCAATCGGCAAAACGCCGGTTGCGAGCGGATCGAGAGTGCCGCCATGGCCAATTTTGGCGGCTCCGGTCAGCTTGCGCACCTTTCCAACGACGGTGCCCGATGTCAGGCCCGCCGGTTTGTCAATGATCAGCCAGCCATTGATTGGTTTGCCGCGCCGTTTACGTCCC
>DASCPW010000125.1:0-2809 GCA_036012725.1 Rhodospirillales bacterium
CCACATGACGAACGCCAAGGGCCTGGAAAAAATGATCGGCGAGATGAATTCGCTGGTCTATGGCGTCATTATGGCCCTGTCCTATTGCACGATCATGATCGCTCTTTCCTGGGAAATGGTCCTCGCCGCCGTGGTGATCGTGGGTGGGTTGTCCTTGGGGATTCGGGGCGTCATGCGCAAAATCAAGCAAACGGCGGCGAACCTTTTAAAGGCGATCCAGAGCCTCAACAACTCGACGGCGGATTACCTCTCCGGCGTCCGGTTGATCCGTAGTTTCGGCGTCGAGATGGAATCCGAAAATGTTATCGGGAATAAGATCGACCGGTCGTCGGAACTGACTTTGCGGGGAACCGTCTTGCGGGCGATGATTTCGCCGCTGGTCGATGTGGTGACATACGTCACCTTGGCGGCGGCTCTGTTGACTATCTTCCTGGTCTTGGGCGAAGGGTTCCAGGCGATCCTTCCGACGATTCTCATCTTTATCATCGTCCTGGCCCGGCTCATGCCCCGATTGGGTTTGCTCAATTCCTTGAGAGCCAGCCTTCACGACCTCTGGCCCATCGTCGATCACACGGTGGAATTTCTTCGCACCGATAACAAGGACATGGCGCTTGTCGGCGGCAAGCCGTTCAATGAACTGAAAGAAGGCATTCGGTTTGAAAACGTTTCGCTCAACTACATCGCCGGGGAACGGGCGGCGGTGTCGAACCTTTCGTTTACCTTGAAACCTGGCGAGAGCTTGGCCCTGGTTGGCGAATCGGGGGCCGGTAAATCGTCGGTGGTTGATCTCCTTCTCGGCCTTTACGAGCCGACTGGCGGCGAAATCCTGATCGACGGCGCGCCCTTGAAGGACATCGACCAAAGGGAGTGGCGGCAAAGGCTGGGCGTGGTCGGCCAGGATACCTTCCTGTTCGCCGCCAGCGTGCACGACAACATCGCCTTTTCAAAGCCAGATGCAACGGACGGTGAAATCATCGACGCCGCCCGCGTCGCCCACGCCGATGAATTCATCTCACAACTGGACAAAGGCTACGACACGGTTCTGGGCGACCGGGGATTTCGGCTTTCCGGCGGCCAGCGTCAACGCTTGGCTCTGGCCCGAGCCATCCTACGCGGTCCCGAAATCCTGATATTGGATGAAGCGACCAGCGACCTGGACAGCCAGTCGGAGAAATATATCCAGGAAGCCCTGGAGCAATTCGGCAAGGAAAAAACGGTGATTTCTATCGCCCATCGCCTGTCGACCGTCATGAAGGCGGACAGAATTCTGGTCCTGGATCACGGCTGCTTGGTGGAAGAGGGCCGGCACGAGGGCTTGGTGAACAGCGGTGGAATCTACGCAAGACTTTGGAAATTGCATTCGGGGCATGACGAGGGCAAAACGGAAAATGCCGCGCCCCCGAATAATTGATTGTCAGCGATAACTTCTTAAAAAGGATCATCATGCCTTTAAATGGAAAAACCGTTTTGGTCACGGGGGGGACGGGTTCCTTCGGCAAGGCCTTTCTCAACATCGCCTTTACCCGTTACAAGCCGGAAAAACTGATCGTCTTCAGCCGGGACGAGTTGAAACAGCATGAATTGCAATCGGCCATGCTGAAAGACGGGGACGAGGACACGCCGCTTCGTTTCTTCATCGGCGATGTGCGGGACAGGAATCGCCTCAATCGCTCCATGAAAGGCGTTGATATCGTCATTCACGCCGCCGCGCTGAAACAGATTCCGGCTTGTGAATATAATCCCTTCGAGGCCATTCAGACCAATATCATCGGGACCCGCAACGTGATCGACGCAGCCATCGACCGGGGCGTCGAAAAGGTTGTGGCTCTCAGCACCGACAAGGCGGTCAACCCGGTCAACCTTTACGGCGCGTCCAAGCTCTGCGCCGAAAAACTGGTCGTGCAGGGCAACGCCTACTCCAACAGGGAAGAGACACTTTTGTGTAGCGTGCGATACGGAAACGTCATGGGAACGCGGGGAAGCGTGGTTCCCATCTTCAAACGGCAAAGGGCTTCGGGGACCGTGACCGTGACCGATCCGCGGATGACCCGGTTCTGGCTCAGCCTGGAAGACGGCGTCGATGTGGTGATTAAAAGCTTAAAAATAATGCGTGGCGGGGAAGTGTTCGTTCCGAAAATTCCGAGCATCCGGATCACCAATCTGGTTGAAGCGATAGCGCCGGACTGCCGGATCGACACCATTGGCATCCGGGACGGCGAAAAGATTCACGAGATGTTGATTTCCGTGGACGAGGCCCGGAATGCGCTGGAATTTGACGATCACTACACCATCGAATCGTCATTCAACCGTTGGCGGAGCGACCCGGCCGTAAAGGCCAAGCCGGTGGCGGATGGCTTTTCGTATCAAAGCGACACGAACGCACGCTGGCTTTCGGTCGATGAGTTGCGCGAAATGATTGAAGCGGCCGGGGACTGAACCGCCCTTAAGTTTTCGTTTGACGGTCCCGGCCGATGATCACAAGCGCTTGTGCTGTGCAACGGGCGTCGTCGATCGCCTGGTGCTTGACACCGGTGGGCGGGAAGCCGAATAGTTCAGGGATATCGCTGCTGAGGAACGTTGTGTGGTCGCGGCCCAGGAATTTGCCGATCATTGGTGCGACATTGATGAATACCCGGTCATGAAAAAAGTATGGCAGATCGTTCAGTTTGTAATTGATTTCAAAAATGACCTCATCCCCGCCAAAGGAAGACAGCAAACAGCCATCGGAAAAGGATATGAAATCATCCAAGGCGGCGGCAAAGGGACGGCCGTTCGCGTCAACGTCACGTTGGGTTATTCCTGTCAAATT
>DASCPW010000126.1:0-15222 GCA_036012725.1 Rhodospirillales bacterium
AATACATGGACTGCGTCGAAGTCTGCCCGGTGGAATGTTTCTACGAGGGTGAGAATTTTTTGGTCATTCATCCCGACGAGTGCATCGACTGTGGTGTTTGTGTACCCGCCTGCCCCGCCGATGCGATCGTGGCCGATACCCAACCGGGCTTCGAAAATTGGCTTGAGATCAATACCGAGCTCGTCAAAATATGGCCCAACATCGCCCGCAAGGGCGAATCGCCCGCCGACGCCGAAGAATGGGATGGCATACCCGAGAAGCTCCCGCATCTGAGCCGCAAACCTGGAAAAGGCTAGTAAACAAGGCTACTCCTTCCAAAGTGGCAATCCCCTTTTCAGCAAGAGGTTCCCACTCCTTCGGCGCGGCCAGATCGATCAGTCAAACTCCTGGAACCCATGGAGGGAACGACTCTTATTCTTGGCCTCCTTCAATTTTTTTAACGCCTCTTGAAGTTTGCCTATAAATCCCTCGTACTTTTCGGCCTCCTTGCCAAGCTCCGTTTGCATAGCTCTGATCTGGATCTCCAGTTCGTTAATTCGAGAAAAGCGGATCACATCGACCTTCGCGACACCACCCAGGCGCAAATGCAGGCCGCCTTCGGCAACGAACGCGGTTTCAAGGGTAAGCTGTGGAGCTACCTGGGCCCCAAGGACGGCTCTGATATCCTTATCTTTTACTCGGGCCATGGGGTGGCGGGACAGAGGGACAAGCGGGGCTATCTGCTTCCCGTCGACACCGATCCGGATCAGGCTGAAATCAACGGCTATCCCGCTGACCTTCTCTATAAGAATTTAGGAAAGCTAAAAGCGCGCTCGAAGACGGTGCTGCTCGATGCCTGTTTTTCCGGCGATAGCCACAAGGGGATGCTGATCCGCTCAGCCTCTCCAGTCTACATCAAGGCGAAGGCGATAAGCGTGGGAGAGGGCATAACAGTGCTGACGGCGACGAGCGAGGAACAGCTCGCTAGCTGGGACGAGGATGCCCAACACGGGCTGTTCACCGAGTACTTCCTGCGAGGCGTCTACGGGAAAGCGAACGCCGACGTCAACGGCACCATGACGGTGGCCGAGGTCAAGGGCTATCTGGACGTCAAAATGACCCGCGCGGCGCGGCGCACGTACCGCCGCGAGCAAACAGCGATGGCAATGGGCGACACCAGCCGGATACTCGGCGTCTTTCCCGCCGGCCGGGCCGGCGGCCGTTTCAATAAACCGAATGACCCGCAACAGATGGGCATAGCTGTCGCCATCGGTCAGGTTGCCCTGGACAACGACGGTATCATCGGCCAGCCACCAAGCGGCATGGATCGAGGCGACAAAGGCCAACGGAACAAGCACCTAGTCATGTGCGCAACGCTTAATCATTAGGTTTTCCAACCAGAAGCTTACGCTGATTTGTAAGGTGGTCCCACATAGTTGGACAGTTCGGCGGCGAAGGTAAGGTCTATTCCGGTCTCTGATCAAATGGGGGGTTGCCAATGAGCGGAAATTCCCCAGATATTGAAATATTGGTACACTGACCACGGATTTCGAGCTAGCTGGGAAATGCCCAATGCAGAGGCCGGCGTAATGAAAAGAAGAATGACAGGTGGATGAGTTAAGTCTAGCGCGCGCCGTGCATGTGCTGGCCGTGGTTGTCTGGATAGGCGGAGTGTATCTGGTGACCATGGTTATCCTGCCGGCGGTGCGCAATATGGCCAACCCGGCCGAGATGAGCGCCCGTTTCAAGGAAATCGAGTGCCGCTTCGGCGGGCATGCGAGAGTTGCCACCTTTTTGGCCGGGGCCAGCGGCTTTTACATGCTATACTTGCTGGACGGCTGGGATCGCTACGAGTCGATGGAGTTTTGGTGGATCCATGCGATGACCCTGATCTGGCTGCAGTTCACCTTGGCCTTGTTTATCCTGGAGCCTTTTTTGCTGCGCCGCCGGCTCGAGCGCCGCGCCCAGGAAGCACCGGATCAAACTTTTGCCCACATCGCCCGCTTCCACTATATTCTGCTTGCCGCCAGCCTGATAACCATCTTCGGCGCGGTAGTCGGCACCCATGGCTGACGGGGGAGAATTGGGATACACCCTTACTTCGCCGCCAATATGTCCAACAATGAACGGGCATTACATAAGTTAAAAACTAAGGATAGGAAGATGAATAACGGAGAAAACAAGAAAGGAGAGGCAAAAAAGAAGAAAATTAGTTTTGCTGTTCTTTATGTAGGGTCTGCTTTAGCATTTTTAGTTATACTTTTAATTGGATTTTCTCTTTTACTTACAATATATCTTCCAGATAAAGAAAAAGGTGAGGCGCCGCGCCAATATGGAAAAGCAACCGAATTGCAAAAGGTTGCAAGCAAGGAAAAATCCCCCGTCATGCCAGCACTTGCCACGGAATTTGCCGCTGAAGGCGATTGGGCCGAACAGAGCAGTCATTGGCGAGTTTGATCATTACCACGAAGTATTCTCCCCTTAGTGGCCTGCCCTCATTAAGTGGTCCACCGCTTAAGTTAGAGTTTGGCGCGGTTTAAGTTGATGGACCGGCCGAAGCCATTGGCGAGCGTAGGCCGGAACATCAACGTTGGGCAAGATGGTTTCTGGTTCCGTTGGTGAAATTTGCCCTTGCACCCTTAACGCCATGTTGCGGGTGCCTCTCAACTCCTGATTCACGCCCTCCCCCCTCATTTTCCGGGGCTAGCCTTGTGACAGAAAAAATAGGCGCTGACCGGTGTCGACAGGGGGCAGGTTTTGTGGTCCTGGTGCTCGAATTCGGCCACCTTGTTGAATTTTGCGCATTCGGCAACTGCCAAATCCCTGATCTGCCGCGGGGTCGAGCCGCGTTTATTGTAACAGATGATGACACTGGTGATATCGGTAGGCTCCTTGCCGAACGATTCCCGTTGCCTGTTGAACTCGCCCTTTTTGAACACGTAGGGAGGCGGCCAGGAACAGCCAGCGGCGAGGAAAGCAAAAGAAAGGCTAAGGCCTAAAATTAGATACCGGCGCATCAGCATCGGATTTCTATAGCCTCTTTTACCGATTGCAGCAATCGACCGCTCTCAAGAGCCTATCCGAATAACAGGAGGCGGCTGGCAAACCGCTTGAAATCAAATGCATCGTTTTGAACCCGATTCTTAAACCATAGAATATACCAGAGGCGAACTTTAATAATTATTGCTCTTACATAGTCAGGATTAGCGTATTACGATAAATTCAAAGAATCTCTTGGATGAACTTTATGAAGATGCCCCTGCCAATCGGCTTCGGCAAGCTTATCGCGGATTAGGCGGTTGGCGGTCTCGGCGTCGGGAATGCGCAACAGCGTTTCGGCCAGACACATCAACACGATACCTTCCTGGTTGGACAATTCGTATTCGTGAAGAAAGGCGTGGAGCCCCCCCCCTGGCCGGCCCCCCGACGGCGTATTTTCTCGACCAGGCGGCGCGCCGTTTTGGCGATCCGGCGGCGGCCCTCGCCATCCAGGGGAATTTCCTTAAGAAGCGCCTCGACCGAGGCTGTCTCACCCGAACGGGTGGCGGCGTCCATGTCCCGCCATAAGAGGTCCGGGTCGGGAAATTCACCAAAGAAAGACATGACAAGAACAGATTGTGAGATTTTCGCCGCCGCCGCGAGTGGTGAAAACACCGCTTGTCTCACTGGCCGCCCGGGGCCATCATTGATCATGACCTTGCCATTGGTGGTTGGTATCTCCGGAGCGAGCGGCGCCATTTACGGTGTCGAGATGGTGCAGACGCTGAAGCGTCTGGGCCATCCCGTCCATCTGACCATCAGCGACGCCGCCGCCCGCACCCTAGCCATCGAAACCGAGTATGGCGTGGACGACCTGGGTGCGATAGCTGACGCCGTCCACAAGATCAACGACGTCGGCGCCATCATTGCCAGCGGCTCGTTCCAGACCCTAGGAATGGCCGTCACACCTTGTTCCATGAAGACTTTGTCGGGTGTCGCCAACGGTTACGCCGATAATCTCTTGATCCGCGCCGCCGACGTTACCCTCAAGGAACGCCGGCCGCTGGTGCTGATGGTCCGCGAGACGCCGTTACATAAAGGGCATTTGCAACTGATGCAGCGGGCATTGGAACTCGGCGCCTTGATCCTGCCGCCGATGCCGGCTTTTTACCACCGCCCCAAGACCATCACCGACATCGTGCAGCAAACCATCGGCCGGGTGCTTGATCACTTCGCCATCGAGCACGACCTGGGCGGGCGCTGGCGTGGCGGATAGCGCTATTTCCGGGCCGCCAGCAGAAGGTCGCAGATTTCGCGCACGGCGCCCTCGCCGCCGCCCCTTTCGGTGACGTAAAGGGCGCGTTTTCGCACCTCCGGCATAGCGTCGGCGACGCTCAGCGGCAAGCCAACGGCCTCGAGGACCGACAGATCGTTGAGATCGTCGCCCATATGGGCAACATCGGCCAGTTCCATGGCCAATTCCGAGCACAAAGCCGAAAGCGCCGCCAGCTTGTCCTCGACACCGATAAAGACATGCTCAAGGCCCAGAGATTCCCCCCTTTTGAGAATGGACTTGGCTTGGCCGGCGGAGATGATGACGACTTCGACCGCCGCCTCGAGCAGACGCTTGATGCCCTCTCCGTCCTTGACGTTGAACTTGCGAAGTTGACTGCCGTCGTCAGTGAAATAGAGGCCGCCGTCCGTCAACACCCCATCGACGTCAAGTGACAAAAGTTTGACCGCCCCGAGCCTTTGCTGCAAATCGGTGGATGACAGTTTGCTTCTTGATGGCCCGCCCATTTTAAAAATTCCCTTGCTGCCAGCCTTGCCGGGACGGAAGCCCGGTTTCCCTAGGTTACTCCAGATGCAACGATCATGCATGGAGAGTTTCACGTCATCCGCCACCTGATGAACCTGGAAACCGTCAATACCTATGAAGGCACCCACGACATCCACGCCCTGATCCTGGGCCGAGCGCAAACGGGGATTCAGGCTTTTACGGCTGACTGACAAGCAGCCCCGGCGCGGCGGCGGCCTTGACTCGGGCGGGCGGAAGCCTATATCAAGCGCCCACCAGGCCGGCCCTCGCAACGGCCGGCATGGTTCCCGAAAAAGTCAACGTTGCCGCCAGCCCGGGTGCCGTTCACACGCAATGCCGGGCCGGGCCGTTAAGGATTTAAGACCTTGGAAATCCGCAATATCGCCATCATCGCCCATGTGGACCATGGCAAGACGACCCTGGTCGACACGCTCTTGCGCCACAGCGGCCTCTACCGCGAAAACCAGCAGGTCGCCGAAAGGGTCATGGACAGCAACGACCAGGAGAGGGAACGGGGCATCACCATTCTTTCAAAATGCGCGTCGGTGGAATGGAAAGGCGTGCGCATCAACATCGTCGATACCCCAGGCCACGCCGATTTCGGTGGCGAGGTGGAACGCATTCTGGGCATGGTCGACGGCGTGCTGCTACTGGTCGATGCCTCCGAAGGCCCCATGCCGCAGACCAAGTTCGTCACCCAGAAAGCCTTGGCGCTTGGCCTCGTGCCCATTGTCGTCGTCAACAAGATCGATAGGCCCGACGCCAGGCCCGACGCGGTCCATGACGAGGTCTTCGATCTGTTCGTCATTATCGACGCCAACGAGGAACAACTGGATTTTCCGATCCTCTTCGCTTCCGCCAAGGAGGGCTGGGCATCCGAGGACTCGGATCTTCGCGGCGACGGCATGGCCTGTCTGTTCGAAAAGGTCGTGGAACGCGTCCCGGCGCCGGATGTGGAGCCCGACGGTCCCTTCCGCATGCTGGTGACGACGCTTGAAAGCGACCCTTATCTCGGCCGGGTGCTGACCGGGCGCATTGCCTCGGGTTCGCTCACCGCCAACGCCACCTTGCAAGCCCTCAACCAAGAAGCAGGCTTGATCGAACAGGTGCGCGTCACCAAGGTGCAATCCTTTCGCGGGCCGGCCCGCGCCGAGGTCAAGGAGGCGTGGGCCGGCGACATCATTTCCGTCGCCGGCTTTCCGACGGCGACCGTCGCCGACACGCTTTGCGACCTTGGCGTAACCGAGCCGATTCCCGCCCAGCCAGTCGACCCACCGACCCTGGCAATGGTCTTTTCCATCAACGATTCACCGATGGCCGGGCACGACGGCGACAAAGTGACGTCACGGGTCATCCGAGCGCGGCTGATGGCCGAAGCCGAAGGCAATGTCGCCATCCGGGTGCGCGAGATCGATGACGGCAACGGCTTCGAGGTGGCGGGCCGCGGCGAGTTGCAGTTGGGCGTCCTGATCGAGACCCTGCGCCGCGAAGGGTTCGAGCTGTCCATCAGCCGGCCACGGGTGCTGACCCGCGAGGACCCGGTGAGCAGGCAGGTGCTGGAGCCATTTGAAGAAGTAATGGTCGATGTGGATGAGGAATTTTCCGGCGCCGTGGTCGAGACGATCTCGAAACGCAAGGGCCGGTTGGAGGAAATGCGCCCATCCGGCGGCGGCAAGACGCGACTCTGTTTCGTGGCCCCCTCAAGGGGCCTGATCGGTTATCACGGTGAATTCATGACCGAAACGCGGGGCACCGGCGTCATGAACCGTATGTTCCGAGAATACGGCCCCCATGCCGGACCCATTGCCGGGCGCCGCAACGGGGTGCTGATTTCCAATGCCGGCGGCAATTCCGTCGCCTATGCGCTGATGAATCTGGAAGCGAGGGGCGCGATGTTTATCGATGCCGGCGTCGCCGTTTACGAAGGCATGATTATCGGCGAAAACAGCCGTCGCAACGACCTCGAGGTCAACCCCATGAAGGCCAAGCAGTTGACCAATATCCGGGCCTCTGGCACCGACGAGGCGGTTTGCCTGACGCCGTCCCGGCGCATGTCGTTGGAACAGACCATCGCCTATATCCAGGACGACGAACTGGTCGAGGTCACGCCCAGCTTCATTCGCCTGCGCAAACGCTCACTCTGCCCGCACGAGCGAAAACGCCAGGCCCGCCAGGCCGTTGCCTAAATATCATCATCCTTTTCCCCCGATAGATCAGGAACATGCCCATGACTGACATGAACGGCGGCGGCGCCCAGGCGGCGGCGGAACTTTTGATTGAAGCCCGGATTTCAGGCCGGATCGAGAACTTTCCGGAGGATTGCCGGCCGGGGAGCGTCGAGGCGGTCTATGCCATTCAGGATGCCGTCGCCTCCCGTCTTGGCCCCATCCTCGGCTGGAAGGTGGGGGCGGCGAACGAAACCGCGACCCCCATTTGCGCGCCCTTATTAGCGGGCACGTTATTCGACTCCCCGGCCACTCTCTATCCACAAGCTTTCACCATGCGCGGGATGGAATCCGAAATAGCTTTTCGGTTCGGTGCCGATCTGCCGCCACAGAGCAAGCCTTACGAAAAAGACCAAGTCATGGCCGCCATCGAGACGGCCTTGCCGGCGATCGAAATCAACGAGAGCCGCTTTCGCGACCCGGACACCGTCGATCCCCTGAGCAAACTGGCCGATAACAACTTGAACGGCGCTTTGGTCCTCGGCCCTCCATGGGCGGGATGGCCCGGCCTGGTGGTTGCTGAGCAACCGGTGCGGATGACTTTTGACGACGAGATCGTCTTCGACCACCTTGGCGACAACAAGGCCGGTGACGTGATCCGCCTCGTCGTTTGGATGGCCAACCACCTGGGCCAACGGGGGCATGGCCTGGCCCGTGGTCAAGTGATTACCACCGGATCGTGGACCGGGCTCCGCCCAGCCGGCCCGGCACGCCGAATCAGCGCCCGATTCCCCGGTATCGGCGAGGTGAACGTGGCCTTCGGAAAGGCATAGTACGGTCGCCTCCATGGTGGACATTTACATCGACGCGGACGCCTGCCCGGTCAAGGATGAGACCCTGCGCGTCGCCACCCGTCACGGCCTGAAAGCCTATCTGGTCTGCGATGGCGGCATCCGCCCCAGCCAAAATCCATTGGTCGAACTGGTCATCGTCGCCGAAGGCGCGGACGCGGCCGATGACTGGATCGCCCAGCATATTCAAAAAGCCGATATCTGCGTCACCAACGACATCCCGCTGGCGGCGCGATGCCTGCAACGGGGCGCCCTGGCCATCAAGCCGAATGGAGAGCCGTTTACGGAAAACGGCATCGGCATGGCGCTGGCCAACCGCGAACTGATGCGGGACTTGCGCGAAAGCGGTGAGATCACCGGCGGACCAAAGCCATTCAGCCCGTCCAACCGTTCGGAATTCCTCAACCGCCTGGAAATCACCGTCCAGGCGGCAAAGCGTAAAAGATAGCACTTTGGAAAAACGCTTAGGCTGCCTAAGTTCCCTAAAACTTCATCTATCATTTTTCGGGTTCGAAGCCGGCGTCGCTTAGCTCATCTCCGTATTTCTCCATTATCGGGCGGCATAGACCTAAACCTGTTGTCCGGTACCCCGGAACCGCTTCATTTTGCCCCTTCCGGTCCGGCGATGCCGGTGATCGGCACGGCGCTTTTGATGTGGAGATCACGCTGCGGGAACGGGAATTCGATGCCGTGATCGTGGAACCGGTCCCAGATTTCCAGCAGAACCTGGCCCTTGACGTTTACGAGGCCGCCCTGCGGATCCTTGACCCAGATCCTAAGCTCCAGATTGACGGCGTTGTCGCCGAAGCCCAGCAGATGGCAAACGGGCTCTGGATCATCCAGCACGCGTTTGACCGTGCCCGCCGCCTCCGTGGCGAGATCAATCGCCTTTCTGACGTCGCTGCCGTAGGAAACTCCGATAGGTAGGCGCAGCCGGACCCGCCGGTGGGAATGGGACCAATTCTCTACTTGCCGCGAGATCAACTCTTCGTTGGGGATAAGGTGTTCGGTGCCGTCGCGGGTGATGACCGAGACGTAGCGCGCGCTCATCGCGTTGATCCAGCCGTAGGTTTCGCCGATGGCTACCACGTCTCCCGGCTTGACGGAGCGGTCCATAAGCAAGATGACGCCGCTGATCAGGTTGGAGAAAACCTTCTGCAGGCCAAAGCCGATGCCGAGGCCGACGGCGCCCGAGAAAACGGCAAATGCGGTCAGGTCTATGCCGACGGATTCGAGCCCGACGATGACGGCGACAGTGAACAGCAGGATACGGAACAGCTTGCCGAACAACACCCCCGCCGCCGGTGTCACCCCCTGCATGGCGCTCAAGCGCCGTTCCATCAGCCCGGATACAAAACCCGCCAGCCACAACAAGATGGCCAGGGCGATAATCGCCTTGATGACGCTGAGTAGGGATATCCTGACTTCGCCTAGAACCAGGGCCATTCCGTCGAGTACCGCGGTGGTCGACTCGAGAAGCCCGGTGATGTTAAGCGCGGCGATGGTCCAGGCCATCAGCGCGATGGTCCTGGACCAGGTGGCGTTGCGGATCAGGGTCGAAGCCAGGCGGATGATGACCCAGGCGGTCAGCAAGCTGACGACGATCTCGATCAGACGGTTCGGCCAACCGGCATTGTCGGCGGCAAAGACGGAAAACCATTGAAGCATCAGCCACAGAACCGGCAGGCTCAAAGGCGCCAGCGCCTTGGTGGCGGGCCGGACGAAGCGTTCGTACCAGGGGTAATCCAGGCCCTTTTCCAGCCACCCTTTAAAACGGCTGGCGGCGACCCAGGCGATCACGAAGGCGATGACGACAACGGTCAACTGGATGGCGGTGCTGAGGACGAGGATATTGGCCTGAAGCCAGGCGATAATTTCGCTCAGTTTCGCCTCTAGGAAGGCGGGGTCTATGAACTTTTCCACTGGCATCCTCGCTCGAAAAAGACACCCGGCCGGCGCCGCCAAGGATAGCTACTGCGCCGCCGGCAACCAAGAGTAGAATTGTCGCCGTAAGAAAAGCCTCGCAGCCTGGGATCTATCCCTTCAACAACGCCAGCTCGGTCAAGGCATCGGCTATGGCCGGCGCCCCCAATACCTGGAAGCCATCTTCGGCCAGCGCCAGCGCCGCTTGCCGTTCCCCCTTGTCGGCGCCGTGGCCGGTGATGACATGCATTCCCCCAGCCAGCCCGGCGTTCTTTCCGGCCAGCAGGTCGCTGGCCCGGTCGCCAACGATCCACGAGGCGGCAAGCTCAATGCCGAGCCTGTCGGCGGCGGCCAGCAACATGCCCGGATTAGGCTTGCGCGCCGGATGGTCCGGATGGTTGAAAGGGGGTCTGCCATTTTGATGATGCGGACAGGCGAAAACGCCATTGACGAAGGCTCCCGCCGTTGCCAATTCACTGTGAATCTTCTTTTCGACGGCGATGAACTCATCCCAGCCGTAAAGCCCATAGGCAATGCCGGCCTGGTTAGTGACAATAGCCACCGGCAAGTCCAAGCGGTTGGCCTGGGCGATGACTTGGGCGGCGCCGGGGATCAGCCGGACATCCTCGGGCCTCCTCAGGTAATCTGCTTCCTCGACGACGGCGCCGTCACGGTCGAGAAACAGGCCGGGCCGCTGGTGTGCTCCCTCGGGCCGGCTGATGACCTGGGACCATACCCCGTCGTCGCCGATCGATGCTCCCGCCGACAATTTCATGGCTCGCCCGTAGCCCCAACGGCGGGGTCCAGCACGGTATCGCGGGGCAGCGCGCTATCGTCCAGCCCTGGGTAATCGAGAGTATTGTGAAGGCCGCGGCTTTCCCGGCGCTCAAGTGCCGAGCGGATGATGAGATGGGCAACCAGGGCCAGGTTCCTGAGCTCCAAAAGGTCATTGGCGATGTGGAAGTTGCCGTAGTATTCGGCAATTTCCGAGAGCAGTAGCTCGGCTCGCCGCTCGGCTCGCCGCAAGCGCTTGGTCGTCCGCACGATGCCCACATAGTCCCACATGAAACGGCGCAGTTCGTCCCAGTTATGGGAAACGACGACTTCCTCATCGGAATTCTCCACCCAGCTTTCGTCCCAAGGCCGCAAGTCCGGCGGACCGGTGATTTCCGGCAGCCGCCGGACAATGTCCCGGCCGGCGGCCGCCGACATCACCAGGCATTCCAACAATGAATTGCTGGCGATGCGGTTGGCGCCGTGCAATCCGGTCCAGGCGACCTCGCCGACGGCGTAAAGTCCATTGATGTCCGTGCGCCCGTCGAGATCTGTGGTGACGCCGCCGCATGTGTAGTGGGCGGCGGGGACCACGGGCAGCGGTTCCTTGGTCATGTCGAATCCCAATTGCCGGCAACGTTCGTAAATCGTCGGGAAATGGCTCTTGATGAAAGCGGCAGGCTTGTGGCTGATGTCGAGATATACGCAATCAATGCCGAGACGTTTCATTTCATAATCGATGGCACGAGCGACAACGTCCCGGGGGGCGAGTTCCCCGCCCTTGTCGAAATCATCCATGAACCGGCTTCCATCGGGGCGCAAAAGCTTGCCTCCTTCGCCCCTGACAGCCTCGGTGACGAGGAAGGATTTTGCGTCCGGATGATAGAGACAGGTCGGGTGGAACTGGGTGAATTCCAGGTTCGTCACCCGGCATCCTGCCCGCCAGGCAAGGGCGATGCCGTCGCCGGTTGAGCCGTCGGGGTTGCTTGTGTAAAGGTAGACCTTGCTGGCGCCGCCGGTTGCCAGAACGACGGCGCGGGCGCCATAGGCCGTGACTTTTCCCCGCCGCCCGTCGAGGGCATAGACGCCGACGCAACGACTGCTATCCTTTTGCTTGCCACAGATGAGGTCGACAGCGTTGTGGTGTTCCAGCAAGGTGACGCTGTCCTGGGAGCGGACTTGCTCGATCAATGTCGTCTCGACGGCCTTGCCGGTGGCGTCGGCGGCATGAACGACGCGGCGGTGGCTGTGCCCGCCTTCGCGGGTCAGGTGGAAGTTTCGGGCGCCGGAGTTGTCGCTCTGACGGCTGAACCCGACTCCCATCCCGGCCAGCCGGTGGATCGCCTGGGCGCCATTTTCGACCACGAAACGGACCGTTTCCTCGTCGCAGAGACCGGCTCCCGCGTTCAACGTGTCCTCAATATGGGATTCGACGGAATCCGTTTCACTGAGAACAGCGGCGATGCCGCCTTGGGCGTAGTAGGTGTTGCTTTCCTCAAGCGACCCCTTCGACAGCACCGCGACGGAGGCGTGGGGAGCCACTTCCAGCGTCAAACCAAGACCGGCGGCGCCGCTACCGATGACGATGACATCAAAAATTTGTTTCCGATCCATGCGCCCGGTCTTTCCATCACGCCGCGAGAACCTGTTTGGGAAGCTGCCGCCGTCGGCGTCCCGGGTCAACCGGAAACCGTCCCTTGCCGTTAATTTCCCGCGTTGATCGCAGGCTTGGTATCTGAAAAGATGGCTCCATTGATCCTTGCCATGAGCGCTATTTTGCACGTCATCGACCAAATCGCCGAATTCCATGCCGACATGACCGCCTGGCGGCGGCGCCTGCACGCCCATCCCGAGACCGCTTTCGAGGAACAGCACAGCGCCGATTTCATCGCCGCCAAGCTTGACGGTTTCGGCATCCAGGTCCACCGCGGACTGGCCACCACCGGCATCGTCGGAACGATCAAAGACGGCAATGGGCCGGCCATCGGCCTGCGCGCCGACATGGACGCCCTTGGCGTTTCCGAGGCCAATGATTTTGCCCACAAATCCACTCTCGGTGGCAAGATGCACGCCTGTGGCCACGACGGCCACGCCGCCATGCTCTTGGGCGCCGCCCGTTATCTGGCCGGGAGCCGCCGCTTCAAGGGGACCGTGCATTTCATATTCCAGCCGGCCGAGGAAATCAAAGGCGGCGGCCGGGTAATGGTCGAGGACGGGCTTTTCGACAAGTTCCCCGTTGACGGTGTCTATGGCATGCACAACTGGCCGGGGCTGCCCGTCGGCCGGTTTGCCTTGCGTACCGGCGCCATGACGGCGGCCTGCGACATCTTCGAGATCACCATCACCGGCAAAGGGGCGCATGCCGCCATGCCGCATTTGGGCGCCGATCCCATCCCGGCGGCCTGCGAGATGGTCTCGGCTCTCCAGACCATCGTCAGCCGAATCGCCAATCCGGTCGATTCGGCGCTCCTCACGGTAACCCGGTTGCGGGCCGGCGAGACCACCAACACGATCCCGGACAGCGCCGTTCTTGGCGGCACCGCGCGCTCGTTCCTTAAGGCGACGCACGACATGATCGAGGCAAGAATGCGCCTGATCGCCAACCATATCGCCGCCGCCCACGGACTTACCGCCGAGGTCCGTTACGAGCGTCTCTATCCATCAATGGTCAACCATCCGAAGGAAGCCGAGGCCGCCGCCGAAGCCGCCGCCGCCGTGGTCGGGCCTGGCAACGTCGATACCGACACTCCACCCAGCATGGGCGCCGAGGATTTCGCCTACATGCTGGAGCACGTCCCCGGCTGCTACGTCCTGATCGGCGCCGGCGAAAACTCGCCGCCCCTACACGCCTCGAAGTACGATTTCAACGACGAGATTTTGGTGATCGGCGCCAGCTACTGGGCAAGGCTAGTGGAAACGGTGCTGGGCGCGCCGGCCGGCAGCGGCCGAACCTAAAAACTGCAGTCATGAACCGAGGGGCTGCTTACTGCCACGTTTCGAACCTTTGAAGGCTCCGCTACAAAGTGCCGGCTTTGACCCCGAACCGACATTCCTCGACCACAGCCTTCCCCCCCCATCGGCGTTTGTGTCAGACTTCACGGACCATGTGTTCCTGGAACCTGGTCTAATGGCCCGAATGTGGGCGGCTGTTGTTGTTGCCTTGGCGGTGTTTCTTACCGGACAGTCGGCTTTTGCCGAGAAATCATGCCCAACCACATAGCGTTAAGCGGCGATGGCGACAAGGCCCGTGAAAGGATAAGGAATAGTCCACGAATTTTGGGGTTACGTGTTAACTTAATATCCGCAGCCATGACTGAACTCGTCCTCGCCATCGGCCTCTTCCTTGCCACGCACTTGTTGTCGACCATAGGTCCGTTGCGTAACGGACTGGTTCGCGTCACCGGCCAGCGAACCTTCATGATCCTCTATTCCCTTCTCAGCCTAGCCGTCGTCGCGTGGCTTGGCCTTGCTTACGTCAACGCCCCTTACATTGAACTTTGGCCGCAATTGCCCTGGATGCGCTGGGCGCCATTAAGCATCATGCCGGTGGCCTGCCTGCTGGTGGCGGCAGGGCTGAGCTCGCCCAACCCGTTTTCCATTGGCGCCGGGGCGCGGAAGTTCGACCCGGCGCGGCCGGGCATTGTCGCCGTCACCCGCCATCCCGTCATTTGGGGAATGGCGCTCTGGGCGATCGCTCACCTGGTTCCCAATGGCGACTTCGCCAGTGTCCTGTTATTTGGCTTGCTGTTGCTGCTCGCCCTGATCGGCCCTGCCAGCCTGGACCACAAATGCAAGCGAACCCTTGGCGTTGAGGCTAGGCGGCGGTTGCTGGCCAATACCCGGCGCACACCGCTGGGCAGGGCCCTGATTCAAATCGGCGTTTGGCGATGGCTGACGGCGGGCGCCCTCTACGCCGGACTGCTTGCCGGTCATGAAACCGTCATCGGCGTTATAGCCTTTCCCGTTTAGGACCGGGCTGCCCTTTCATTCACAAGGGTGAGGCCAAATGCGCTTGGTGTCGGGCGGCTGGCGCAAACCGTCCTTGTTCATGTACGGTACCGGGATGGCCCTTTGATCCTTCGGCAAGCTCAGCAGAGATTGAGAATCATAGGGAGGCCGAAGGTGATAAAAGGCATTCGGGTCCATGAAATATCCATCTTTTGGAGTCACCACCACGCCGTCATGGGACCATTCGAGACGGGCGCTGTAAAAGATGGCAAAATGGAGGGCGTCTCGGCGCACTCTCCTGCTCATTTTACCGCTATTGCTTGTTTTGCCAATTTCATCGCCCATCTTGACCATAGCCCCGATGGGCAGGGGGGACATCTCGCGAAGATGGGTGTACTGGGAATAGGTCCAGAACGCCAAGCCGGTTGATCTCGGTCCTGATCACATCAAGGAAGCGCCGATGCAGCCGCTCGATCAGCCGCGTCAACTCCAAATATTCTTTTTGCAAACCAAATAACCCTTTGTAATATGGACTTTATAGGCACTTTTTTCGCCATCGACAACGGCAAGATGGCTAGTGGCCCGCGCCTCCGGCGACATGGCCTTGATCTTCGTTTGCTTTTGCCGACATTGACAGAGGATATCGGCGGGTCGGCCTCTTCTTCACGATAAAAATAGGTCACAAAAGCCTTTGATTTTTTTAATACATTCTATCCATAATATAAATTATAACTACTATTAAATATACATTTAATATATATGACTAATCTATCTTATAATATAT
>DASCPW010000127.1:0-9201 GCA_036012725.1 Rhodospirillales bacterium
GGCGCACTTACATCGGTTCCATGCCCGGCAAGATTCTCCAGGGCATGAAAAAAGCCAAGGCCTCCAACCCGCTGTTTCTTCTCGACGAGGTGGACAAAATGGGTCAGGACTGGCGTGGTGACCCTGCTTCCGCCTTGCTGGAGGTTCTCGACCCCGAGCAGAACCATAGTTTCAACGATCACTACCTGGAAGTGGACTACGACCTGTCAGACGTTCTGTTCATCACCACCGCCAACACCATGAACATTCCCCCGCCCTTGCTGGATCGCATGGAGATCATCCGTATCTCCGGCTACACCGAGGACGAGAAAGTCGAGATCGCCAAGCGCCACTTACTCATCAAGCAGATCAAGGCGCATGGCTTGAAAAAAAATGAGTGGTCCATTTCCGACGCCGCCATCAGAGACATCATCCGCTTTTATACGCGCGAAGCGGGCGTCCGCAATTTGGAACGCGAAATCGCCAACCTGACCCGCAAGGCGATCAAGGAAATCCTTATGGGGGATCGGTCGGGAATCAATATTACCCGGCGCAATCTCGGCAAATACTCAGGCGTTCGCCGCCATCGTTTCGGCGAGATCGAATCGGAAGACCTGGTGGGCGTCACCACTGGGCTCGCCTGGACCGAAGTTGGCGGCGAGTTGCTGTCCATCGAGGCGGTAATGGTGCCCGGCAAGGGCAGGATGACGATCACCGGCAAGTTGGGCGATGTCATGCAGGAGTCGATTCAGGCGTCTAAGTCCTATGTCCAGTCGCGGGCCGTCGAGTTCGGCATCGCGCCTACGCTCTTTACCCGAAAGGATATCCACGTTCATGTGCCGGAAGGAGCAACGCCAAAGGACGGCCCGTCGGCGGGGGTCGCCATGGTGACGTCCATTGTTTCCGTGCTCACCGGCATCGCCGTGCGCAAGGATGTCGCCATGACCGGAGAAGTCACCCTTCGCGGACGGGTATTTCCGATCGGCGGCCTCAAGGAGAAACTGCTGGCGGCTTTGCGCGGCGGAATTTCAACGGTGCTGATACCCCAGGAAAACGAAAAGGATCTGGCAGAGATTCCCGACAACGTCAAACGGGGATTGACACTGATCTCGGTCGCCACCGTTGACGAAGTGCTGGAAAATGCCCTGGTTTCGAAGCTCACTGCCATCGAATGGGACGAGAAAGCCGAGTTGGAAGCAAGCCGATTGGCCAACGCCACCCCGGACGACGAGGATGTCGGCGGCGTCACCACCCATTGATGCCTCCCTTGGCATGTGACGCCTTAAGAACGACCCGCCTTTGTCAACTCTACTTTGAGCGGCATTGAAAACTGCTAGAAACCAGGATATCCGGCCGTTCAAAGACGTCAAGCCGATGATCAAAATTGCTACCTGGAATGTCAATTCCATCAAGGCGCGGCTGCCGGTCGCGCTCGACTGGCTTGCCGACACCTCCCCCGACGTAGCGCTACTGCAGGAAATCAAGTGCTTGGACGAGGCCTTCCCGGAGATGGAAATCAGCGATCTCGGATATAATATCGCTGTTGTCGGGCAAAAGACCTATAACGGCGTCGCCGTGCTGTCCAAACATCCCATCGAGGTGGAGCGGACCTCCCTGCCGGGAGACGAAACAGACACCCAGGCCCGCTACCTCGAGGCAGTGACGGGAAATGTCCGCGTCGCCTCCATTTACCTCCCCAACGGCAACCCAGCGCCGGGTGAAAAATACACCTACAAGCTGGCCTGGATGGAACGCCTTTACGCCCATGTCCGGACTTTGCTCGCCGGCGAGGACGCCTGTGTGCTCGGCGGCGATTACAATGTCATTCCGGAGGCGGATGACGTTTACGATCCCGAAAAATGGCGAGACGATGCCTTATTTCGCCCTGAATCCCGTGCCGCCTTGCGCAAAATCATGCACCTTGGACTGACCGACGCCTTCCGGGCGCTAAACCCGGAAGGCGGGCATTACAGTTGGTGGGATTACCGCGGTGGCGCCTGGTCCCGGGACCAGGGCGCGCGTATCGACCATCTCTTGCTCTCGCCCCAGGCCACCGACCGCCTCGAAGTCTGCCAAATCGACCGCCACTGGCGGGGCCGGGAGAAAACCTCGGATCACACGCCGGCGTGGTGCGGACTGAGGGATTGATCCCGCCGCTTTATACCAAGGAGCATCAATCAAGATCATCGGCTTGATGGACATCCCTGACAGCGCCTTTTGATGCGCTGGTGGTCAAGGCGGCATAAGCCAGCAAGGAGGCCGAGACTTGGCGGTGGCGCTTGGTCGGCCGCCAGACTTTCGCCCCCCTGCCCTCCATCGTTTTGCGGCGTTCGGCGAGGACGCCCTCGTCGAGAGCGACGTTGATCGAGCGGCCTGGAATATTGATATCAATGATATCCCCCTCCTCGATAAGGCCAATGGCGCCACCGGCGGCGGCTTCCGGCGAGACATGGCCAATGGACAGGCCCGACGTACCGCCTGAAAACCTGCCGTCGGTGACAAGGGCGCAGTCCTTGCCGAGGCCAACGGACTTGAGGTAACTCGTCGGATAGAGCATTTCCTGCATGCCGGGGCCGCCGCGGGGGCCTTCGTAACGGATAATGACAACGTCACCCTTCTTGACCTTGCCGCCTAGGATTTTGGCATTAGCGTCTTCCTGGCTTTCGGTAACGACGGCCGGGCCGGAAAACGTCAAGTTTCCGGCGCCGACACCGGCGGTTTTGACGATGCAGCCATCAACGGCAATGTTGCCGAAAAGAACGGCGAGGCCGCCGTCGGCGGAATAGGCGTGCCCGATGTCGCGCACGCAGCCCGCTTGGCGGTCGAGGTCGGGGGAATTGTAGAAATTTGATTGGCTGAATGCTTGCAAGCTCGGCACGCCGCCCGGGGCCGCCATGAAAAAACGTTGCACCGCCTCGCCGTCGGCGCGGGAAATATCAAAGGCGTCGATTGCCTCGCCCATGGTCGGTGTATGCACCGTCGGCACGTCGCGGTTGATAAGGCCGCCTTTCTCCAACTGACCGAGAATCGCCATGATGCCGCCGGCCCGATGCACGTCTTCCAGATGATAATCCGATGAAGATGGAGCTACCTTGCACAAATTGGGAATCCGGCGTGACAACCGGTCTATGTCCTTCATGGTAAAATCGACACCCGCCTCCCAAGCCATGGCGAGCAAGTGCAAAACGGTATTGGTGGACCCGCCCATGGCAATATCGACGCTCATCGCGTTCTCGAAAGCCGCCAAACTTGCGACGGCACGTGGCAGGATCGTACTATCCTCGTTTTCGTAGTGGCGCTTGCATAATTCCACGATCAGGTGACCGGCTCTTATAAACAACTCCCTGCGGGTGGCGTGGGTGGCCAAAAGACTGCCGTTACCAGGTAAGGCAAGGCCGATTGCCTCGGCCAGGCAGTTCATGGAATTGGCCGTAAACATGCCCGAACAGGACCCGCAGGTGGGGCAAGACGAGCGCTCATAGGCCAAGGCGAGTTCGTCGGAAGTTTGCGGATTGGCGGCCTCGATCATCGCATCGATCAGATCGACCGTCTTTTCCTCGCCGCCGACGCGGACCTTGCCGGCCTCCATCGGACCGCCGGAAACCATCACCGTCGGAATATTGAGACGCATGGCCGCCATCAGCATGCCGGGCGTGATCTTGTCGCAGTTGGAAATGCAGACCATGGCGTCTGCGCAATGGGCGTTGAGCATGTATTCCACCGAATCGGCAATGATTTCCCGGCTTGGAAGCGAATAGAGCATGCCGCCGTGGCCCATGGCGATGCCGTCGTCGATGGCAATGGTGTTGAACTCCTTGGCAACACCGCCCGCCGCCTCGATTTGGCCAGCCACCAATGAGCCTAAGTCCCGCAAATGCACATGACCCGGAACGAACTGGGTGAAGGAGTTGACAACGGCGATGATCGGCTTGCCGAAGTCATCATCGGTCATGCCTGTGGCGCGCCACAGACCGCGCGCGCCGGCCATGTTGCGGCCGTGCGTTGATGTCCTTGAGCGATATTCTGGCATTCCGGTCATCCTTTCTTGTTGTTGCCCGTCGCCTCCGAGCCAACAGGGATTCGAGGTTAGCCGACTTTACAGCCTGAAAGAGATCAAAAATCAATCTCGCCGTCGAATTTCTTTTTCACCACCTTTTTAAACTCTTTTTTAAGCTGCTCCTCCAGTTGCTTTTCCTCGCTTTTGAGTTCCTTTTCCATCTGTCTAATCCGCCGCGTCAGGTTTTCCACCCGGCGCAGGCCTTTAGCACGTTTGCGGGCTGTATGCGCTTTCACCGCCTTGCGGATTTGCCATTCCCCAACGATGGCGAACAACCAAAAGCCGGCGATGCCGCAGATGATGGCGGTAACCAGGTAGTTGGCCTTGTCGAAGGCCATGGCGGCTCCCCAGAAACCGATGGTGACCAGGGCGTAAGCGATGCTGAATAGCAGTCTTTTTTGTCACCACATCATCGTCTTGGGTGCTGTTTTCGGCGGCGATGAGGGCGTTGGCGATTTCCGTCCGTGCCATGTCTTGCCACTGGCGAAACGAGAAACCCTCGCTATCGGTGCGGCCTTCGCGGATGAATTACTCCAAACGCTTGACCACGAAGTCCGCCCGTTGCTCCACCGGCGGATTTCCATGCGCGTCCACCGGCGGTGGCGGTTCGTCCTGCAGCAAGGGGTTTTTTCTCGGCATCAAAGGGTTCATGCGCCCTCCAATCCCCTCACCGGTTCCATCCAATCAGCGACACGGCCATGGGGTGGCCAATGGCCATGGGAATTGCCATGTTTGAATGGGTGGAAAGCATTGGAGCGGCGGCAAGAAGAGCGCCTTTGAACTGTGGCGGAAAACGCTCCTGGCGGGATAAGGGCATGGCGGTAAGCATCAATAAAGACAATCCGCCTGCAATCAAAGCCGCGACCGACGTCGGTACTATCGACGTCAACAAGGTTGATTCCCAGCTCAACGCCTCTTTGGCAAGGAAGGTCCGTATCCTCGTCGAACGCCACCCACAAGCGGCTTTGACGCTCATCCGCAATGGATGCACGAGAGCTCCTATACCATATGGCTCTATGAACCCTTAAATTCGCTGACAGAGTGCCTAGAGGTTGTCCAAATAACTGGAATTAAGTATGCTGTCACCGAATTTCTTTACCTTTTGATGACCTCGGTTATGGTAATGCCCAGCGTGTCTTCGATGACAACCACCTCGCCCTTGGCCACCAGCTGATTTTCGGCGCGAAGCTCAATCGAATCGCCGACGCACCGGTCCAACTCGACGACAGTGCCACGGCCTAATTTGAGAATCTGGCCTACTTTCATGGACGCCGTTCCGAGAACGGCGATGATGTCGATGGAAACATTGTAGGCGGCTTCGATCTTGACCTTGGCATCGGCGGGGGCAAGCACTTCGTTGTCGGCATCCGGAGTTGGAACGTCGGCGTCGGCGTCAGCGTCAGCGTCGGCGTCTTGTGAATCGTCTTCGTCAGCCATCACCATTTCCCACCCGTCCGATACGGGAAACGCCAATTACCGCGCCATCTAGATGATTGGCCGCAAGGCCCGGCCATGAAACGAAAACCATAATTTCCAATCTGTCCACGACATGACAGTCATTCGAACTTAATTCCCGTTGACGCCGATTGTTCAGGTTATTCATTAAGGCGTCATTAACGTAACGCCGATCCGCCGCCGCGTCCATCGGCGCTTACCCCCCCACGAGCACTGGCAACGGCCTCAAAATTGCCTTATCCCTGACCCAGGATCGTAACCTCGACGGTTCTTTGTCGGGCGCGGGCATCGTGGTTGACAAGGACGGCCTGTTGCCAGGTTCCGAGGCGGACGTTTGCGCCGCGGACCGGCAGCACCAGCGACGGCCCCATCAGTGCCGCCTGGACGTGACTATGGCCATTACCGTCGTGCCAAGCCAGTTCGTGGGCGTATTCGATTCCCGGCGGCGCCAGCCGCTCGATGGCCCGCTTGAAATCCTCCACCGCTCCCGCTTCATACTCGATAGTGGTTAGCGAGCCGGTCGAGCCGATGACCGTGGCGTGAGCCGAGCCCTCGCCAACACCGGAGGCGGCGACGATACGGCTAATTTCGCCGGTGACATCGGCGACGTCGGGTCCGGCCTTGAGCGCCACCTCGAACGAAAGGCAATAGACAATCAATTCCATTCTAGCCTTGTTTCATTGATACCATCGACCGCCGCCTCGGCGAGCGGTGCTACATCGAAGCCAGGCGGTTCAAGGCCTCGGCGAGTTTGCTTCGCGCCCGGTCCGCTTCGGCGCGGCGCTGGCGTTCGGTATCGACAATGGCTGCCGGTGCCTTGGCGGTGAAATTGGCGTTGGCGAGCTTGCGGTCGTGTTTGTCGATTTCGCCGTCAAGCCTTGCAATTTCCTTCCCCAGGCGGGCCTTTTCCGCCACCATGTCGATTACCTCGGCAAGGGGCAGAATCACCGTCGCTTCGTCAAGGACATCCTGGACGGCGCCTTTCGGCGCTCCGCCGTCCAAGGGTTCGATCGACGCCAGCCGCGCCAGTGTGATAATGAGATCGCGATGGGTTTCCATGCGAGCCGTAGAGGCGGCGCTCAAGTCCTTGAGCAAAAGTGGGGTTTTCGCCGCCGCCGGGACGTTCATCTCGGCGCGAATGGCTCGAACGTTGGAGATCAGGCGCACCACCCAGTCCATTTCCTCCGCCGCCGCTTCATCGATCAGCGTTGCCGTCAGGTCCGGCCATGGGGCGGTAATCAAGGGGCCATGGCTCTCAATCGTCAACTCTTGCCACAGTTCCTCGGTAATGTAGGGAATGATGGGGTGAAGCAAATGCAAAAGCCGCTCGAGGATCCAGGCAGTGACGGCGCGGGTTTCCTTGACGGCCTTACCGTCGGTACCCTGGAATATGGGTTTGGTAAATTCCAGGTACCAGTCGCAAAAGGTTCCCCAGGTGAATTGATAAAGCGCCGCCGCCGCCTCGTTGAAACGATAGTCTTCGATGGCAGCGGTGGTCGTGGTGGCGGTTTCGGCGAGCTTGCCTATAATCCAACGATTAACCGTCAAACCGGCCGAGAGCGGATCAAAACCGGGCCCGAGATCGCAGCCGTTGATCTGGCAAAACCGTGCCGCGTTCCATAGCTTGGTGGCAAAATTACGGTAGCCCTCGACCCGGCTTTCCGACATCTTGACATCGCGGCCCTGGGCGGCGAAAGCAGTCAGCGTGAAACGCAACGCATCGGCTCCGTATTTATCGATCAACTCGATAGGATCGATGACATTGCCCTTTGATTTCGACATTTTTTGCCCCTTCTCGTCGCGGACCAGGGCATGAATGTAAACAGTATGAAACGGCACGGAGCCGAGGAAATGCAGCCCCATCATCATCATCCTGGCGACCCAGAAGAAAATGATATCAAAACCAGTTACCAGGACGTCGGTGGGATAGTAACGCTTGACCTCGGGGCAATCGGCGGGCCAGCCGAGGGTCGAGAACGGCCACAGCGCCGATGAGAACCAAGTATCGAGAACGTCGTCGTCGCGGACCAGTTTCACCTCCTTGCCGTAATGCTCGCCAGCAGCCTCCAGAGCCTTCTCCTCCGACATTTCGACAAAGACTTCGCCATCTGGCCCGTACCAAGCGGGAATCTGATGCCCCCACCAAATCTGCCGGGAGATGCACCAGGGCTGGATGTTGTGCATCCACTCGAAATAAGTTTTCTCCCACTGCTTTGGCACAAACCGGGTGTCGCCCTTCTCCACCGCCTCGATGGCCGGCCCGGCAAGACGCCCAGCATCGACGAACCACTGGTCGGTAAGCCAGGGTTCGATAACAACGCCAGAGCGGTCCCCATAGGGCACCATCATCAGGTTATCCTCGATCTTTTCCAAGAAGCCCAGGGATTCCATTTCCTTGACGATGGCGTCGCGGGCCTCAAAGCGATCGACACCCCGGTAATGTTCCGGCGCGTTGTCGTTCATCCGCGCCTCACCGTCCAAGACGTTAATCATCGCCAGATCGTGGCGCCGGCCGACCTCGAAGTCGTTAAAATCATGAGCCGGAGTGATCTTCACCGCGCCGCTGCCCTTGGTCGGATCAGCATATTCGTCGGCGACGATGGGAATGGGCCGGTCGGCAATAGGCAAGATACAATTAGCGCCGATGAGATGCCGATAACGATCATCATCGGGATGGACAGCAACGGCGGTATCGCCCAACATGGTCTCTGGACGGGTAGTGGCGACGGTAACGAAAACACCTTGCCGGTCTTCAACAGGGTACCTGAAATACCACATCTGGCCATGGACCTCGCGCTGCTCCACCTCCAGGTCCGAAATGGCGGTGTGCAACAAGGGATCCCAGTTGACCAACCGCTTATCCCGATAGATCAGGCCCTCTTTATAAAGCTCAACGAAAACCTTACGGACGGCTGACGACAGACCTTCGTCCATGGTGAAGCGCTGACGCGACCAGTCGCACGACGCGCCCAAGCGCTTGAGCTGGTCAGTGATGGCGCCACCCGATTCTTCCTTCCCTTTCCAGATGCGCTCGACGAACTTTTCGCGGCCAAGGTGGTGACGGCTCAGGTCGTCCTTTTCCAGTTGCCGTTCGACAACTATTTGGGTGGCGATGCCGGCATGATCGGTACCCGGCTGCCAAAGAACATCATCGCCCTTCATGCGCCGGTAGCGGGTAATGATGTCCTGCAAGGTGCTGTTGAGGGCATGACCCATGTGCAGGCTGCCGGTGACATTGGGCGGCGGGATGACGATGGCATAAGGGTCGGCGTCAGGCCGCCGACCACAAGCAAAAGCGTCCGAGCGCTGCCAGGCGGAATAACGTTTTTCCTCGACCTCAACGGGCCGATAGGTTTTGTCCAGCATCGCTGAACCGTCCTTTACTGGTGTGGAATGCGGTCGAATTTCCCAGCCCGATAGGGCTAATGTGATTTTGCCATCAGGTCAAGCCGGAAGGCTTACAAATCCAGCTTTTCCGCCCGGTTGATCATATGATCAATTTCCTTTTTGACGAGACGTTCGATCAGGTAGGGCAGATTACGGTCCAGCCACTCCCGTAGGACCGGGCGCAACATCTCCCGCACCATCCCCTCGATAGTCAGGGCACTACCGCCTATCTGCATATCCCGCTGATTGAGGATGGCGCGCGCCAGTTCGGAAAGGATATCGGCTGCCTCCTCGGTCGTCTGCCCCGAAACAATAGTTTTCGG
>DASCPW010000128.1:0-8037 GCA_036012725.1 Rhodospirillales bacterium
CCTTGGATATGCTGGGAACCGCCAAAAGGGTGCACATCACCAAGGAAGAAAGCACGATCATCGAGGGGGCCGGCAAGAAGTCGGAAATTCAGGGCCGCTGCAAGCAGATTCGGGCGCAGATCGAGGAAACCAGCTCGGACTATGACCGCGAGAAATTGCAGGAACGGCTGGCCAAGCTGGCCGGCGGGGTCGCTGTTCTTCGCGTCGGCGGAGCCACCGAAACCGAGGTCAAGGAAAAGAAGGACCGTGTAGATGATGCCCTCCACGCCACCCGCGCGGCGGTCGAGGAAGGGGTTGTCGCCGGCGGCGGCGTGGCCTTGCTTTATTCCGCCAAGGTGCTCAACAAGATCAAGCCCGGTAACGAGGATCAAAGGGTCGGCGTCGAAATCATCCGCCGCTGCCTCCAGATCCCGGTCCGGCAGATCGCCGAGAACGCCGGCGAAGACGGCGCCGTCGTAGCCGGCAAGCTTTTGGAAAACAAAAGCCTGAGTTTTGGCTTTAACGCCCAGACCGGCAAATACACCGACATGGTTTCCGCCGGTGTGCTCGATCCCACCAAGGTGGTCCGCACGGCGCTTCAAGATGCCGCTTCCGTTGCCGGATTGTTGGTCACCACCGAAGCCATGATCGCCGAAAAACCGGAGAAGAAAGACGCCCCAATGATGCCGGGAGGCGACATGGGAGGCGGCATGGGTGGCATGGGTGGCATGGGCGGCATGGGCGGCTTCTAGATTACCCACTGAGACGAAGCAAAACCCTTACCAGGGCCGCATCCGATGGATGCGGCCCTTTTTTTACGTTTAAAGCGGATCACCCGCCAGCAGCCAGGAACTCCCTTGTCTCGACCACCGCTTCGGTAAGACCAAGACGGCGGACCGCCACGCCCTCGGGAAATGCGCCGGCCAGCCGCGAGGGCAGGCCCCGATCGAGCAAAACAAAAACCCCGCGATCATCGGCGCGCCGCACCAGCCGCCCGTAAGCCTGCTTGAGCCTGAGGCGGGTCAGCATGTCGTCGTACTCACGGCCGCCGAAGGCCTGACGGCGCGAACGATGGACGATGTCCGGGCGCGGCCAGGGCACCCTGTCGAAAACGATCAGCCGCAAACTGCGGCCCGGCATATCGATGCCGTCGCGGACAGCATCGGTGCCCAAAAGGCAAGCGTCCTCCTCGGCGCGGAAAATATCGATTAGCGTCCCGGTGTCGAGACCGTCCACGTGTTGGACCAGTAGGGACAGTCCCGCCGCCTCGAGAGGGCCGGCGATGGAGCCATTGACCCGCCGCAGGCGAGCAATGGCGGTGAACAGCCCCAATGCCCCGCCGCCCGCCGCCAGAAACAGTTCCCGGTAGGCGGCCGCTACCTGATGGATATCGTCCCGCTTAACGTCGGTCACCACCATGATCCGGGTCAAACCGGCGTAGTCGAAGGGCGAGGGAACCAGGGCCTTGACCGGAGAGGAGGCAAGATGGCGCGCCCCGGTGCGCATCAGGGCGACACCCCAATCGGAATCCTTGTCGCCGGAGTTATCGCAAAGAGTCGCCGAAGTCATCAGCAATCCGTGCGCCGGTTGGGCGACAATCTCGGCGAAAGGACGGGTAGGGTCGATCCAATGCCGGTAAAAACCGACATCGATGTCGCGCCCGTCGACGCGCTCGACGCCGAACCAGTCAATGAATTCGTCGGGCGTCGGCCCTTCCAAGGCCTCGAGCATGGCGCACCAAGCCCGCAGTTGTTGGAGGCCCCGCCTCCCCAGGCCACGTGAGGTGGCTTCGATGCGCGAACGGGTGGCGCTATCCAGCTCGTCGGCCTTATCATCAAGGAGACCGTCAAGGGCCTTGATAAGAGCCGCCAAGGGTTTGTCCATTCGGATCAGCGCCGCCGCTAGCGCCGCCGCCGCTGCCAGCAGACCAGGAACGGCGGGCCGCGGACTGGTCTCCAGGCTGTAAGAGCTTTCGCCTCCCTGCTTGCGGGCGTAAACCTGTTGGCGGACACGGGCGAGGAAAATCTCTGCCGGTCCCCTTGGGCCATCCTCGGCAAGGCGCTGGCGCCAGCCGGCGGCAGGCAGGGCAAGCGCCGCCTGCAAGACCTCGTGCAAGGCCGCTTGCGCATCGCCCGCCAGCTGATCCTCGATGCGCTTTTTGAGCCCCGGCGAGCGTGTACGGCTGCCTTTTTCGGCGCCGACAAGCCAGCGCCTGAGATCCGCCGTCTCCATACCGCTCAGATGCGCCGAGAAAACGCTGTCGGCGGTACCGAAGAGATGGTGTCCCTCGTCGAAGACGTAGCGGCTGGGCAGATAAGCCTCGTCGCCGCCAAAGGCCGCCTGGATCATAACCAATGCGTGGTTGGCGACGACGATTTCAGCACGCCGCGCCCGCCGGATGGTAGCTTCGATGAAGCACTTGTTGTAATGGGGGCAGGCTGAATAGATGCACTCGCCACGGGTGTCCGTTAGCGCCGTTGTCAGGGCGCGGCCCAGGAGAACGGCCAGCCAAGCCGGAAAATCGCCGCCAAGCATATCGCCGTCGCGGCTCCCGAGCACCCAGCGCGCCATGAGCCCCAGAGCCACAGCGTCTTCGCCCGAGGCCGTCGGCCGGGCCAGTGCCTCTTCGAAATTGAGCAGACAGAAGTAATTCTCGCGGCCTTTGCGGATGACCACTTTCGCGGCCTTCTCCGCCGGATCGGGATAGAGCCGGTCGAGTTCTCCGTCCAACTGGTGTTGCAGATTTCGGGTGAAGGTGCTGATCCACACCGTGCCTTTATTCTTTTGCGCCCACAGGCTGGCCGGCGCGATGTAACCCAGGGTCTTGCCAACGCCGGTGCCGGCTTCGGCGAGAACCGTTCGCGGTAGGCCATCGTGGTCACGGGGCCGAAAGGCGGCAACGACACGCGATGCGTAGTCGGCCTGCTGGGGCCGCTCCTCGGCTTGGTCACCGAGGAGTTCCTTGAGCCTTGCCACCGCTTCGCCAGCGTCCACGGAATGCTCGCCGGACGGCGGCTCCGGCGTTCGGTCCTCCCATTCCGGTAACCAGTTCCAAACCTTCAGGGCACTAACCGGATTGCCGGATGGGGACGCCGTCTCCGCTTTCAACGCCGCCAGTGCCGCCTCTCCCCACGGCCAGCCGCCACGGGCCATGGCCAGGGCGACGGGCGATGCCTCTTCACCAGCGCTGCCCAGTTCGGAAAGCAGAACGCGGGCGGCGGCGAACAGTGTCTCGGCCTCCTTTTCCCGGGAGCCGGGAAGGGGCAGCCCCAAAACCTCGGCCAAGCCACGCGGCGTCGGCAGGCAGAACCAGGCCGGGCGGACGAAAGCAAACAGCTCCAACAGGTCGAAAGCGCGAAACGGCTGGCATCCCAATTTTGCCGCCGCCGCCACCGCGTGGCAGACCAGCGGTGGGACTGCGCCGCTGGCGCGCCCAGCCGCTTCCCTGGAGGCCAGGGTTTCGGCCTCGCCTCCGGGATACAGCCAAAGGGCGTCGCGAACGCCGGCGATAAGAGCGCCGGTGCCGCGCGGCAGGAGGTCGGTCTCGGCGTGGACGGCGGAGGGCATGGCAATGAGTATAGTAGCTGCGCGCCCGCTGGGCCACGGGCGGGATGGAGGGCGGATTGGAAGTCGGAACGGAAAGGTTTCCCGCCGTCGCCTCTTCCCCCCCCTTCCAGGTGATGGTAAGGGTTGGGAGGCAAGTGTCACTTTAAATGAGGCAGACTTGCACCATGTTGAAAGTTCGCGGCCTGACCCGTCCCGGCATCGGCCCCATTGACCTCGACCTCTCCGAGGGCGAGTGCGTGGCGCTGAGCGGTCCGTCGGGGGTCGGCAAGACTTTGCTGTTACGCGCCATCGCCGATCTCGACCCCAATAGCGGCCGGGTGACGCTCAAGGGCGAGGCACGCGAGGCGACGCCGGCGCCGGAGTGGCGGCGCCGGGTTTCCTATTTGGCCGCCGAATCGGGCTGGTGGGAGGATATGGTGGCCGCCCATTTCACCGACGCCGAAGCGGCGCGGCTGCTGCTGCCCGTCCTTGGGCTGTGTCCGGAAGCCCTCAATTGGCGTGTCGAGCATTTGTCCACCGGTGAACGCCAACGCCTGGCCCTGGTCCGTCTGCTCATCCAATCGCCGCCAGTCCTGTTGCTGGACGAACCGACCTCGGCGCTGGATACCGACACCGCCAAGGCGGTGGAAACGGAAATCAAGAAGCGCTGCCGGGATGGCGCCGCGATCCTCATCGTCAGCCATGACGATGAGCAAATGAAACGCCTGGCGGGCCGGCGGCTGCATATGAAAAGCGGCCGGCTTGGGGAGGAGTAAGCGTGAGCCTCATTTCCCTCAGCTATTTTGATTTGGTTCTTGCCTCATTGTTGCTTCTTATCAGCGGCCTGCTGTCGGTGCGCCTGCGCCTCGGGCTGGAAAAGCCGCTCGCCATCGCCGCCCTTCGCATGGTTGTGCAATTGACCCTGATCGGTTGGATCCTGAAGGAGCTGTTCGCTATGGTTTCGCCTTGGTGGACGGGGGCGGCGGCCCTGTTGATGCTGCTTTTCGCCGGCCGCGAGGTGTTGGCACGGCAAAAGCGCAAGCTCACCGGCCTTTGGACTTACGGCATCGGCACCACTTCCATGATGCTGGCCGGGACCATCGTTACCGGGCTGGCGCTAACCACCCAGATCCGCCCCGAGCCGTGGTTCGATCCCCGCTATGCCCTGCCGATCCTGGGTATGATCCTGGGCAACACCATGAACGGGGTCAGCCTTGGCCTTGACCGTCTGTTGACGACGGTGGGGCGCGAGCGTGTCGCCGTCGAGGCCAGGCTGGCGCTTGGCCACCACCGGGCCGAGGCCTTCCGCCCCTTGCTCCGCGACGCTTGCCGGACCGGACTGATGCAGATCGTCAACTCCATGTCGGCGATGGGACTGGTCTTTCTGCCGGGCATGATGACAGGACAAATATTGGCCGGGATCGAATCGTTCGAGGCAGTGAAATACCAGATTCTTATCATGTTTCTGATCGCCGGCGCCAACGGCATCGGTGTGATCGCCGCCATTTTCGCCACCATGCGCCGGCTGACCGACAACCGCCACCGTTTGCGTCTTGATCATTTGGTGGCGGCGCCAGATTAGATTATGCTGACCAGGCCACGTTTTGGGACCGGCAAGGCAGGCTGAAAACCATGCAAACAAATCCATCTCCGGAATCCCACGTTCCCGATCTTGCCGACCATTTCCTGGCCTGCTCCAAACTCGGCCGCTATCTCACTCTTTTCGATGAAAGCCGTTTCGTCATCACCGACGATTTCAGCCAAGGTCAACAAGTCAACAAGGTGGCCGCCGCCGCCGCTTCGATCTTCTCGAAAGACGCCCTGGTTGCGCAAGCGGCCTTGCTTCCCTTAGGTCTGGCGGCAAGCAGCGGAAAGCCCCGCCGCCATGATCGTTACGATGAGCTTTTCAGTCTCATCGAACAACAGACGTTGAGCGACGAGGTGCGCTCCTCGGCCAAGACCCTTTTGGAAACCGGTTTCCGCGCCGCCCGCATCAAGGCCATTGCGGCCGAACTGGGCGGCAAGATCAATCCCGCCCGGATCCGCTACCGGAGCTTTCTCGACATCGTCAAGCAATTGACGGAAAAGAGGATTTCCGCCCAATCTTTCAGGGAAGAGTTTGTCGCATTCACCCGCGACGTCGCTGGCCGGCTCGATTTCGGCATTTACAGCTTTTGCATGGACCGCATTTTCATCAGCCCTCACGTTCCGCTCAAGGCAAAGGGCTATTTGGTGGCCGAGATCATCAACTATCCGCCCCTGATCCGCCGTGAATTGATCACCAATATGATTACCGCGCCGGCCATCGACCCGGAACTCGTCCGCTTCACCCGCCAACTCGTGCATCAGGAATTGGACAGCATGGCGGTGACCGAAATCTATCTTCTGGAAACGCTGAAATCCTCGCAGTTGACCTCCGGCGAGATGGAAAACCTGTTGGTAAGCGGTAAGGCCGCGGCTCTCGCCGGGTAGGAGCATCGGCGTGGAAGACAATCCCGATTTCAAGCGTTTGACCTTCGAGCCCAAGAACATTTAGTTCGAGGAAGGAAAACGAGGTGAAGCCGCCTACCTGATCTGTGAAGGCGCGGTGGAAATCCGCAAGGGCATCCATGGCAACTACCCATTGACTCTGGCGACGCGCGTCAAGGGCGATGTCATCGGCGAGATGCCCATGTTCGACGATCATCCCCATATGGCGACGGCGGTGGCGTCGGAAAGAACCGAGGTGCTGGCCATCTCGCGGCGGGCGTTTCGCCGCCAGGTCGACCACATGGACCCGGCGATGAAAGGAATCGTTATTCTTTTGGTCAAGCGGCTGTGCCAAATGGCCGACGACCTGATGCTCAGAAAGAACGAGGTAAACTGGGCCAACTGGCGGCGCAAAGCATAGGCCGGCGGCAAAGGTGGGGGCTTTTTTTCCCGGCGGGAGCCGCACGCGGAGCTTGCCTCGGCGCCCGGCTGTTTGCTATTGGACTGCCTCCCCTGGTGTTATTCCATAAGCCGCTTTCCGGAAAAGCCTGTAAAGCCATGACGAAACTTAAACTGGGTATCCCCAAAGGCAGCCTCGAGGCCGCGACCATCGAATTGTTCGCCCAGGCCGGCTGGACTATCACCTCGCGGTCGCGCAATTACTTTCCTTCCATTGACGACGAGGACATCTCCTGCGCCCTGGTCCGCTCCCAGGAAATGGGGCCTTACGTCGCCAGCGGCACCCTTGATGCCGGGCTGACCGGTATCGACTGGCTGCTTGAGACCAGGGCCGACGTGGTGACGGTCCGAGACTTGGTTTATTCCAAGTCTTCCGACCAGCCCTGCCGGTGGGTGCTGGTGGTCGACCGGGATTCGCCTATCCAGTCGGTTGAGGACTTGCGAGGCAAAAGGGTCGCCACCGAGTTGGTTGATTACACCCGGCGCCATCTCGCCGAGCGAGGCGTTGAGGCTCGTGTCGAATTTTCGTGGGGCGCCACGGAAGCGAAAGTGGTCGAGGGGATGGCCGACGCCGCCGTCGAGATCACCGAGACCGGCAGCACCATACGCGCCCATGGCCTGCGCATCGTTTGCGACCTGTTGCACACACATACCGTTTTCGTCGCCAACAAGGAAGCCATGGGCGATGCCTGGAAGAAAGCCAAGATCGAAGAGATCGCCCTCCTTTTGACCAGCGCCCTTGCCGCCCGCCACAAGGTGCTGTTGAAGATGAACGTACCGGCCCAGGCCCTGGACCAGATTCTGAAACTGCTTCCCAGCCTGCACGCCCCGACCGTCAACCAACTGGCCAATAAAGACTGGCTGGCGGTGGAGACGGTCGTCGACCGTGATCAGGTGCGCAGTCTTATCCCGAAGCTCAGCGCCGAGGGCGCCGAGGGCATCCTGGAACTGGATTTACAAAAAATCTGTTGAACAGCTGGTCAAGGAAGAGGCTATGAGGATCGCCGCGAGACCGCTTGGGTGCTTCTTCCTGGCAGTTTGGCTGGCTGGCGCGGCGCCGGCATTCCCCATCAGCAATGGTGAACTTTGTAGGCCAATATATGCTATATTCATTGTGTTCAATGGGTTGCATCATCTTCCGCCGCGTTCCGCGGCGATCATTCAGCGGCAGAGGCCTGATGTTTTGGATAATCATCGGTGAACGCAATTTCTAAGAAAGCTCTAGTCACCGGGGGCGCGGGCTTCATCGGCAGTCATCTCGTCGAGTGTCTGCTGGCCTTGGGACACGATGTTTCCGTCATCGACAATTTTGTCTCCGGTTCAGAGGAAAATCTGGCAGCGGTGCGGGATCACCCTCGACTAAAAATACATCATGCCGATGTTGCCGCCGCCGAGACGATCGCCCCAATGTTTGCCGGGGTGGATTGGGTTTTTCATCTTGCCGCCCTTGCCGATATTGTGCCTTCTATCCAGTATCCCTTGCGCTACCATCGGGCCAACGTGGACGGCACGGTCTCGGTTCTGGAAGCCACCCGGGCCGGCGGCGTCAAACGCTTCATCTATGCCGCTTCTTCTTCCTGTTAC
>DASCPW010000129.1:0-3789 GCA_036012725.1 Rhodospirillales bacterium
CATGCGCCAGCTCTTGGAGGCTGGCGTCCATTTTGGGCACAGAACCCGGCGTTGGAACCCGAAAATGGCCCCCTACCTGTTTGGGGTCCGCAACGGCATCCATATCATCAATCTGCAACAAACGGTGCCCATGCTGTACCGGGCGATGACGGCGGTGCGTAACATCGTCGCCGGCGGCGGACGGGTACTTTTCGTCGGCACCAAACGCCAGGCCGGAGATAAGATCGCCGATGCCGCCAAGCGTTGCGGCCAGTACTATGTCAATCACCGCTGGCTTGGCGGAATGATGACCAACTGGCAAACTATTTCTAGATCGATCAAAGGATTGCGTGACTTAGATGAGAAATTAGCAGAGGAAAATATTGAGTCGACCAAGATCGGCTTGACCAAGAAAGAATTGCTTCGCTTGACCCGCGAGCGTGACAAACTGGAGCAGGCCCTTGGCGGCATCAGAGAGATGGGCGATCTGCCCGACGTGCTGTTCGTGATCGACACCAATAAGGAATCCATCGCCGTTGCCGAAGCCAACAAGATGGGCATTCCCGTCGTCGGCGTCATCGATTCAAACAGCGATCCCAAAGGCATCGATTATCCAATTCCCGGCAACGACGATGCCATGCGCGCCATCGACCTCTATTGCGATTTGCTGGTCGGGTCGGTGCTAGAAGGCATCCAAAAAGAGGTTTCCGCCACTGGCGACGACTTGGGCGAAGCCGAGGAACCGGTCCCCGAAGCCCTCCCCGAACAGGCCGCCGCCGAGAACGGTTTGGGCGAGGCCAAGGAACCGGTCCCCGAAGCCCCCCCCGAACAGGCCGCCGCCGAGAACGGTTTGGGCGAGGCCGTTGTGGCCGCTAAACCGGAGACTCCCGTAACCGACAACGCTACCGAGAATGGGGCCGAACCCAGTGCCGAAGAAGCGCCAGAATCTGGGCAATCGGTGCCGGCGAAGGACGAAAAGGATAAACCGGAGGCGGCGATGGAAATTGCAGACAGCAAGCCAGAAGGAGCATAACCCTTGACCGATCTATTCTCTGGTCACATCTTATAATATCCTAAATATCAAATGATTATACGATTCTTCTATAAGAAAGGTTTATGATGATAGAGATCAAGGCCAGCCAGGTTAAGGAACTGCGCGACAAAACCGGCGCCGGCATGATGGATTGCAAGAAAGCGTTGACGGAAACCGGCGGCGACGCGGAGGAAGCCGTTGACTGGTTGCGCAAGAAAGGTTTGGCGGCGGCGGCCAAGAGGGCCGGCCGGGCGGCCTCCGAGGGCCTTATCGGCCTTGCCGTAAACGGCAAGGCCGGAGCCGTTATCGAGGTCAATGCCGAGACCGATTTTGTCGCCCGCAACGAGGACTTTCAGAAATTCGTAAAATCAATGGCCGAAATCGCCCTTGACACCGGTGCCGACGAACAGGCCTTGATGAACGCTGCCTTTCCTGGCAGCGGCAGAACCGCCGCCGAGGAACTCACCCATATGATCGCCACCATCGGCGAAAACATGACCCTGCGCCGGGCGGCGGCACTTACCGTCGAGACCGGCGTCATCGGCTCTTACATGCACAATGCCCTTGCGCCGGGGCTGGGCAAGATCGGTGTCCTGGTCGCGCTTGAGGGTGGCGCAACCGCCGCCCTCGAAGACCTTGGCAAAGGCCTGGCCATGCATGTCGCCGCGTCCAGCCCGCTGGCGGTATCTCGCGACGATCTGGACCCCACCACCTTGCAACGTGAACGCGCCATCCTCGCCGACCAAGCGCGCCAGTCCGGCAAACCGGAGGAGATCATCGAAAAGATGGTCGAGGGGCGCTTGCGCAAGTTCTACGAAGAGGTCTGTCTTGTTGATCAGACCTATGTGGTCGATGTGGAAAGCAAGGTGGGCGAGGTTCTCGCGGCGGCTGCCAAGGAGGCCGGCGCGGCGGTTACCGTCAAGGGATTCACGCGTTTTTGCCTGGGCGATGGAATCGACAAAAAATCCACCGATTTTGCCGCCGAGGTGGCGTCGGCGGCTGGCGCCTGAACCCGGTCATGGGCCTTGCGGGCAATTCAAACAAATAACCTAAAGACCTTGCCGCCGGCCTTGGTGTATGATCGCCGCCGCCAGCTACGGGCGCGGGGAAGTTCTTAAGCGTTTGGGTTCTTGTTAAGCCCCGTCACGCCTGGCCGCCACGAGCGCCCCCCCCATTGCCGCCCGCTCTGTTTAACGGATAAGAACAATGTCCCGGAAACCGAAGTACCGACGCGTTCTGTTAAAATTGTCGGGCGAAGGGCTGATGGGTGATAGGGAATTCGGCCTCGATTCCAGCACCGTCGAGCGCATTGCCACGGAAATCCGCCACGTCCACGAGATGAAGGTTCAAATCTGCCTGGTCATCGGCGGCGGCAACATCTTCCGTGGCGTTTCCTCCGCCGCCTCGGCAATCGAGCGGACCAGCGCCGATTACATGGGGATGCTGGCGACCGTCATGAACTCCCTCGCCATGCAAAGCTTTATCGAGAAACAAGGAATTCAGACACGGGTCCTTTCGGCCGTCCCCATGTCGGCCTTTTGCGAACCTTATGTCCGCCGCCGGGCTCTTCGCCATTTGCAAAAGGGCAGGGTGGTCATTTTTGCCGCCGGCACCGGCAACCCCTTTTTCACCACCGACACGGCGGCGGCGCTGAGAGCGGCGGAGATGGACTGCGAGGCTCTGCTCAAGGGCACCCAGGTCGATGGCGTTTACAGCGACGATCCGAAAACAGCCAAAAACGCCGAACGTTTCGACCGCCTGAGCTATCGAGATGTGCTGACCAGGGATTTACGGATCATGGACGCCTCGGCCATTGCCTTGGCGCGTGATAACAAGGTTCCCATTTTGGTTTTTTCCCTTCACAATCCAGGAACTTTTGCCAAAATCGTGATCGGCGACGGCACCTGTACCATCATTTCATAGGGTTTTATTGCCCGCAAAGGAGGGCCCAACGTGGTCGGAAAGAGCATCGATGCCATCAAGAAAGACATCAAACGGCGCATGGACGGTGCCGTCGAGGTCCTGCACAAGGAGTTTGCCGGCCTGCGCACCGGACGGGCGGCAACAAGCCTATTGGAGCCGCTCGTGATCAACACTTATGGCTCCGAATTGCCCTTGAATCAGGTCGGCACCATCGGTGTTCCGGAGCCGCAGATGCTCACTGTTCAGGTTTGGGACAAGAATCTGACAAAGGCGGTAGAGAAGAGCATCCTGGAATCAGGCTTGGGCCTCAACCCCTCCATCGACGGCCAGTTGGTGCGCGTTCCCATTCCTTCACTGAGCCAGGAGCGGCGCGCCGAAATGGCAAAGATCGCGGCTAAATATGCCGAGGAGGCACGTATTGCCGTGCGCAACGTCCGCCGCCATGCCATGGACAACTTGAAAAAAGAGGAAAAGGAAGGCGAAATTTCCGAAGACGAACACCACGAATATGGCCAGGATATCCAAGACCTGACCGATGAATCCGTTCAAAAGATTGACGAAACATTGGTCAAGAAAGAAAAGGAAATAGTGCAGGTCTGAAATGATGAAAGCTGTCCAACTGCATAGCGATCCGCTACCGCCGCCGGTTCATATTGCCATCATCATGGACGGCAACGGACGTTGGGCGAAATTCCGCGGTCTGCCCCGTGTTACCGGCCATAAACAAGGCGCCAAGGCAGTCAAGGAGACCATTAAATGCGCTGCTGAAATGGGAGTTTCCTATCTCACCATGTACGGCTTTTCGTCGGAAAACTGGAAACGCCCCAAGGATGAAGTTAACGACCTGATGGGGC
>DASCPW010000130.1:0-19809 GCA_036012725.1 Rhodospirillales bacterium
ATACAAATCGCTTCCCCGTCCGAACATGAATCTTCAAGAACTTAAAACCAAGACACCGGCCGATCTCCTCGGTTACGCCGAAGAACTGGAAATAGAAAACGCCAGTTCCTTGCGCAAGCAAGATATGATGTTCGCCATCCTCAAACAGCTGGCCGAGAATGACATTGCCATTTTCGGCGATGGTGTTCTCGAGGTTCTTCAGGATGGGTTCGGATTCCTGCGTTCACCCGAGGCCAACTACCTGCCGGGACCGGACGACATATACGTCTCGCCGAGCCAAGTGCGGCGGTTCGGTTTACGCACCGGCGATACGGTGGAAGGCCAGATCCGCTCGCCGAAAAACGGCGAGCGTTATTTCGCCCTGCTGAAAATCAACGATATCAACTTCTCCGACCCGAGCGACGTCCGCCATCGGATCAATTTCGACAACCTGACCCCTCTTTATCCCGATGAGCGAATGACAATGGAAGTTGACGATCCCAACCTCAAGGACCGAACCTCGCGGGTCATCGACCTCATCTCTCCCATCGGCAAGGGCCAGCGGGCGCTGATCGTGGCGCCGCCCAGGACCGGCAAAACGGTGATGCTGCAGAACATCGCCAACGCCGTCGCCACCAATCATCCCGAATGCTACCTGATCGTGCTGTTGATCGACGAGAGGCCCGAGGAAGTGACCGACATGGACCGTTCGGTAAAAGGCGAGGTAATCAGCTCGACCTTCGACGAGCCGGCGTCCCGCCACGTGCAAGTAGCGGAAATGGTCATCCAAAAGGCCAAACGTCTGGTCGAACACAAACGCGACGTGGTTATTTTACTCGATTCCATCACCCGCTTGGCGCGTGCCTATAACACCGTCGTCCCGAGCTCGGGCAAGGTCTTGACCGGCGGCGTCGACGCCAACGCCCTGCAACGGCCGAAACGGTTTTTCGGCGCCGCCCGCAACATCGAGGAAGGCGGCTCGCTGACCATCATCTCGACGGCGCTGATCGATACCGGCTCGCGCATGGACGAGGTGATCTTCGAGGAGTTCAAGGGCACCGGCAATTCGGAAATCATCCTCGACCGCAAACTTTCCGACAAGCGCACCTGGCCTTCCATCGACATCACCAAGTCCGGCACCCGCAAGGAAGAGCTTTTGGTCGACGAGGGGACATTGTCGAAAATGTGGATCCTGCGCCGCATCCTTATGCCCATGGGAGTCACCGACGCCATGGATTTCCTGCTCGCCAAGCTTAAGGACGCGAAGAACAACGAGGAGTTCTTCGAGTCCATGAACAGTTAAAGCCTTTCCCGCCGATCGCCGCGGCAAGGCAAGCCAACAAGCGCCACTCTCAATCAGTTTGGATAAGCTCTTAAGGCAACAGAACTGTCGAGCCCGTGGTCTTTCGCGCCTCCAGGTCCAGGTGGGCTCGCGCGGCCTCGGCCAGGGGGTAGGTTTGATGGATGGTGATTTTGACCTGACCGCCTAAGACGACATCGAACAGTTCCTCGGCGGCGGCGAGGAGGTCTTGGCGATTGGCGGTATAGGTCATCAGCGAAGGGCGGGTCAAAAACAGCGATCCCTTGGCGCCCAGGAGCGCCGGATCAAAAGGCGCAAGGGGACCCGAGGCATTGCCGAAGCTGACCATGACGCCCAGGGGCCGCAAGCAATCCAACGATCCCTCGAAGGTGGCCCGGCCGACGGAATCATAAACCACGGCGACGCCGCCGCCATTGGTGATATCACTGACCCGTTCAGGGAAATTTTGACGCGAATAAACGATTGTATGATCGCAGCCGTTGGCCCCGGCGAGAGCGGCCTTTTCGTCGCTGCCGACGGTGCCGATGACGGTGGCGCCCAGGTGTTTGGCCCATTGGCAAAGGATCAAGCCGACGCCGCCGGCGGCGGCATGAACAAGAATAACATCACCTTTATGCACGTGATAGGTGCGGCGGAGCAGGTAATGGGCGGTCATTCCCTTGAGCATCATGGCGGCGGCCTGACGATCATCGATGGCGTCCGGCAGTTTGACAAGGCGGTGCGCCGGTATCACCCTTTCCTCGGCGTAGGCGCCCGGCGGCAGGCCGGCGTATGCGACCCGCTGGCCGGCCTCGAAACCGGCCACTTCCGGCCCCACCTCCTCGACGATACCCGCCCCTTCCATGCCGATGACGGCGGGCAATTCGGCCAAGGGATAAAGCCCGCCGCGATGATAGACGTCGATATAATTGAGTCCGACGGCGGTCTGGCGCAAGCGGACCTCGCCGGGGCCGGGAGCGGCAACATCCACGTCCCGCCAACGGAGCACGTCCGGACCGCCGGTTTTGAGGATGCAAATGGCTTTGCTCATGACTTGCTCCTTTCAAACCAACCGCGTTTTTCCGGATCTTCCAAAAGCAACAGGGCCTGCTTGGTGGCGATCCCTGCGCCACCGGAATAACCGCACATGCGCCGCCCGGCGCCGATGACCCGATGGCACGGAATGAAAATAGGAATGGGGTTGCGCCCGCCGGCGTTGCCAACGGCGCGCGGGCCGCTTTTCAAATCCAAGGCCATTTCCCCATAGGTCCGGGTTTGGCCATGGGCGATGCGTTCCATGAGCGTCCAAACGGCGGTCTGAAAGGCGGTGCCAGGCGGCGCCAAAGGCAAATCAAAAACTTTCAGCCGGCCATGGAAATAAGCCTCCAACTGGTTCTTGGCCTCGATGAGCAGAGGCGAGGGCTCGGCATCGCTGGCCCGGCCCCAGTCGAGGGAAACGATGGCCGCCGATTTCTCTAGCAAGATCAACGGCCCGAGCGGGGTCATCACGCAAACACGGGGCATGGACAAGAGTTTACAGTTTACCCAGCTCTTTCTTCAAGACATCCGCCCCGACGATGGGTGAACCGCAAGCCGTCCCGGGGCAAACGTAAGCCACCGCCTTGTCCCCCTTGGCCAAGCCCTTGCCCCGGGCCGGATTGGCCGCCGGCAGGCCGGCGCCGGTGGGTGGCATCGCCGGTTAGATGAAACAGCCGCGCTAAGACCTCGGCCATGGTACCGTTGCCGGCCGGCTGGGCGTTATCGGCGATAGTCTTGGGGCGGGTGATGACATCATCGGCATCATCGGCGGTAAGAAAATAGCCGCCGCCCGAGGCGTCCCAGTAACTCAGATTGGCCAGGGCGGCCCGGTCGATCAGTTCCATGGAAAGAACCGCCGCCCGCGCCGGGCGGGCCAGTTCGTTCATCGCTTGCCTGATTGCCGAGACTTGACCGCGCACCTTTTCTTTCTGGCCTTGAAAAATCCAGGCGGCGGAATAGAGAGCGTCTGCAAAAGCCGGCATTGCGCCGCCGAGCCCACAAGTTTAGTTTGGAACTCTTAGGAGAGAAAACAACCTCGCCATCGCTGGCTTTTTTATTGGTCGGGCCAGGAAGGAAGATTTGGCAAGAATCAGAGAGATTAAACCGCTTCCGCAACAATTTCCTATTAAACCCAATGTATTGATATATAAATTTTACTACATACTACATCGAGTTATTATAAAATGATATTAAAGATCATTTTGTATTAGCAATGAATACCGATACCATTTACGCCTTATCAAGCGGAAGTGTGCCCGCCGGGCTTGCGGTCATACGCCTTTCCGGGCAGCACTCGTTGGCCGCCCTCGGGCGCCTGACCGCCAAGGGATCACCGCGACAAGCCCCGCCGCCGCGTTTGGCGAGGCGGGTCACCATCACCGACGCCGACGGGGGCGGGGCCATTGACGAGGGTTTGGCCTTGTGGTTCCCAAGCCCGACCAGCTTCACCGGCGAGGACGTGGTCGAGTTGCACCTGCATGGCGGGCGGGCGGTGATTTCGGCGGTCTTGGAGGCGCTGGCACACTGTCCCGGTCTGCGAATGGCCGAGCCGGGCGAGTTCACGCGCCGCGCTTTTGAAAACGGCAAGCTCGACTTGACCGCCGCGGAAGGCCTCGCTGATCTTATCGCGGCGGAAACCGAAGCCCAGCGCCGTCAAGCCTTGCGCCAAATGCGGGGCGGCCTGGGCCGGATCTATGAAAGCTGGCGCCATCGTCTGCTTGAGGCCCTGGCCCATATGGAAGCAAGCATTGATTTTTCCGACGAGGAGCTTCCCGAGGGGATTGCCGCGCGGGTCCGCCGGGAGGTTGGCGGGCTGGACGCGGAGATCGCCCACCACTTGCGGGACCAACGCCGCGGCGAGCGCCTGCGTGACGGCGTTCACCTAGCCATCATCGGCCCCCCAAATGCCGGCAAATCCAGCCTTCTCAACTGGCTGGCCCGCCGTGACGCGGCGATCGTCGCGGCGACGGCGGGGACGACCCGCGACATCATCGAGGCACACCTGGATGTTGGCGGTTATCCGGCGGTGCTTTCCGATACCGCCGGCTTGCGCGCCGGCGGCGGCGAGATCGAAGCGGAAGGGGTGCGCCGCGCCCGCCAGCGGGCCGCCGACGCCGACCTCAAGCTGGCGGTATTGGACGGCGAAGCCTGGCCCCGCGTCGACCCTTACACGGCGCAACTCATTGACGAAAACAGCCTGGTGGTGATCAACAAGTCGGACCTGGCGGAGCTGCCGCCGCCGCTGTCCGTCAACGGCCGTCCGGCGCTCGCCATTTCGGTCTTGAACGGCGCCGGATTGGACGATTTCATGAAAACCCTTGCCTCCCAAGTGGCGGCGCGCTGCCGGATAACCGCCGCCCCGGCGGTCACCCGTGTCCGCCACCGCCGGGCCCTGGAAGACTGCCGCCAAGCCTTGACCAGGTCGCTCAAGACCGAGGCCTCGGAACTGGCCGGCGAGGACCTTCGCCTTGCCGTCCGCTGCCTGGGCCGAATTACCGGCCGGGTTGACGTGGAAGACATACTTGATGTGGTTTTCGAGGATTTCTGCATCGGCAAATAAGGGAGGGAATGTTTCACGTGAAACCCCACCAACCCAGCGGTATCGCGGCGGTCAATTGACTTCTCCCCGGCGCGCTCCTAGATTTCCGTTCATGGAAAGACAAGATGAGGATCGGCGGACCGGAAATCGTTATGACGTCATCGTCATTGGCGGCGGCCATGCCGGCGTCGAGGCAGCGGCGGCGGCGGCGCGGGTCGGCGCCCATACGTTGCTGCTCACCCATCGCCTCGAAACCATCGGCGAGATGTCATGCAATCCGGCCATTGGCGGTCTCGCCAAGGGACAGCTGGTGCGCGAGATCGACGCTCTCGATGGCCTCATGGGCCGCGCCGCCGATCAAGCCGGCATTCAGTTCCGCATCCTCAACCGCCGCAAGGGACCGGCGGTGCAAGGGCCGCGCGCCCAGGCCGACCGCCGGTTATACAAGAAAGCCATCCTCCACCTGCTGCGCCGGCAACCCGGGCTCAAGCTCCGCGCCGGCGACGTCGACGACCTGCTATTCGATTGCGGCGATAGGCTTCGCGGCATCCGCACGGCGGCTGGCGAGGAGATCCTGACCGGCTCTGTCGTCGTCACCACCGGCACCTTTCTGCGTGGCCTCGTCCATATCGGCGAGGTGATGATCCCGGCCGGCCGGGCCGGCGACGTCCGCGCCGTCGGACTCGCTTATACCTTTAAGCGCCTGGGCTTCACTATCGGACGCCTGAAAACGGGAACCCCGCCCCGCCTTGACGGACGCGGCATCGATTGGCGGCGCCTGGAGAGCCAGCCGGGAGACGATCCGCCGACGCCGTTTTCCTTCCTCACCCGGCGCATCGAAACGCCACAGGTCAATTGCCATATCACTGGCACGACCCCCAGGTCCCATGATCTTATCCGCGCCAACCTGCACCGGGCGCCTTTGTATTCCGGTCAAATCGATTCCGCGGGACCGCGTTACTGTCCGTCCATCGAGGATAAAGTGGTGCGCTTCGCCGGGCGCCACCGCCACCAGATATTTCTCGAGCCGGAGGGCCTCGGGGATCACAGGGTCTATCCCAACGGCATTTCCACTTCCTTGCCGCGAGAGGTGCAGCGGCAACTCCTCAAGACCATTCCCGGACTTGAGAAAGCGGCCATGCTGAGCCCCGGATATGCCATCGAATACGACTACATGGATCCCAGGGAGTTGGCCCCCAATCTCCAGTCCCGGCGGGTGCCTGGGCTTTTCCTGGCCGGTCAGATCAACGGCACCACGGGCTACGAGGAAGCCGCCGCGCAAGGACTGATGGCCGGCGTCAACGCCGCCCGGACGGCGGCCGGCAAGGATTCTTTCCTGCTCGACCGGGCCGACGCCTACATCGGCGTCCTCATCGACGATCTGGTGACGCAGGGCACGGCGGAGCCTTACCGGATGTTCACGTCGCGCGCCGAATACCGTTTACAGCTACGCGCCGACAATGCCGACCAGCGGCTGACCCTAAAGGGCTTCAATGCCGGTTGCGTCGGTGGCCGGCGCCAGCAAGCTTTCTTGAAAAAGGCCAAGGCCTTGGACGACGGCCGTTCGCTGCTGCGGCGGTTGACCGCCACCCCGGCCTGGATCGGCTGCCGGGGCATCGCCATCAACCAGGACGGCCGGCGCCGCAGCGCCACCGAGATGCTTTCCTATAACGGCATCGATATCAATATCCTGGCCACTGTCTGGAGCGAGTTGGGAGGCCTCGACAAGGATATCGGCCGGCAACTGGAAATCGAGGCCCGCTACGCCGCCTACCTGGACCGCCAAAAGGCCGACATCCACACCTTTCGCCGCGACGAAGCCCTGCGGCTGCCGGCCGAACTCGATTTCTCCGCCATTCCCGGCCTGTCGGCGGAAGTGACGGAAAAGCTGAGCCGGTCGCGGCCGGCCACCTTGGGGGCGGCATCGAGAATTTCCGGCGTCACGCCGGCCGCTCTGACTTTGCTTTTAGGCTATGTGCGGCAGCGGCGGCGGCTTTCGGCCTGAGCGTGTTTATTTTAAACGCAAATATGTCGTCCCGGAGGAGACCATCCGTAGGGGATTTGCTCTAGATGGCTGTTTCACGTGAAACATCGGCTGCCGCCAGCGCATGTCACCAGGGAGCGAAACCGCCGGCACCGATGACCGCCAGCCAGTTCGCCGCCGCCACCGGGGCGACCCGCCAACAGCTGCAAGGGTTGAAAATTCATGCCGAACTGCTGGCCAAATGGCAAAGGCGGATCAATCTTGTCGGACGGCGCAGCCTGGCCGACGTATGGCGTCGGCATTTCTTGGATTCGGCGCAACTGTCGGCGCTTTTGCCGGCCCGTCCCGGGACCTTGCTTGATTTGGGCAGCGGCGCCGGATTTCCCGGTCTCGTCCTTGCCGTCATCGCCGGCTGGGACGTCCACCTGGTGGAAAGCGACGGCCGCAAATGCGCTTTTCTTGCCGAGGTCAACCGGGCCACGCAAGCCGGCGCGGTGATCCATAACGGGCGCATCGAAAATCTCGAGCCCTTCGCCGCCGATATTGTCACCGCCCGGGCCTGCGCCCCCCTGGCCGAGCTCCTGGCTTACGCCGAGCCGTTCGTAGCCGGCCACAAAAAGACGCTCTGTTTCTTTCACAAGGGCCGAAAAGCCGAAGAAGAATTGACGGCGGCGAGAAAAGAATGGCATATGAAGGTGGCCAAAATCAAAAGCCGCTTGGATCCTTCTGGGGTGATCCTGAAAGTGGAAGGAATGGCGCGCCGCCATGGTTGACAGCAACAGCCCCGGTAAGGACCGCGAAGCCAGGACCATCGCCATCGCCAACCAGAAAGGTGGCGTCGGCAAGACCACCACCGCCATCAACCTGTCCACCGCCCTGGCCGCCGTCAAAAAGAACGTGCTGATCATCGACCTGGACCCCCAGGGCAACGCCAGCACCGGGCTTGGCATCATGCGGCAAGCACGGATTCGCAATTCCTACCACTTATTGATCGGCCAGGCAGGTCTCGATGAAACGATCCTCGAGACCTGCGTTCCGGGCCTTAAAATCATCCCCTCTGGCATCGACCTGTCGGCGGCGGAGATCGAACTGGTCGATACGGAAGCCCGCGCCTATTGCTTGCGCAAGGCCTTGGCGGCTGGGGCGGGAGACTTTGACTACATCCTCATCGACTGCCCGCCCGGCCTCGGCCTGCTGACCATCAACGCCCTGGTCGCCGCCCAGGCCGTTCTGGTGCCGATGCAATGCGAGTTTTTGGCTCTGGAAGGGCTGAGCCATCTGATAAAGACCGTGGAACGGATCAAGCAGGCTTTTAATCCTAGCCTTCATATACAAGGTATTGTGTTAACAATGTTCGATACACGCAATAACTTGTCCGAAATGGTCGCCAGCGATGTTCGCGACCATTTCGGCGACAAGGTCTACCGGACGGTGATCCCCCGCAACGTGCGGGTCTCCGAGGCACCTTCCCACGGCCGGCCGGTTCTGGTTTACGACACGGGCTGCGCCGGCTCCCGGGCCTATATCCACCTGGCCAGCGAAGTCCTGCGCCGCGAACGGCGGATGCCCGCCTGATGGCCGCCGATAAAAAGCGCCACAACCTGGGCCGCGGGCTATCGGCTTTGCTGGGCGAGGACGGGGCCGAGGATTATTCCGGCCTTGGCAAGCCAGGGGTATCGCAACAACTCCCCATAGAGCAGCTGCAACCCGGCCGTCTTCAGCCGCGCCACTCCATGGACTCCGAACCGATCAAGGACCTGGCCCGCTCGATCCGCGAGAAAGGCGTCCTCCAGCCACTGCTGGCGCGCCGTTTGCCCGGCCAAGACAGCGCCTATGAGATCGTCGCCGGAGAGCGCCGCTGGCGCGCCGCCCAACAAGCCCAATTGCACGAGATCCCGGTCATCATCAAGGAATTGACGGACCGGGAAGCATTGGAAATCGCCATGGTCGAGAACCTCCAACGCCAGGACCTCTCGCCCCTCGACGAGGCCATGGGCTATCGCCGGTTGATGGATGAATTCTCCCATAACCAAAAGGACCTGGCCCATACCCTCGGCAAAAGCCGCAGCCATGTGGCCAATACGCTACGCCTGCTCGACCTTCCAGACGCGGTCAAGAAGATGCTCGACGCGGGCAAGCTGTCGGCCGGCCACGCCCGCGCCTTGTTGACCGCCGATGACCCCACCACCCTGGCCGGCCAGGTGGTCAAGCAGGGACTGAACGTCCGGCAGACGGAAAAACTGGCCCAGGACAAGGGAAGAAAGAAGAAAAGAGGGCGCAAACCGGCGGCCAAGGATGCCGACATCCTGGGCCTTGAGCGAGACATGTCCAATCTCTTGGGCTTAAGGGTGGAAATCAAATTCCTCGGCAAGGCAAAAGGCGGAACCCTGAGCGTCCACTACCGCACCCTCGATCAGTTGGACGACATCCTAGGCCGCCTCAGCCACGGCGGCGGGGCGGCAAAAAAACCCTAGGTTTTACGGAGTTCGTCGCACTTCCTCTTCCTCGGCGAAGCTGGGCGTCCATTGCGTTAAGATGAAACGCCGAGGGGAGGAAAGCCAATTCAGTGATCATATGCCTGTGGTCCATTCCGCAATGCTCTCGGAGCATTTTCCGCTTGCCAGCCAATCAACGCCGCGATCCGCCCGTACGCGCCGTCTGCGAGATGCTGAAAAGGGCGCGCCCGCAAATGACCTCCGGGGGCAGGCCCGAGGTTTTGCAAAGGAGCTCGGCCTCGGTGACAAGGTCGAGAGCGTCGGCTAGGCGGCGCGTCGGCCAGCGCCGCAACTGACTTGCGAAACGGCCCTTAAACTTGAAAAACACCGGCGGTTTTAAGGCTTTCATGGCCTGTTCGGGCGGGGAGCCGGCGGCGACCATGGCGGAAGCCAGATGCAGACGCTGAAGATGACGTGCCATGGCCCTTAGGATGGCGACCGGCTGAATACCCTCGGCCAGGGCCCGGGTCAGTGTCCGGTCGAGTTCCGCCTGCTCGCCGCCGCCGGCGGCGTGGATTATGGCATCCAGGGTCATGGTGGCGTTGTCGCCGACGCAGGTGACAGCGTCGTCCAGCTCGACCGTCCCCGGCCCGCCTTTATAAAGGGCCAGCTTGTCCAGCTCGCTTCGCGTCGTCAAACGATCGCTGCCCAGGTTGGCGGCGAGAAACGCCAAGGCATCCCTTGACGCCCGCAAGCCGTGGCGGCCGAGGGTATCGGCGATCACTTTCCGTAGGCTGTTAGCGTCGTCGCCGTAACAGGCCAGGGCGGCAGCGTTGGCGGCCCGCTCGCAGAGCCCGCGCAACGGCGAGCGCGGCCCCAGGTCGCCGGCTTCGGCAACCACCAGGGCGTCTCCCTCGGGATGGCCAAGAAAGGCCTTGAAGACCTTGGCCACGCCCTCTTCTGCGCCGCGCACTCGGACAACGCGGCGCCCCCCGGTCATCGCCAGGGCCGCCGCCTCGTCGGCCAGGCGCCGGGGATCGCCAGCCAAGTCGGCGGCGCCTAGCTCGACGACGCGGAAAGGGTCGTTCAAATCACCGGCTACGGTTCGGACCAGGGTATCGGCCCGTTCCCGCACCAGTCCCTGGTCGGGTCCGTAAACCAAGACGCAAAGGACAGCCGCCTCCGGCTGGCCGAGAAAACTCTTGATGCCAGGGCCGCTGATCTTCACTTGCCGGTCTTTTGCGCCGCCGCTTTCATCTGCAAAAAGAGAAGGCTGAGACGGGTTTGAATGTCATGGGCTATCTGCCGGACGGCCCTGGACCGGGCATCCTTTTCGGTCATCACGGTTGCAAATTCGGAATTCATGACGTTGTAGCTGCTGATGGTATGGGTGCTTTCGTCGAAAATAGGCCTGTTTAACTCAATCTTGCCGTCGTGGATTACGTAGAGCCGCATATTTGCCGACAGATTAAAGTTGGCGCGGGTCGCGAAGGCGCTCTTTTGGACCGCCAATTTAGAGGTGGATTTCTTCAAGCGAATATGCAGCTGATAACGCGGCGCCTTAGGACGGCCCCTCGGATTAAGAAGATTGAGGAGGTGATTGTGGAGCAGCTGACCCGTGCGATCGGCAATCGGATGGATCTGGACGGTGGCAAGGGTGGAGGATATGCCGTCCGCTTGGCCAACGCCGTATATGGGGCGGAAACCACAGGCCCCGACAAGCGCCAGGGAGACCAACACAACAAATGATCTAAAGAACGACATTGATCACCCGATCCGGAACGACGATGACTTTGCGAACGGGCTTGCCGGCGATGGCGGCGCCGACCTTGGGCAATGCCAGGGCCGCTTTTTCCGCCGCCCCGCGTTCGCAATTTTTGGGCAATGACACGGTATCGCGCAGCTTACCATTGACCTGAACGGCGACGGTGACGCTGGCATTAACGAGCAACCCGTCATCGGCTTCCGGCCAGGGCGTATCGGCAAGCATGCATTCATGGCCGAGCAGCCGCCAAAGTTCCTCGGCCAGATGCGGCGTCATCGGGCCGATCAAACGGACCACCGTCTCCATCCCGAAACGAAGCACCCAGCCGTCATCACCCTGATTTTCCATCAGGTCTTCCAGCAAATTGGTCAATTCCCGGATACGGGCGACGGCTTTATTGAAATGGAACCGCTCCAAGTCGCCGGAAACGGCGAAAACGGTTTTGTGAATGGCCCGCTCGGCGTCAAGGGTGGAGGATGAAAGAAGCTCGGGCCGGGGGGCCCCGGGAGCGGTAAACTCTACCTTCGGTTCGCTAACGCACCGCCACAAACGATTGAGAAACCGCCAGGCCCCGTCAACGCCGGATTCCGTCCAGTCCAGATCCCTGTCCGGCGGGCTGTCGGAAAGCATGAATAGGCGCGCCGTATCGGCGCCGTAAGAGTCTATGATGCCGGCCGGATCGACGATATTCTTTTTCGACTTGCTCATCTTTTCCGAGCGCCCGACCGTGATCGGCGGGCCGTCACCTTGACGGCCGGCATCTTCGGGAAACAACCATTCTCCGGCCGCCGTTTGGTAAGTCCGGTGACAGACCATCCCCTGGGTGAGCAGGCCGGCAAAGGGTTCCTTGATGTCCAGGTACCCGCATTGGCGCAGGGCGCGGGTAAAAAAACGCGAGTAGAGAAGGTGCAGCACCGCGTGTTCGATGCCGCCGATGTACTGGTCAACCGGCAGCCAGTAATCGACGGCCGGCCGGGAAAAAGCGGTCTCGGCCTGGGGTGAGCAGAACCTGAGGAAATACCAGGAGGATTCTAAGAAAGTATCGAAGGTATCTGTTTCCCTTTGCGCCGGCTTGCCGCAATTCGGGCAATCCACGTTTTTCCAAGTCGGATGAGTTTCCAGCGGATTGCCCGCCGCCGCCAGGTCGGCGTCATCGGGAAGAACAACGGGCAGGTTTTCTTCCGGAACCGCGACCGCACCGCAATCGGCGCAGTGGATCACCGGGATAGGGCAACCCCAGTAGCGCTGCCGGGAAACGCCCCAATCGCGCAGACGGTAATTGACCGCGCCTTGCCCGACGCCGGCAGCTTCCAGCCGCTTGACGGTCTCCGCCTTGGCTTTTTCCACCGGCAGGCCATTGAGAAAGTCCGAATTGATGAGAACACCGTCGCCCATGTAGGCCTCCTCGCCAATGACGAAAGACGCCGGATCGGCGTCCGGCGGGGCGACGACGGGAATGACGTCGAGTTCGTATTTGCGGGCGAAATCCAGATCGCGCTGATCATGCGCCGGACAGCCGTAAATGGCCCCGGTGCCGTATTCCATAAGCACGAAGTTGGCGACAAAAACAGGCAACATACGACCCTCGATAAACGGATGCTTGGCCCTGACACCGGTGTCAAACCCCTTCTTCTCGGCGGTTTCGATGTCTTTCTCGCTGCTCCCGAGTTGCTGGCATTGGTCAATAAAGGCGGCAAGGCCCGGCTTGTCCCTGGCCAGTTCCCGGGCCAGGGGATGGTTGCCGGCGATGGCGCAAAACGAGGCCCCGAAAATGGTGTCCTGGCGCGTCGTGTAGATTTCCAGGCGATCGCTCCGTCCGGCCAATTGAAAGATCATGCGCGCCCCTTGCGAGCGGCCGATCCAGTTCTCCTGCATCAGGCGGACCCGTTCGGGCCAGCGTTCAAGGGATTTCAGATCGTCAAGCATCTCATCGGCGAAAGCGGTAATGCGCAGGAACCACTGGGCAAGGCGGCGGCGCTCCACTTCCACCCCGGACCGCCATCCCTTGCCGTCGATCACTTGTTCGTTGGCGAGAACGGTATTCTCGACGGGATCCCAATTGACCCAAGACTCCTGGCGATAGGCCAACCCTTTTTTAAGAAAATCCAGGAACATCTTCTGCTCAAAGCGGTAATAACCGGGTTCGCAGGTGGCCAATTCCCGGCTCCAGTCATAGGACAGGCCCATGGTTTTGAGTTGCCCTCGCATGGTCGAGATATTCTCGGCCGTCCACCGGGCGGGATGGACCCGGTTTTCGATGGCGGCATTCTCGGCGGGCAAGCCGAAAGCGTCCCAGCCCATCGGATGCAGCACGTTGAATCCGCAGGCGCGCTTATAGCGCGCCACCACGTCGCCCAAGGTATAATTGCGAACATGCCCCATATGAATGCGCCCTGACGGGTAGGGGAACATCTCAAGCACGTAGTATTTGGGACGGCCTTCCACCTCTGAAGCGCGAAATGAGCCGCGCTCTTCCCAAATGCTCTGCCATTTGGCCTCGATTTGCTTGAAGTTATACCGCGACATGAAATTTTCCCGCCGGCGCCTTTGGATCATTGATCATTGATCATGGATTATTGGCGCATGGTTTCATGTCTAAGCTGCCGCGCCCTGGTCAGAATGGCGTCTTCGACTTTCGTCCCGACCTTGGATTCAATGGCAATGTCCCGCCAATCGTTGCCACTTTGAAGCTGATGGAAAACCGCTACCCGAATGCCGTCGGCGCGCAACGCCCGGCCGAGTATATAGACATTCAGCTTGAAGCGTTCATTCGGCGTCTCGCTGGGCGAATACCAATCGGTGATGATCACCCCCCCGAAAGGATCGGCCGAAGTCACCGGCATAAAGGAAATGGCGTCGAGCGAAGCTCTCCACAGAAAGCTGTTGACCCCGATGGAGGTAACGGGTTCGTCCTGCATGGAGCCGAGGATGCCGCCCTCGCCAAATAGGCTCGGCGCTTGCACTTCGACGGGCACCGACCCTTCTTCGGCGCGCTCATCCATGCAAGATGACAAAAACGGCACTGCCAACAGCAACAGAGCGGCGATGAGCACCCCGTTCCCGTGGCCGCTGAATTGGTGAGCTTTAAAACACATGACTTCCAATCCCATGACTTTTCAGGCCGTTGCCTGTTCTAAACCTAAATTGTTAATTATACTTTATTAAACTAAAGATAATTTCGGCACTAGAGCACATTGTGATTGATTGACCCACTTCGTGAGACCGATCAATCACTCGGAATGCACTCTATTTCAATAAGTTAGAGTAAACTCTCCGAAAACCCGCCGATGCCAGCAAAGCCGATGCTGCCGCAGTCCTTGAGGCGATCGATGTTGGCCGCCGAGATCCCGCCCAGGGCATAGACCGGAAGCGGGCTCAACTGGCACCAAGCGGTAAATTTGAGCGCTCCCAGCGTCCCCGCGCCAGGATGGCTTGCGGTGGCAAACACCGGCGACAGCAGCGCCGCGTCGGCGCCGGCGCCGGCGGCCCGGAAAAGGGAGGCCGGCGAATGCGCCGCCGCCGTCACAATCCAGCCGGGCGGGCGCCAGCGCCGCCACCTGCCCGGACCCCGCCGGACCTGCCATTCCGGCAGGTGAAGGCCATCGGCGCCGACGGCATAAGCGAGTCTAGCATCGCCACCGATCAACAGCCGAATCCGCCGCCGCCGGCACAAGGCAGCCAGTTCGCGGGCCAGATCTTGCCGGCCAGGCGCCCCGTAGTGACGCAGGATGACGGCGCCGCCGGCGGGCAAGGAAGCAACCGCCGCCAGGGGATTGGGCAGCCTTTGGCTGTCGGTCATCAAGACCAGCGGTGGAAAAGCCCTATCTCCGGTCCCCGCCACCGGCAAGTGCCGGCGCGGCCAATTGAGACGCCCTGTCAGGTCTGCTAAGCTGGCTATCGACTGCACAATTCATTTTCCTGGTTTCGACCGGTCGTCATGGGTGGCCCATGGACAGCAAGGTGGATATTGCCGAAAATTTAGCCGCCGTGAAAGCGCGCATCACCGCCGCCGCCCAGACCGCCGGACGCCCGTCCACGGCCGTTTCCCTTGTCGTCGTCAGCAAGACCCACCCCGCGCCGCGCATCGACGCCGCGTTGCGGGCCGGTCACCGGGTTTTTGGCGAGAACCGAGTCCAGGAGGCCAAGGCCAAATGGCCCGAATTGAAGCAAGCCTACACCGGCACCCGCCTTCATTTGGTCGGGCCGTTGCAGCGCAACAAGGTGCGCCACGCCGTTTCCCTGTTTGACGTCATTGAAACCGTCGACCGTCCCAAACTTGCCCGTTCCTTGGCCGTCGAGATGGAAAAAAGCGGCTGCTGGCCCGAGTGTTTGGTTCAGGTCAATACCGGCGAGGAAGCCCGGAAGGCCGGCGTTCTCCCCGCCGATGCCGACGCTTTTATCGCCTCTTGCCGCGACCAATACGGTTTGCCGCTGGTGGGCCTTATGTGCATCCCGCCGATAAACGAGGAAGCTTCCCTTCATTTCGCCTTGTTGCGCAACATCGCCAGCCGCAACGGGCTCGGGGAACTGAGCATGGGGATGAGCGCCGATTACCAAAAAGCCGTTCACTTCGGCGCCACCCTGGTCCGGGTGGGCACGGCCATCTTCGGCGAGCGCCAACCGCTCATTGCAGAGGCCGGCTGACGCAAAGCCGCGTCTTCGCGTCGCACTCGCCCAGCAGCGACAAAAGGTCCACCAGGCTAATGGCGACACAGCCCAAGGTGGCAGGATAACCGGGCCCGGCGACATGCAAAAAAATGGCGCTACCGCGCCCGGCAATAACCGGATCGTCGTTATAACCCAGTTCGACAAGAACATCATAAAGGCCGTCGTTCCGCCACAGAGTTTCATGCTGCGCTGTACTTGGAAGATGGACCAATTGGTTGTAGTCGGCATCGGCGGGATCGTCGCACCAGCCGTCGGCCGGCGTGATCGGGCGGCAAGCAAGGGCACTCCTGGGCGGCGGCTGGCGGTCGGGACGGTACAACACCCGGCGCAAGGGAAAGCAGCCGACCGGTGTGACACCGTCTCCTTCCCGCTTGCCCTTACCAATGCCGCCAAAGCCGATGGCGCAACGGACCTGGCGCCGGCGCCATGACAAAACCCCTGGCGGCTGGACCTGAATATCCATAAGCGGGTTATACCGTAATCACGCCTGGGCGCGAAGGAAGCCGCTAGATAAAGAAGATCAGTATTCCGAATTAACGGCGGGCCGGGGCCGGGGGGCCATGAGGCTAGCGCCTTGCTCGTACTTCTCCATGGACTTCACCATGACCTCCGAGAACCAGCCGCCCGCGGCGACGGTGGCGCCGGCCGGCGCGGCGGTGGCGACCTTCATTTCGGGCCTGTTGCACCGCACGGCCTGTTGGCGCAGGGAGGCTTCCTGTTGCGCCCAGTAAAGGACGTCGATTTCGGTGCTGATCAACCATGCCTCGGCCGCTTGCCCGGACCGCTCTAAATTTTGACCAAGGGCAGCGGTGACGAAGGGGGCTTGGCCGCCGGCGTCGGCTATTTCGATTGCTTCCTCGGCTGGGTTTTGCGCCGGCTCTTCGTCCCCCAGAAAAGCCAGAAAATGGTCGCCCACATCCTTGCAGGTGGTTTCATCGACGATGACATTGAGCAGCGAGACAATGGCCCCAATGGGACCGCCGAACAGAGCGCCGCCGCCGACGCGGGGCACGGGGTCTATGGTGTCGCCGGACCAATTTCGGTAAAGGTTGGAAACAAGGGGGATGTGTTGCAGGGGATTGATGATGTCGAGAAAATCCATAAAAGTGAAACCATCGTCCCCAAAAGACTGAAAGCCAGAACCGGCCCGGCTTTAGCCGGTCCTTGGCGATGCCAGCGGCTCAACGTAGGCCAATTGATTTTCCAGGCCGTCCAATGAAGCGTTTATTGGAATCTCTCTTCCCGTCATGTTTGCCTTTAAAAATTTTTACCTTAGTTAAGAGCAAGCTACATGCCATGACGAAAAACAAGACAAATCAAAGGCCTAACCTGTAACTTTTGGCGGATGGAGAGATCGTTATGGGCAACATCTGCCGCTACTAGAGCGGATTGCGGGCGTTTGGCCGGCCCACGGGAGTGGGCGGTTTATCTAAAACAGATGGCCGCCCCGCGCCGCTTTCGTTTTCAGGTAGCGTTCGTTGTGTTTGTTGGAAGGGAAGCTGTGGGGAACCCGGTCCTCGATGGTGACACCGCAAGCGGCGAGCGCCGAGACCTTGTCCGGGTTATTGGTCAACAGCCTGATCCGGAAAAAGCCCAGTTGGCGCAGCATCCGGGCGGCCGGCAAATAGACCCGTTCGTCGGCATCGAATCCCAGTTGTTCGTTGGCGTCGATGGTATCGAAGCCCTGGTCCTGCAATTCATAGGCTCTGAGCTTGTTAACCAGGCCGATGCCGCGGCCTTCCTGGGCCAGGTATAAAAGAACACCGCTGCCGGCCTTGGCGATCTCGCGGATGGCGCCTTGCAGTTGATCGCCGCAATCACAGCGGAGCGAGCCCAGCAAATCGCCGGTGAAGCACTCCGAATGCAGGCGGACGAGGGCGGGCTCGTCCGCTTTCGGGGCGCCGATGACGATGGCCAGATGTTCCAGTCCGCCGTCAATGGGACGAAAGGCGATGATCCTGGTATCATCGGCGTGCATCAGCGGCACCCGGGCTTCGCTCACCGCCCTCAGTGTGCGCGCCGCCGTATGCTCGTATTGAAAGATGTCGCCGGCGTCGACCAGAAGGAGGTCGTGACGGGTGATCCAGGCGGCGAGATCGTCGGATTGCGGGTCGGCGAGAACCGCCGTTACCGCCGCCGGCAGTAGTCTGGCCAGCTTGGCCAAGCCGACGGCGGCGCTGTCGCAGCCGTGAGCGGCGGTCTCGGCGGCGGTAAAGCGCAACGATTTCATCTCCGGAGCGGCGGGTTCGAGGCCGGAAAGGGGGTTGGCCAGGTCGCGGATCATCTCGGCGCTAAGATCGTTTGGCGCCGTGACGGTCACGACTTTTGCCATTTTCACCCGAACCCCCGCCAAGCCGAGGACGGCGGCGCGACGGCCGGTGATGGCCAAGGCCGGGGCGGAAAGGCTCATTGCCGCCAGCTTTTCCAGGGTTTGCGGAGTGGCGCTTTCTGCGGCCTGAACGAGAACCGCCCTGCCGGCGGCGCCCTGAACCGCGATAACAAGGCCGCGGCGCAGCTCGGAAACTGCGCGGTTCACCGCCAGCAAGGACGCCGGCTCACGCGTGGCGGGCATGGGAATTACTTCGGAACGTTGCGGCATGGCGGCAAAATCGGTTGAACAAAAAAGCGGTTTGCTCATCCCCAAAAAGCAAAACCGAGCCCCAAAAAAACCGGGCGGGAAATTCCGCGTTAGTGGAAATTTTCCATGGCCCCTAGGGAATGTATGACAATATACCCAAATGGCTACCAGTGGAAGAGGCAAGGGCTTTAAGGCGGCGCGCCATTCTTTAAACCTTTGTCATTTCGATTTATAGTGGACATCGGCAACGAAAAGCGGAGCCGCGCCAGCCATGACCACGGGCAAACGTATCCTCCTCGTCAACGATGACGAAGCTTTGCTGCGGATGCTTGGCGAACAATTGCAACTGCATGAGGAATTCGCCACCACCGCGACCACGACCGGGAACGAAGCCATGAAATTGGCAAAATCGGACCACTTCGACGTCATCATTCTCGATGTCGGCCTGCCTGATATCAACGGCCATGAAATTTGCCGTCTGATGCGCCGCAACGGGGTCAAATCGCCGATCATCATGCTGACCGCCGCCGACACCGATTCCGACACCATTTTAGGCTTGGACGCCGGCGCCAACGACTACGTCATCAAGCCGTTCCGCATAGGTGTCCTGCTGGCCCGGTTGCGTGCCCATATCCGCCAGCATGAACGCAGCGATGATGCCGTCTTCACGATTGGACCTTATACTTTCCAACCCAGCGCCAAGCTTCTCGTCGATAACGAGAGCAACAAGAAAGTCCGGCTAACCGACAAGGAGACGGCAATCCTCAAATATCTCTACCGTTCCGGCAACCGGGTGGTCGGCCGCGACGTCCTCTTGGACGAGGTCTGGGAATACAACGCCGGGGTCACCACCCATACCCTGGAAACCCACATCTACCGTCTTCGCCAGAAAATCGAGCGGGACCCATCAAAGGCCGAGATACTGCTCACTGAGCTGGGCGGATACCGGCTATCTCCTTAAGATGTATTTCATGGTTGGAGAAATTCGGCGCCGGCGCGCCACGGGCTCCCCGAGAATAACGGCCCCTTGCGGTACCCCCATTAACCCCGACGGCAGACGAAAAGCCTTCAAACTGATAAAATAATAGGCAAAATATTTTTATTGTTTTATTATTAAGTAATTATTGGAGGGCCTTTCAAGTCACCTTTGGCCTAGCTAATTATTTTTTTTAATTTTTTCAAAGTCTTGCTGTAATTTTTCCTGACAAAGAGAACTGGCACAGGGTTCGCGAAGTGTCCTCTCTGGGACAACGAATAGCCTCGCTGGCGCAGCAAACACCCTCGCATTGGAGGCATGTCGTTATGAACAAGACAATTCATACAAAAGCAACGGCCGGCGTCCTTGATCGAATTTCGGAATTCACTTGATATTTGACGGATTGGGGAAAAACGGAATGCTCAGGTCAAAGATTCTCGCGTCATTGTTTGGCGCAACATTCTTTACGGTGGCGATCATGTCGGTGAATGACGCCAACGCTGCCTTGACGACAGAACAGTTCAAAAGAGCGAAAGCTGTCTACTTC
>DASCPW010000131.1:0-6229 GCA_036012725.1 Rhodospirillales bacterium
TCAAGCTTGCCGATACGGCGGCCAGGACAATAGCGGACAATGGCCAGCCTGTTCCCGAGATCGTTATTTTCAGCTGTCACAACTGCGCCGAAGCCATCGCCAACCTAGCCAACGAGGAGCGCCTTGCAGCTTCCGCCACCGTTGAAACCGTTGCCATGCCTTGCTCCGGCCGGATCGACAAACTGCACCTGTTGAAGGCTTTCGAGGCCGGCGCCGACGGCGTCATTGTTGCCGGCTGCCAGACCGGGCGGTGTCATTTCCAGACCGGCAACCTTCACGCCAAGCAACGGGTAGAACGTGTCCACGACTGGTTGCGGGAAATCGGTCTGGCCGGCGAGCGTATCAGAATGGTCAATATAGCGGCGGAGGATACTGGCCGGTTTGCCGAACTCGTCGCCGAACTCGACGGTGCAATCAAGACGCTGGGTCTTAACCCACTAAAAGTACAAAAACGGCAAAACGCCCCGGAACCGGAAAAAGCGGTGACGGAAACATCCGGCTAGAGCAAATCCAGTTTGACTGGAATCGCCAAGGGCAACCCATCAATCTGGAGAGTTTGCTCTAACTTGTTGAAGTAGGAATGGAATAATGATCGTCGCCGAACAGAAACCTCTGCAAAACATCAAGTCCATGCTGAAAGACAGCCGCAAGGTACTGGCCGTCGGTTGCGGGTCATGCGTCACTGTCTGTTTCGCCGGCGGCGCCAAGGAATTGGCTGTTCTCTCCTCGGCGCTGCGCCTTTCCGCCGGCGCCGAAGGCAAAGCGCTGGACGTTGACGAGGTGATGGTTCAGCGCCAATGCGAAAACGAATTTATCGAACCGCTGGCTGACAATATCGAATCCTACGACGCCATCCTCTCGCTCGGATGCGGGGTCGGCGTTCAGACCCTGGCGGAGCGTTACCCCCGGAAAAAGATCCTGCCGGCTCTGGACACCTCCTTCATGGGTGCTCCCACCGAACTGGGCGTATGGGAAGAGCGCTGCATAGGGTGCGGAAACTGCCTGCTCCATCTCACCGGCGGCATTTGTCCGATCACTCGCTGCGCCAAACAACTGCTGAACGGACCCTGCGGCGGCTCTGAAAACGGCACCTGCGAGATCGACGAGAACACCCCTTGCGCCTGGGCGGCGATCTGGAAACAGGTGGACGATTTGGGAGACATGGACGAACTAATGGGGGTCCTTCCGCCCAAGGACTGGTCGACCGGCCGCGACGGCGGCCCACGCCGTATCATTCGCGATGACCTGCGTCCGCCCGGCAGCGACAACACCTGACATAGGCATTCCTGAATAAAGAATAGCGATGCAACATTCGATCAAAAATGAGACAGCCGACACCGAGAGCCTGAAATCCGACGGCAACCTGGAACGCGTGTTGGCGGCTGGACATTTCGCCGTTACCGCCGAGTTGGGCCCGCCGAAAAGTCCCAATCCAGAAATTATCCGCGGCAAAGCCCGCCTGCTGAAGGGTCTTGCCGACGCCGTCAACGTCACCGACAACCAAACCGCCGTCGTCAGGATGAGCAGCCTCGCCACCGCCATCCTCGCCGCCCAGGAAGGCCTGGAACCGGTCATGCAAATGACCTGCCGCGACCGCAACCGGCTGGCCCTGCAAAGTGACCTTCTCGGCGGCGGCGCCCACGGCATCAGGAACGTTCTTTGCCTTTCCGGGGACCATCAATCGTTCGGGAACCATCCCGGCGCCAAGAATGTTCATGATATCGATTCCATGCAACTGACCTTCATGATCAAAGAGATGCGCGACGAAAATAGATTCCAGTGCGGCGAGGAAATCCCTGGCGGCGGGCCTCGGTTTTTCATTGGGGCGGCGGCCAACCCTTTTGCCGATCCCGTTGATTTGCGGCCCTTGCGGCTAGCCAAGAAAGTTGCCGCCGGCGCCGATTTCATCCAAACCCAACCGGTCTTTGATTCCGCTCGCTTTAAGAAATACATGAACCGCGTGGTTGAATTGAGGATACATGAAAAGACCGCCATCCTAGCCGGGGTCGGACCATTGAAAAGCTCCGCCATGGCCCGCTATATGCGTGACCGGGTCCCTGGCATGAAAGTTCCCGAGGAATTCGTGGCGCGGATGGACGGCGCCGTCGAAGGCATCGCCAAGGAAGACAAAGCGGCACGGCGGGATGTCTGGCGCGCCGAAGGCATCAAGATCTGCATCGAGCAAATCCAGCGGATGAGGGAAATAGAGGGGGTCGCGGGAGTTCACGTCATGGCGATCGAATGGGAAGAAGCTGTCAAACCGATCATCGAGGGCGCCGGTCTTTGGCCCCGGCCGGTGATCGGCGAGTGAGGGCAAAGAGCAACGACCTTTATTATTGACCCATTGTAATCGGGGAACACACATGAAAACCGCCGCCTTGAAAACCGCCGGGACGATTTTTGGGCTTGTCTCCATTCTCCATTGGGTACGCTATTTCCGCGAAGATGAAGTGATCATCAGTGGATGCACGGTGCCGGTGTATCTGTCGCTGGTTTTCGGAATAATTATCCTGATCCTGTCTATTTGGATGTTTGTCGTCGCCAAAGACTAGGAACTTTATGGCCGCCGTGGATATGGCCTTGTAAGTTCAGGGCCTGTTGAATTTGACGGACACCAGTTCAAGCGCGATACTGACCCGAGGTGGTGCGTTGATCGACCTCTTTCCTTTCGCCGGCCTGCCGGTGGCGGTCTTTGGACTCGGCCGCTCGGGGCTGGCGACGGCCAAGGCGCTCAAGCGAAGCGGCGCTGACGTTTGGGCCTGGGATGACGACGAAGCGGCCCGTGCCGACGCCGCAATGGCCGGCGTCCCGCTTGTCGATCTCTACCGCTGCCAGTGGGAGAAACCGACGGCCCTGGTCTTGAGCCCCGGCATCCCTCTCCATTCCCCCCAACCCCATCCGCTTGTCGGCATGGCCAAGGCCGCCGGCTGCGAGGTCATCGGCGATGTCGAACTGCTGGCCAGAAGCCAGCGCGATTGCACCTATATCGGGATCACCGGCACCAACGGAAAATCCACGACCACGGCGCTGATCGGCCACATCCTGCAAACTTCCGGCCGGCAAACGGAAATCGGCGGCAATCTGGGACGGCCGGTGCTGAAGCTCGCCCCCTTGGGCGCCGAAGGTACTTACGTGGTGGAAATGTCGTCGTTCCAATTGGAACTGGCGTATTCCATCACTTTCGACGTGGCGGTGTTGCTCAACATCAGCGCCGATCATCTGCAACGGCACGGCGGCATGGGTGGATACCTGAGGGCCAAAAAACGGATATTCCATCATCAGACGGCACCGAGGGCGGCGGTGGTCGGTATCGACGACGGCCATTCGCTGGCCATCCACGAGAAATTGAAGGCAAAAGGCGAACAAGTGGTTATACCCATTTCTTGCCAGGGCCCCATTCGCGGGGGAGTCTATGCCAAGGACGGCATGCTGATCGACGCCATCGATGGCCCCGCCAAGCCGGTGATCGACCTCAAAGGCGTGTCCACGCTTCCGGGCCGGCACAACTGGCAGAACGCCGCCGCCGCTTATGCCGCGGCCAAGATAGCCGGCGTCGATGCCGCCGCCATGCGAGATGGTCTGGAGAGCTACCCCGGATTGGCCCACCGGCAAGAACTGGTGGCAGTCATTGACGGTATTTCCTACGTCAATGACAGCAAGGCAACCAATGCCGACGCCGCCGCCAAGGCCCTGGCCTGTTACCGGGCCGTTTACTGGATCGCCGGCGGTCGGGTCAAGGAAGGCGGCATCCAGGTGTTGGAGCCCCACCTCTCACGCATCCGCCACGTCTTCGTCATCGGCGAGGCTGCCGAGACGCTCGCCGACACTCTCGGTGGCAAGATCGATATCACTCGCTCGGGATACCTGGCCAGCGCCATCAAGGAAGCGCGGGTAATGGCCTTGCGCGAAGGGGCAAAAGACGCCGTTGTATTGCTTTCTCCGGCCTGCGCCTCCTTCGATCAGTTCAAGAATTTCGAGGCCCGTGGCGAGGCCTTTCGCAAGTTGGTCGAATCCCTGCCGGGCCACCGCCAGAATCCTTGATGGCACGGAGGCCACCGCCTAGAAACCTTTTGCAAGACCGAAAAAGGGCATATGGTCCAGGTTCGTCACGACCAGGGCATGTCTATATTGATAGGAATCGGCGGCGGACCGGCCGGCCACCCGGATGGGTAATGGAATGGCTGATTATTTTCGTTTCATCGGACCGGTCCTCGGACTCATGGAGCCCGAATCCGCCCATGGACTGACTCTTTGGGCGCTGAGAAAAGGCCTCGTGCCGAGCCCGCGACCTTTTGAGGACCCGGCCCTCAAGGTCCATCTTTGGGGATTGGATTTCGCCAACCCCGTCGGCCTGGCGGCGGGTTTCGATAAAAACGGTGAACTGACAGACGCCCTGCTGGACCAGGGCTTCGGTTTCGTCGAGGTGGGCAGCGTCACGCCCCGGCCGCAACCGGGACAGTCAAAGCCCAGGCTGTTCCGGCTGTCCTCCGACCGTGCCGTCATTAATCGGATGGGTTTCAACAACGATGGCCAGGAGGTCATGGCCGAACACCTGTGCAGGCGCCGGCATCCGGGCATCGTCGGCGTCAACCTGGGCAGGAACCATAATAGCAATGCCCCGATCGCCGATTTCGCCGCCGGCGCCAAGAGTCTTGCCGGTGTCGCCGATTATATGGTCGTCAACGTCTCCTCGCCCAACACGCCTGGTCTGTGGGCCCTGCAAGGGCGCGACCACCTGGCCGACCTGCTGGAAGCGGTTTTGGCGGCGCGAAACGCCACGCCGCCGCCGGCAAGGCCGCCTTTACTGCTCAAGATCGCTCCCGACCTGACCGAAGCCGGCAAAAAGGATATCGCTCAGGTGGCGATGGCGGCGGAAATCGATGGATTGATCGCCACCAACACCACCATCGACCGGCCGACAGGACTGACCGGCCCCGGCCAGACGCAAGCCGGAGGCTTGAGCGGCCGTCCGTTGTTTGAGCCGTCGACCGGGGTTCTCGCCGACATGTATCGCCTGACACAAGGCAAGCTGCCGCTAATCGGCGTCGGCGGTATCGAAAGCGCGCGCCATGCCTATGCCAAAATTCGCGCCGGTGCATCCCTCGTCCAACTCTATACGGCGCTTATTTTTCACGGTCCCAGCCTGGTCAACAGGATCAAACGCGATTTGGTCCAGCTCATTCGCGCCGATGGCTTCGACAATATTGCCGCGGCGGTCGGCGCCGATCACCGTTAAAGGGTGGCGGCCAGGCGTTTTGAGCGATCGCGCACTTCCCGCACCGGTCCTCATGGCAGGAACTGTTCCTTGATGATCCGTTCTTCCAGGTTGTGTTCCGGGTCAAACAGCAAGGTCGGCGTGATGCCGCGGTCCTCGCGCACCACCACCTGCTTGACATCCCGCACCTCGGTGAAATCGGCAACGGCGCTGCCCGTGCGGATTTGGGGGTCGAGGATATCGAAGGTCACGACGGCGGCGTCCGGTAACAACGCGCCACGCCATTGGCGCGGACGAAAGGCGCTGATCGGCGTTAGCGCCAACAAGTTGGCACCCAAGGGCACAATAGGTCCCTGAACCGACAGGTTGTAGGCGGTGCTGCCCGCCGGCGTCGAAACCAGAACCCCGTCGCAGACCATTCCCTCCAGCCGTTCGACGCCATCGACGCGAATGCTGATCTTGGCGGCAAGATGGGTTTGGCGCAAAAGAGAAATATCATTGATGGCCAGTGCCTTGTGCTCTTTGCCGTGGAAGTCAAAAGCCGTCATCCGCAAGGGATAAAGGTTGATAGGTTGGGCTTTTGATAGACGTTGCGGCAAGTCTTCTTCGTTATAAACGTTCATCAGGAAGCCGACGGAACCACGGTTAAGGCCGTAAATAGGGGTTCCCTGCTTCATGTACCGATGCAGGGTCTGCAACATGAAACCGTCGCCACCAAGCGCGATGATGATGTCGGCCTTTTCCGCCGGCACATGGTCGTAGCGGTCGCACAAACGCTGGTGGGCGAGTTGCGCCTCCTTCAAGTCGGCGGCGGTGAAGGCGATGTTTTTGAACTTCATGGTCTTTCCAAGGCCCGTTCCAACTTCGCCACGGCGCGGCCAAGTCGGTTTGCGATTCTCTTTTAATACTAAACCAGATGTTCCCTGAGCCTGGGCATGATTTCAACGAAGTTGCAAGGCAAGTGGCGGCTGTCCAGCTGGTGGACGAGAATTTCGTCCCAGGCGTCCTTGCATG
>DASCPW010000132.1:0-9450 GCA_036012725.1 Rhodospirillales bacterium
GCTATATCACCAACATCATCGTCGGCGCCGACAACGGTCATCTTCAACCCGTCTACGGCATCGCGCTTGACAAGCGTCTGACCGAGACCAAGGTGCCGACGCTCGGCGGTTATCGCGGCATGGGGCCGGTCCGCAAGGGTAATCAAGCCCACGAGCATATCCAAAACGACGTTTACGGCAGCGTCATCCTCGCCGCCACCCAGGCTTTTTTTGACGAGCGTTTGACCCGGCCTGGCGATCCACAATTGTTCGAACGCCTGGAAGCGGTCGGCGGCCGGTGCCTGGATCTTTATGACAAACCGGACGCGGGACTGTGGGAACTGCGCACCAAATCCAGGGTTCATACCTATTCCAGCGCCATGTGCTGGGCGGGCGTCGATCGGTTGGCGAAAATTGCCGAGCGCCTGGGCAAATCATCCCGGGCCGCCTATTGGCGCGATAATGCCTATAGGATGCGCGAGGTGATCTTAAAAAAAGCCTTCGACACAAAACAAAACAGTTTTGTCGAGAGTTTCAACGGCACGGAAGTGGATAGCAGTCTCCTACTGCTCTATGAACTCGGCTTCATTGAAGCCACCGATCGTCGTTTTGTCGGCACCGTGGAAGCCACCGAGCGACAACTCAAACAGGGCAAGCACCTCTTTCGCTATCAGGTGGAAGACGATTTCGGCAAGCCCAAAACGACGTTCAATATCTGCACTTTTTGGTTTATTGACGCGCTCGCCGCCACCGGACGCAGCGCGGAAGCGCGAGATTTATTCGAAAATATGCTAAACTGCCGCAATCACCTGGGATTGCTGTCCGAGGATCTGGACCCGGAAACGGGGGAGCTGTGGGGAAACTTCCCGCAGACCTATTCCATGGTCGGGCTCATTAACTCTGCCATGCTCTTGAGCAAAAGCTGGAGAGAGGCCTTTTGAGACGTCTCGTCGTCGTTTCCAACCGCGTCACCATCGCCACCGACACCCGGGCCCGGGCCGGGGGGTTAGCGGTGGCCCTTCTTGAGATGATGCAGGGCCATGGCGGCCTTTGGTTCGGATGGAGCGGCAAGACTTCGGCGATGATGCCGTCGAAACCGACACTCACCAAATCAGGCGGCATCACCTATGCGACCGTCGATCTGACCCGCAAGAACTATGCCGAGTACTATAACGGTTTCGCCAACCGTTCTCTTTGGCCTCTGTTCCATTACCGCCTCGACCTGGCGGCGTTCAAAAAACAGAATTATTCCGGCTACCTTCAGGTGAACACGCTGTTCGCCAGCAAACTCAGGCCGCTTCTCAAACCCAATGACCTCATCTGGATTCACGATTACCACCTCATTCCCATGGGCGAGGAGTTGCGCAAGGCGGGTATCAAGCAACCGATGGGGTTCTTTCTTCACACCCCTTTCCCACCGTTGGAGATTCTCACCGCCCTTCCCTCGCATCACGCCTTGGTCAAGGCGATATGCGCTTACGACGTGGTCGGCTTCCAGACCGAAAACGATTTGCGCACCTTTCTCGATTATGTCGTCCACGAGGCCAATGGCGGCATGCTGGGCGATCACTTGGTTCATGCCTTCGGCAGGACGATCAAGGTCGAAGTCTTTCCCATCGGCATTGACACCGAATACATCGTCAAGACCGGTTTAATGGCGCCCCGGTCCGGTTTGGCCAAACGGGTGACGACAGTTCCCGACGGTTATGACCGGATCATTGGCGTCGACCGTCTGGATTACAGCAAGGGACTAGTCGAACGATTTCATTCTTTCGAACACTTTTTGGAAAACTACCCCACCTATCGGGGCCGGGTGATGCTGATGCAAATCGCCTCGCCGTCCCGCTCCGAAGTGCCTGAGTACAAAGACATCTGCCGTGTCCTGGAAGCCGAAGCCGGTCACATCAACGGCCGTTTCGCCGAATTCGACTGGGTGCCCATCAATTACCTGAACAAAAGTTTCACCCGCCAAAACCTGATTGGGCTCTACCGGGCTAGCCGCATTGGTTTGGTGACCCCCCTTCGCGACGGCATGAACCTGGTGGCCAAGGAGTACGTGGCGGCGCAAAACCACCATGATCCCGGCGTTCTGGTGCTATCCCGCTTTGCCGGCGCGGCCCGCGAACTGGATGCCGCCCTGATCGTCAATCCCTATGATTTCGACGCCGTCGCCGATGCCATCGCCAGCGGCCTCGAGATGTCCCTGGAGGAACGGCGCAAACGGTGGACGGCAATGATGGAGACGGTGCGAAACAACACCTTCCAAAGCTGGGGCAAAAGTTTCCTCAAGGTTCTCAAAAAAGCTCCCTATGAGTGACGGGAAAGAGGTCCGCACCGCGCTTATCGCCGATATCGGCGGCACCAACGTTCGTTTTGCCCTCTCCCAAGCCGGTGGCCCGGCGCGGCAAGTGAAGGTCCTATCCTGCGAAAACTTTCCCGGTCCGGCGGCGGCGGCGCGGGCCTACCTGGAAGAGATCGGCAAAACCGGCCCGGCGGCGCCCAACCACGGCGCCTTCGCCGTCGCCTCGCCGATTACCGGCGACCGGGTAAAAGTGACCAATCACCCCTGGTCCTTTTCCATCGCCGCGATGCGCCGGAGTCTTGGTCTGACAAACTTGCAAGTGATCAATGATTTCACCGCCATCGCCCTGTCCGTTCCCCGGCTGACGGCGGCGGACCGCCTTAAGGTGGGCGGCGGCGAAGCGGCGCCCGATGCCCCGATCGCCGTTCTCGGTCCCGGTACCGGGCTCGGCGTTTCGGGCCTGCTGCCAACGAACACCGGCTGGACGCCTCTGGAGACGGAAGGCGGCCACGTGACCATGGCGGCGGCCAACGACCGCGAGCAAGCGGTCCTCGCCATCCTCCGCCAATCATTCGGCCATATCTCCGCCGAGCGGGTGATATCCGGTCCGGGTTTGTGCAACCTGTACGTGGCGATTTGCCGGCTGGACGGCCTAGATTTAGCGGCCGAACCAATACCGGACCTAGTGACCGAGCGGGGCCTTGACGGGTCTTGTCCGATCGCCGCCGAGGCGCTTGCGATGTTCTCCGCCATGCTCGGCACCATCGCCGCCGACCTAGCCTTGAGCCTCGGCGCCCTGGGCGGTGTCTATGTGGCCGGCGGCATCGTCCCGAAACTGGGAGAGGCTTTCGCCACCTCGCCGTTCCGCCGCCGCTTCGAGGATAAGGGACGCTTCTCCGGCTATCTCGCCGCCATCCCCACCTTCGTCATCACCCACGAACTGCCCGCCTTCATCGGCCTCAGCGAGATCCTCGAATGAAAAATCAAGCGATTCGGCTTTGGCCATCGTTCGCAGGAGGCAGATTGATCAGACGGGAAAAGATTGATGAAAAAGTTATGTTTTTTGCTGATCGTGCTGATCTGGTTAATGCCAACGCTCAACCTCAGAGCCGACGAAATCCCCATTATCGACGCCCATAGCCAGGCCTAGAAAGATATACCGCTTGAGCGCATCATTGCGCTGATGGACGAAGCCGGGGTCTCGCGCACGATCCTTGCCGCCCGGCATGGCACATCGATCAAGGATTAGGTGAAATTCGCCGCCAAGCAACCCGGACCGCATTACCGCAGCTGTACGTAGCAAGAGCACCGCCTACCAGGACAAGGGGACCAGGGAATTCCGGAAATCTCTTGCCAAGCAGCTCAAGTTTCCTCAGTTCGCGGCCATTGCCGAAGTCTTGATGTATCACACCAGGAAGACCAACAAGAAGGGCCATACCATCGCCCCCGAGGTGGCATTCCCGCCCGGACACGTTCGCCAAGGTGTTATCCGTTTCTACGCCGGAAAGTTGGGGAGCCTCTTCCTCGGCATTTTCCGTGGCTTCTAGTTTGGGGAGGGCTTCTACCTCCGGCCCGGCTTCCGGTGAGGGCTGTTGTTCCGTCTCTGGCTCTGGGGTTCCCTCGGGCTTTTTGCCGCCATCCGCTTCGGCTTTATCTTCGGCCATGGCCGCCTCCGGGTTGCTTACAATTCAGACTACCATCATAGAGCGCCCGCGCAAGGTTCCGCCGGAGTCAGGGTTCATTTTCTCAGCACCCCGCCGGTCGCCGCTTCGACACTGGCGATCACTTTCTCGGCGACGGCGTCTATTTCGGTATCGGTGAGGGTTTTCTCGGTGGGCTGTAAGACGACGTTAATGGCCAGCGACTTCTTACCCTCGCCGAGATTGCCGCCGGCGAAAAAATCAAAGACACAGACCTCGGAGATCAGCACCGCATCGGCGTTCTTGGCGGCGCGCAACAGCGCCTCGGCGGTGATGTCCTTACCGACGACGAAAGCGAAATCGCGTTCCACCGGCTGAAAAGACGGCAATTCGAGATGCGGCTTGGCGGCGGTTTTCCTGGTTTTTGGCTTAGGAAAATTGTCGAGGAAAATTTCGAAACCGACGATTGGTCCCTTGACGTCCATTTTCCGCAACACTCGCGGATGGATTTCGCCAAAAGATGCAAACACCATTTTCGGACCTAAACGGAAAAGTCCTGAACGGCCGGGATGGTACCAGGGCGGGGCATCGTTAGCGATCGTAAGTTTATCCACCGGCAGGGCAAGTTCGCCGAACACCGCCAAGGTATCGGCCTTGGCATCGAAAACATCGACTGGCCGGGAGGGTTCAGCCCAACTGCGAGGGCCGCTCCGTCCGGCACGCACACCGGCGGCGACCATGCTCTGATTCTCCGGACGGTCGCCCGCGAAACACGGTCCGATCTCGAACAAGCAGGCATCGGAGGTGCCGCTGTCGGTGTTGCGTCCGACGGCGGAAATCAAGTTGGGAAGGATCGACGGACGCATCGCGTCCAGGTCCGAGCTAATGGGATTGAGCAAGCGAATGGAGTCCGGCGCGCCGCCGAACAATTCCGCCTCGGCCAACGGCATGAAAGACAAAGTAACCGCCTCGACCAATCCGCGCCCGGCCAGTACCCGGCGAGCAGTGGCGCGGCGGCGCTGGGACGCATCCAGGGCTGGTGGCGGCAGGGTGGAGGGGCGTTCCATTGTCACCGTCGGGATATTGTCATAGCCAAAGACACGCACGATCTCTTCGACCAGGCAGGCTTCGCCGACGATGTCGCCCCGCCACGAAGGCACGGAAACACGCCATTGTGCATCCGCATCCGCGTGCGCGACCGCGAAGCCAAGCACGTCGAATATCCTTTTGGTCTCTTCTCCCGACACCTCGACGCCGCCAAGGGCCTGGACCCGTCCATGGCGGAAACCGATGTCGCGTTTCCACTCGGGCTCCTTTCCAGCGATCACCGGCTCGGATGCCTCGCCGCCGCAAAGATCAAGGATCAGGCGGGTGGCAATCTCCAAGCCGGGGGCCAGGAAGGACGGATCAACACCGCGTTCGAAACGAAAGCGCGCATCCGAGGTCAGATTGAGTTTGCGGCCCGTCGCCGCCGTCCGCACGGAATCGAAATAAGCGCACTCGATATAGACGTTGACGGTCTCGGCCGCACAGCCCGACCGCTCACCGCCGATGACTCCACCCAAAGCCTGTACGTGATCGTCGTCGGCGATCACCGTCATCGCCGCATCCAAGTCGTATTCCCCGCCGTCGAGGGCCAAGATCGACTCGCCGGGCTCGGCCAGCCTGACGCGAAGATCGCCTTTGATCTTGTCGGCATCGAAAACATGCAGCGGCCGGCACAGGTCCAAGGCTATCAGGTTGGTGATATCGACCAGGGCCGAAATGGGACGCAAGCCGACGGCTAGCAGCTTGTCCTTGAGCCAGCCGGGGCTTTCGCCGTTGCCGAGTCCACGGATGTAACGGCCGATGAAATAAGGACAAGCGTCGGCGTCGGCGGATGGGAAGTCCAGATGCACCTTAATCGGGCTTTCAAAGACGCCAGGCACCGGCAAGACGTTCAGGGGCTTCAACATTCCCAGACCCGAGGCCGCCAGATCGCGGGCAACGCCACGTACGCCCAGGCAGTCGCCGCGGTTCGGGGTGATGGCGATATCAATGACGGGATCGGCAAGCCCCATCACCTCGACGGCGGTGGCGCCGAGGGCGGCGGTGGCGGGCAATTCGATAATGCCCTGATGTTCGTCCGACAACCCCATCTCGCGTTCGGACAGCAACATGCCGTTGCTGGCGACACCCCGAATCTTGGCCTTTTTGAGCTTCAAATCGATGCCGGGAACATAACAGCCAGCGGCAGCGAAGACGCCTTTCATGCCGACCCGCGCGTTCGGCGCGCCGCAAACCACGGTCATCGTTTCAGTGCCGGTGTTGACTTGGCAGACCTGGAGCTTATCGGCATCGGGGTGTGGCTTGGCCTCGATGACCTGGGCGACAACGAAATTCTCCATTCCCTTGGCCCGATCGGTAACGCCTTCCACTTCCAGGCCCAACATGGTCAGCCGCTCGGTGATCTCAGCGACGCCCACCGTCGTCTCAAGATGATCACGCAGCCAGGAGAGGGTGAATTTCATGAATTGAGGCCTCCGACCATCGTCGGCACGTCGAAAGCGCTGAAGCCGTAGTGACGGAGCCACCTGAGATCGGATTCAAAGAACGTCCGCAAGTCGGCAATGCCGTACTTGAGCATGGCCAGGCGCTCGATACCCATGCCGAAAGCGAAGCCCTGATACTTGCCCGAATCGATGCCGCAGTTCTCCAGCACCTTGGGATTGACCATGCCGCAGCCGAGAATCTCCAGCCAGTCGTCGCCATGGCCGATGCGCAATTCGCCTCCTTCGCGGATGCAGCCGATATCCACTTCCGCCGATGGCTCGGTAAAGGGAAAGTAGCTGGGACGGAAGCGCACTGGCAAATCTTCGAGATCAAAATAGGCCCGGCAGAATTCGATCAGGCAGCCCTTCAAATGACCCATATGCGTCGACTCGTCGACCACCAGGCCCTCGATCTGATGAAACATCGGCGAGTGTGTGGCGTCATAATCGCAGCGGTAGGTGCGCCCCGGCACGATGATGCGGACAGGAGGCTTTTGCCGTTGCATGGTGTGGATCTGAACCGGCGAGGTGTGGGTGCGAAGGAGCATGCGGTGGCCATCTTTCTCGCCCGGCAGATAGAAAGTGTCGTGCTCCTGGCGAGCTGGGTGATCCGGCGGGATGTTCAGGGCTGTAAAATTATACCAATCATCCTCGATGTCCGGGCCCTCGGCAATGGCGAAACCCATCTCGCCCAGAATGGCGACAACCTCGTCCATGGTTTGGCTAATGGGATGAACGCGGCCCGGCTTTTGCGGGCGCGCCGGCAGGGTCACATCCACCGCATCGGCCATCAGACGGGCATCAACGCCGGCGTCGGCGAGGTCGCGTTTACGCTCCTCGATGGCGGTGGCAACCTTAGTTTTAAGAGCATTGAGAGCCAGGCCGACGGTCTTGCGACGCTCCGGGTCCAAACTCCCCAGTTGCTTCATGAAGCCTGTGATGCGCCCCTTCTTGCCCAGTTCCTCGACCCGGATCGCTTCTAGCTGGTCAAGGGTCGTTGCCGCCGCCGTGACCTCTAAAATCTTGCTTTGAATGGCCTCCGGATCGTCCATCATTGCCGCACCTATTGAAGATTTAAAAGGGAGCCGCCCCGCTAGAGCGTATCAAGTTTGCTCGGTTCCAACCCGCTCCCAAACTTCATAAATGATATCAGCTTTAATTTAAGCCGTGCTGGCAAGAGCGGTCTGGACCTGTTCGACCAAGGCCTTGAACGCGTCCGGCTCCCTTACCGCCAGATCGGCAAGCACCTTGCGGTCGAGTTCGATGCCGGCCTTGCCCAGCCCATTCATGAACTGGGAATAGGTAAGGCCATGCTCGCGGGCGCCGGCGTTGATGCGTTGAATCCACAACCTGCGGAACGAGCGCTTGCGCGTACGGCGGTCGCGGTAGGCATATTGCAACCCCTTTTCGACGCGCTCGATGGCGGCACGAAAAACGTTCTTGCTCCGGCCGCGGTAGCCACGGGCCTGGCGGATAACCTTTTTATGCCTGGCGTGCGCGGTAACGCCCCTGCTGACTCGCGTCATGGAACCGCCCTCCCCTTGTCAACCATTTGGCATATAGGATTTGACGATGCGGGCGTCGACGTCTGAAAGAATCCCGGTGCCACGCGCCTTGCGTTTCATTTTTTTCGAACGCTTGCGCAAGTTATGGCGCAGGCTCGAGGCGCTGGCCCGGACCTTGCCGGAAGCGGTCAGGCAAAACCGTTTTTTGGCGCTTGCCTTGGTCTTTATTTTGGGCATTTTGTTTCCTTGGATTTTTTAGATGACGGTTTTCAGCGGCTGGGCATGCCCTTGCAACCGAAATGAACAGGTTTTGGGCCGGACCGCTTTTGAAGGCGTGGGTTATAATGGCCCCGTGCCGGGAATGCAAGTCGGTGGACGTTGCCGAGCTTGGGAAGAAAATTCAACATTCAAGACTTGACCCCACATTTGTGCAAGCCATGACGTTTTTGCCCTCAGCCTGTCAGCTCCTTCTGATGCGTCTTCACAAGGTCCGCCATGCTGTTGAAGACCATATCATATTTCGGCATTTGGCCGGGCCGCATGGTGGCGCCAAAACCTTCCTGATCATTGAGCCGATAAATCCAGCAACTGCTTAGTCCGAAGTTATTGGATGGGGCATGATCATGAAACATGCTCTCCGCGGTATGTAATATCTGATTTTTCTCAATACCAATCCTCGCCAACTGCTCAAGCATATACTTAAAATTCCGAGTTGATGGTTTGTAGGAACCGATGTCCTCCGCCGTATAGACAGCATCGAACTCCACCTGAAGTTTTGTATTGCCGTGAGCAAAGCTGGCATTGTCAACATTGGACAACACGACCAGCCTATAAAACTTCTTTAGATATTGAAGCGCGCCGGCACTGTCTTCAAAGGCGGGCCAATTTTTTACGGACTGGCCGTAGGCAAGACAGTCATCCCACGTCACGGACACGCCCCATTCTTCGGCAAGGCGTTTAAACTACCGCAAGAAGCTCGGCATAACGTTTCGCGGGCGTTTGCCGTTGCGTGGTGGGTTCATGAAAGGCATGTGCTTCGAGGATTTGATCACGCGACAGGGAGTGGCCGACACGGCTGGTGAGTGGTTTCAGTCCGGCAAGCATGCCGCTTTTCTAGTCGATCAGAGTGCCATAAATATTGAATGTGAGGGCCTTGAAGTCAGTCAATAGCATCAGCGCTCTCCTAGATTCCGGATGGGTCATGCAACGCCCTGACCAATAGCTTGACCCCATCGGCGAGAATTGCTTGCCACGGCGCAAAAATCCGCGGTTGGTATGCAACACGGGCTCGCTGACGGTTCAGCGATAACGCCACAACTCCCAACAATGGAGATGTTGTTTAAGCCCGATACGAAAACAGCGGCTTTGGGAAACCTATTTTAGGAGAGCCTCTGCCCTGAGCCGCCGCCACCGAAGCTTTTATTTCGGGGCGATGACCATGGTCATCATCCGGCCTTCCAGTTTCGGAAATTGCTCGACCTTGGTCAAATCAT
>DASCPW010000133.1:0-3865 GCA_036012725.1 Rhodospirillales bacterium
GTTCGGTGGTGTTTATGATTTGAAGGGGGAAGCCTTTTTTCGCCGCAACGGACTGTTGCTTATGGAGTTGGATGAACTGGCCGATCTCAGCGACCGGCTGGCCGAGGCGCAACCCTTTCTTGGCGCTTTATGGCGTGACCTGACCTTGCGCGGCCTCTTTCGGATGCTGGGGCTGGCCAGCGACGAGGTTCTCAAGGAAGATGGAACCGCGATAGAAATCAAAAAAGTGTTTACCGCCATCGCCGAAGTTGCCGAAGCCCAGGCGGAAGGACAATTTCGCCGTCTCTCCTGGCAGCGCCTGATGATGGGCGACGTTGACGGTGGCAAAGAAGAGGTGGCAAGACGTTTTATTCAAATTCAGCCCATTCTTGATTTTACTTCCCTGCAACCGGCAACCGCCGCCATGGGAGCCTTGCGGCGGATTGCCGCCGACTTGCAGTTGGATCAAGACCATGGGGTCCGGGTCCGTTTGACAGGTTCGGTGGCGCTGTCCGAGGAAGAATTCGAGACCGTCGAGAAAGGCATTGGTTTGGCCACCTTCCTGTCCCTGATTCTTGTCGTTGGATTGTTGCTGGGCGGTCTACGCTCGCCGCGTCTGGTGATCGCGACGCTGGCTACCCTGGTCATGGGCCTGATTTGGACCGCCGGATTCGCCATTGCCGCAATCGGTCAGCTGTCTCTGATTTCGGTGGCGTTCGCCGTGTTGTTCATTGGTTTGAGCGTCGATTTCGGCATTCATTTCGCCCTCCGCTACAAAGAGGAAATCGACCGGGCCGCTTCCCATACGGCGGCTTTGCGTTACGCCGTTGAAGACGTCGGCGGGGCACTGACCCTATCCGCTGTGGCGGCGGCCATGGCTTTCTATTCCTTTCTGCCGACACCTTATCTAGGACTGGCGGAACTTGGTCTGATCGCCGGAACCGGCATGTTTATCGCTTTTTTCGCGAATCTGACCGTTCTTCCCGCCATTTTGACCTTGATGCCGATCGGCATGAGCCGGGAGAAGGCGGCGCGGCGGCGCCGCTTCGCGGGGTCGACTTGGGTTATGGGACATGCCGGCGTTATCCTGTGGGCTGCCACGGCCCTTGGATTGGCGGCTACCGCCTTGTTGCCGCAAACCCGCTTCGATTTTGATCCCATGAACTTGAAGGATCCAAAGACGGAATCGGTCAGCACCCTTTTTGATCTTATGAGTGACAGCCGCACCAGTCCTTATTCCATCACCGTTCTTGCGAAAAATTTGGATGAAGCCCGGGATTTGGCCGCCAAGCTCACCCGCCTTGAGCAGGTGAAGGAGACGATAACCCTGTTAGATTATATTCCCGCTGACCAGGACGAAAAATTGGATATTATCGGCACCATGGGCCTGTTTCTATCACCGGCCCTGGCTGCCCGCCAACAGGTGCCGGGTCCGGTGATGGAGGAAATCAAATCCTCTCTCGATGTTCTTGGTGGTAAATTGCAGCGTCTGGCCGCTTCCCGGAAAAGGGAGGGGGCGGCCGCCAAACGGCTGCTCGCCGCTTTGCGCACCGTATCGGACCTTGCTGATCTGGAAATCCGGTTGTTGTCGTCCCTGCCGAGGCGACTGGTGATGCTGAAACAATCCCTGGAGGCGGAACCGATTTCCCTCGAAAGTCTTCCCAAAAATTTAAAAAATCGCCATGTTGCCGCTGACGGCAGAGTGCGAATCGATGTTTATCCAAAGGAAAAGATGCAAGATAGGGACGCGCTGGCCAGTTTTGTTGGCGCCGTGCGTAAGCTGGCCCCCCAGGCCAGCGGCTCGCCCGTTGTTATCTTTGAGGCGGGGAAAGTGGTGGTCACCGCCGTCCGTGACGCGGCGGTGCTGGCGGTGGTCATGATAACGGTGCTGTTGGCGGTGATTTTGAAGTCTTTCAAGGATGTGGTTTTGGTGTTCGTGCCACTATTTCTGGCGGTCTTGCTGACCATCGCGACATCGGTTCTGTTGGGCCTTTCGTTTAATTACGCTAACGTCATTGTCCTGCCCCTGCTGTTCGGGCTGGGCGTGGCGAGTGGCATTCATCTGGTGCTGCGACAAAGAAACGAGGGCGGCACCCTCAGCATCTTCGGGACCAGCACCCCCCGTGCTGTAGTTTTTAGTGGGCTGACCACTATCGGGTCGTTTGGTGCAATCGCTTTGTCCAGCCATCCTGGAACATCAAGTATGGGCATGCTGTTAGCCATTTCCATCACCCTGACTTTGGGATGCACTCTGGTCGTTCTGCCGGCCTTGATGGTTTTTTGGAAGGGAGCGACGGAGCGGGGAGCTTCTTGATTGGGTTCGACAGCGGTTCGCTTGTTTCCTTTAGTCCGGCATATTTCAGCGCGGGCTTGCCCCGATATTGCCCAACTTCCGGTGACTGCCAAGCAAATTACAGCGATGTCTCTGGCTCTGATCGACTTGTTTGAGGGGCGGTGAAGTGCGGTACCTGAAATATTTTTTTCTATTGATTGGTTTGGCGCTGCTCGCCGTTGTCGTTAGCGAGATCGAGATCGCCCAGGTGATCAAACGAGTCAGTCAGGTGGGTTGGGGAATTACCGTTATCCTGGGCCTATATCTCCTTGCTTTTGTGATCGATTCTTTTACCTGGCAGATGGCCTTGACCGCGGTTCCCCTTAACCTGGCTTGGCTATACCGAATCTGGAAGATGCGTATGGTGGGGGAGGTTTTCAACAGCATTTTGCCACTGGCAAACATGGGCGGTGAACCGGTGAAAGCGGTTCTGTTGAAAAAGTATTATGGCATCGGCTATCGCGAAGGAACGACGTCCCTGCTCATCGGCAAAACCATCAATATGTTGGCGCTGGTGATTTTCCTTGCCTTGGGGTTTGCTTTGATGTGGGCATCACCTGTCCTCCCGGCATCCTACAAGATTATTGCTGGCCTGGGGCTTTTTGCCCTAGGCCTGGGGACGGCTCTATTTTTTTTCATCCAGCGGCTGAAAGTTTCGACCATCACGGGAACCTGGATCAGCCGGTGGAGGTTTACCCGTGGTATCGAAAAGGTGATGCATCTTGTCCGTGACGTGGATGAACGCTTGGTGCGGTTTTACATCCATCATCTGAGACGGTTTTCTTGGGCCGTGTTTTTGGCCCTTGTCAATTGGTTGATCGGTGTCCTGGAAATTTATGCCACCATGTTTTTCCTTGGCCATCCGGTATCACTGACGGATGCCTGGATCATTGAGGCGGCGGCGCAGCTGGTGCGCACGGGCACGTTTTTTATTCCGGCTAGCATCGGTGCTCAGGAAGGAGCGTTTCGTTTGGTTTGCTCGGCAATGACCGGCTCGTCGGTGCTTGGCGTTGCCGTCGCCTTGGTCCGCCGATTCCGGGAAATCCTATGGATACTATGGGGACTGCTCCTGGGGTCAATGTTTCCCCTGAAAAATCCTTCGGCGGCGCGCTAACAAACCGATGTCTATGGGGTGACAAGCTTGTCGGCCAGCCTGTCCAATGCGGAGATCAGCCCATTGATGCCATTCTTGCGCAGCAAGTGGCGGTATTCGGAACGGCGAACGGCCAACTGGGAGATGGAATTGTCGAGCAGAACATCGACAATCAACCAGTGGTTTTCGACTTTCTCTAAAACGTAAGTGAGATCCGCTTTTGGGCCGTCACGATCGAGAATCCTGGTTTCAACCAGCGCTCTTTCTTTTGGTCCCGCTCTTTCGCCGACGGTTTCAAAGCTCTGGCCGGAATAACTATCGAATTGGGAGGCGTAGGTGCTGATGCTCATTCGCCGAAAGGCGGCGAGGAGATCGGCCTGTTCGGCTTCGCTCGCACCTTTCCAGAATCGGCCGGATGCGACCCGAACCATCTTATGTTGATAAAAGGTCTGATCAAATTT
>DASCPW010000134.1:0-2872 GCA_036012725.1 Rhodospirillales bacterium
CATCCGCCGTTTCGGCCTTCCGTTGGTCGTCGCCATCAACAGGTTTTCCGCCGACACGGACGCGGAGGTAGCGGCCGTTAAGGAGGCTTGCACCGAAATGGGGATTGAGGCGGTCATGGCCAACCATTGGGCCGACGGCGGCAACGGCACCACGGAATTGGCGGAAGTCGTGGTCAAGACGCTGGACTCCGGAAATGCAAACTTCAAACCGCTTTACCCGGACGACATGCCCTTTGGGACAAGGCCCGTACCATCGCCACTTCCTTTTATGGCGCCGATGACATCACCGGCGATCAAACGGTACGCAATCGTATTGATGAACTTCAGAACACGGGCTTCGGCCATTTCCCCATTTGCATGGCCAAGACCCAATATAGTTTCTCTTCCGATCCCAATCTCAAGAACGCACCGAAGGGCTTCACAATGCCCATTCGCGAGGTGCGTCTATCGGGCGGGGCGGAGTTTGTCGTCTTAGTTTGCGGAGACATCATGGCCATGCCGGGATTGCCCCGGATACCGGCCGCTAACGCTATTAAATTTGATGAGGAAGGCCAGGTCGCCGGACTATTTTGAACTCTTTAGACACGTACGGTTCGCTTTGCCCGGTGCACGTACGGAAAAGTAAAATTGGGCTTGGAGAGACATGTGTTTTCCTGGATATTTTTAGGTACAGGATCAATATTGAAGGAGAGTGAAAATGCCATCGAGAAATGCCGCTGAATGGGTTGCGAAACCCGATTTAAAACTTGGCGAGTGGGTCGATAGTCGGATTTACTCAGAACAGGAAATTTTCGAGGAAGAACTGAGTAGGATCTGGAAAAAAGCTTGGATACCAATTCTCCATGAATCCGAATTACCGGAGCCTTATGACTTCCGCACCGCTATCATCGCCCGCGAGCCGGTCATTGTCGTCCGCGGACCCGATAACAAGGTCCGGGCGTTTCTGAACGTCTGCCCGCACCGGGGCATGGCCGTCGACCGTCGGCCGGCCGGCAGCTTCAAGCCGGCGCAAGCGTCGGGCAACCCCAAACATACGGTTTGTATGTTCCATGGCTGGCAGTTCGACATGAAAGGTAACTGCTCCGACATACCGCGCGAAAACGAAGGCTACCAGGGCCGGATCACCAAAGAGGGCCAAGGATTGCGCGAGTTGAGGTGCGAAGTTAAATATGGCGGAATCATCTGGGTCTGCCTGGACGACAACAACCCTTGCGATGTCGAGGAATGGACTGGCGGTGCGCTTGACTGCATCAAGGACTGCCTGGATGAAGAGCCGATTGAGATCTTCCACTATCACAAGGCGATCATCCACTGTAACTACAAGCTGTGGCATGACACCAACAGCGAGTTCTACCACGACTATATGCATTATCATAACCGGATCACCGGCTTTGATGATGCCTATTTCGCCCGCGAGTGCTCGGCTTTTAACAATGGTCATGTCAATGTCGGCACCTTTGAGGTGCATTACGGCGATTACGATGTTGCCGATGACCGTGGTGAACTCACTTTCCCGCACCTGCCGCGTAACGGCTGGTTCATGGTCGATATGTTCCCGGGCGTCAACGTCAACCTTCGCGGCTCAGCCCTGCGTATGGATCTGATGACGCCGCTGGGGCCGAACCAGGTGATGATCGAGTTCCGCGGACTTGGCCTGAAGAGCGATACCCCCGAGGTGCGCAAGCGGCGGATCCACCATCACAACACTATTTGGGGCCCGTTCGGGCGCAACAAGCACGAAGACCTAGTCGGCATTGCTGGCCAGGGCGTGACCATGATGCCCAACTCGGAGCCGCGGCGGATTCTGCACGGTCGTCACGAAGGGCTTTACGTCCACGACGAAGTCGGCATGCGTCACTATTACGAGACTTGGGGTAAGTGGATGGACCGCCTGCCTAGCGATCCGACACAACCGTACCAGCAAGGTGTCGTCGTTGGACCCGAGATGCCACCGGCAAAAGGCTTGTCGGTGCCCATGGTGGCCGGCGAACGTGGCGCTGCCAAGGCGGCTGAATAAGCCCATTATCGGCCGGTTTGCCACTTCATTTGGCTGAATGGGCCGGCCGGGACCCGAGGTAAAGGGTTTTCCGACCGTCCTAAGCGTGGCGCCGGAACGGCAAACGTAAGTTTTTATGCCGGTCTCTTGATGGGAAACGAGTCATCCCATATGCCCTTGGCCAAGGGGCCGGCGGAGTGAAGAACTAGGAAGGAGATGCACGATGAGTGCTAATGGAAAAGAAATGGTCAAAGACGCCATTTATCAGGCTTGTTTGAATTTGGACGAACAGCAATGGAACGACTGGCTGGGCCAATGTGACAAGGATTTCGAATATTCCTGCAGAGCCTACAGTCCGGAAATCAGCAAGGAGATGACTTACCTGTTCTTGAACCGTGATGAGTTGAAGGAGTACTTTAATTTGCTGCCCAAGCACAACTCTGATCATTCCCCATTGCGACGCCACGCCAGTGTCTATTCCGTGGATGTGGACGAAGGTGGAAAGACGGCATCGGCCGTCACTTCCTTCCTCATCACCCAGGAGATGTTTGATGGCATCAACGCGCCTTTGGACACGGGCGAAAACCACTTGTTCGTGGTTGGTAAGTATTTGGACAAATTTAACATCGAAAACGGCAAGGCGGTGTTTACCGAGCGCGAGGCGAGAATCAATACCCGCCGGTTGGACAGAGGGTCGCATTGGGTTTTCTAAGCGGCTTTTCGGCCCCTGGGGATACGCCAATTGCGGTGCGTTGACAGTTTTGGTCATCGCGGGCTATTGGCGTTACCCCAATCTTTGTTGGGGAGCCGTCCGGGGCTAGCGCCAGGCGTGCGGTGAGAGCACTTTCGGCGGAGTGCCGGCGGCTCATTTTTTCC
>DASCPW010000135.1:0-2537 GCA_036012725.1 Rhodospirillales bacterium
GCCCTTGCGCTCGCGGAGCGGCGGTACCTGAACAGGCACGACGTTGAGCCGGTAGTAGAGGTCTTCCCATGATCTTCACCATGCGCGGGTCTTCAGCGATCATGTCGTCGATGCCCTCCTGCTGTTCTTCGATGAGTTCCTTGAGGTATTTGTTTTCGCTTTTGAGCGCGTAATGCTCTTCGAGTTTCTGCATCCGCACATCGACCTGGTCGGGCGAGATGGGTTTGAGCAGGTAATCGAACGCGCCGAGCTTCATCGCCTCGACCGCATCTTCGACCGCGCCGAACGCGGTGACCATGATGATGGCCGTCTCGGGGTTGCTGTTCCGGATCTTCTCGAGCAGCTCCATCCCGGTCATGCCGGGCATGCGCATATCAGTGAAGACAACGTCCGTCGGCTCACGCTGAAACTTTTCCCACGCATCTTCACCATCGCCGGCGATCACGACCTCGTATCTGTCTTTGAGGGTCTCGTAAAGAAATTCGCGGGAGAAGGTGTCGTCGTCAGCGACCAGGACTTTATCGATGGGCATGGGACGTAATACGTAATAAGTAATGAGTAAAGGCCGAACGCGGATTATAGATGGGGGTGGTATCGTTGCGATAGGGGGGGGAATGACGAAATACCCAATGACGAAAGAATGTCGGTGCTTGAATGACAAATACTGACATCCCTTTTCCTTTTTAGTGAAGGATTCTCTCGACACGCTACGAAGACGATTAAGATTGGGATTAAGATTAAGATTCCGACGTCTAACTCCCAGCCATTCGTCATTCGGTTTTCTTTCGTCATTCGTCATTCTCCATGCTTCTCCCTTGTCCACATTGTTCCCATGCTATCACGGTAGAGCCGCGTAAGGCGGAACAGGCCGTGACATGCCCGGGGTGCAAAAAGACGTTGACCCGCTCGCATGCCGCGGAAGAGCTGCGCAAGCTGCGGGCGGAGATGGAGACCGTGGACATGTTTGCGCTGGAGGCCATGCCCAAGCCGGAAGGGCCGCCGACCGAGACGGTGATGCCCGGCATTGAGGTAACCGATACCAAATCGCTTGAGCCCGGCGATGCTGTGTCCGAGCTGCTTACGGTGGCGCGGGACGGCTCGAACGAGCGGTATAAGGATCTGAAAGAGATTGCACGGGGCGGCATCGGCACTATCCATCAGGTCACCGACGGCAACATCGGGCGCGACGTTGCCATGAAGGTGCTGCGCGGCGAAAAAGGCTCTGCCGGCCAGAAAGTCATTCGTTTTATTGAAGAGGCGCAGGTCACCGGCCAGCTCGACCACCCGAACATCGTCCCCGTCCACGAGATTGGCATCAATGCCGAGGGGCAGCCTTTCTTCACCATGAAGCTCGTCCAGGGGCGCTCTTTGCAGGAGATCCTCGATGGCATCCGGCTCGGTACGGTCGATCTGATTTCCAAGTATTCGCTCACGGAGCTGCTCAACGTCTTTCTCAAAGTTTGCGATGCGGTGGCCTTTGCCCATGCCAGGGGTGTCATTCATCGCGATCTCAAACCGGCCAACATCATGGTCGGCGCGTTCGGTGAAGTGCTCGTCATGGACTGGGGGCTCGCCAAAGTACTGGGACAGGGCGACAAGGAAGAGGAGACGGGGAGACAAGGAGACGGGGAGACAAATGCGGTGCATTCGCTGCGCTCCGATCAGGCGCTCGGCGAAACGGGCGAAGGCAAAATCCAGGGCACGCTCGCCTACATGCCGCCCGAACAGGCTGAGGGGCGCCGCGAGGCCATGGGGCCGCATTCGGATGTTTATTCGCTCGGCGCGATCCTCTACCAGATTCTGTGTCTCGACCCGCCCATCCAGGGCGACACTTTCGATAAAGCACTCGAAAACATTAAGGCCGGCCTCATCCTCCTGCCCGAACGCCGCAACATCCTCCGCCGCGATATCCCGCCCGAGCTGTCCGCGGTCACCATGAAGGCGCTCTCCCGCGAAATTTCCGGACGCTACAACAACGTGGACGCGCTGGCGCAGGACGTCCGCCTCTTCCTCGAAGGCCGCGCGGTCAGCGCGAAGGAGGACAATTTTTTTGAAGGCATCGCCAAACTCATCCGCCGCAAACGTGAGATTTTTGCCACCGCTACCGCGGCCGCACTGCTGCTCGCCACGTTCGGCATTTACAGTTTCTCGGAAATCGTGCAGCAGAAAAACAGAGCCATCGATGCCCGGCGCAATGAGGGGCAACAGCGCCAGGCCGCCGATCGAGAGCGCATCAACGTCATCAAAGCCAACCGCGAAACCGCCCGGCGCTTCGCCAACCAGGCCCTCGATCTCATCGATGCCGGGCGCATGCGCGAGGCCAGGCAGCGCGCGGAAGACGCCCTCGAAATCGCCGACGATACGCCTTACGGATGGTATGCCCAGGCCATGATCGCGCAGGCTGAAAACCTTCACCGGGAGGCACTCGAACTTTTTAAGGTAGCCCTCGAACGCGACCGCAATCACACCGATTCAAAGCTGGCGATGACCAAATCGCAGCTCGCGCTCAACGAGCTCGCCAAGGTCGCAGCCGTGTT
>DASCPW010000136.1:0-5169 GCA_036012725.1 Rhodospirillales bacterium
TGACAGTGCCTAGGCTTTTGTCCACAATGGAGTCCTTTTCGTCATAAATCCATTGACCGGTGAATTCGCACAGTATTATACTGTACGAAATTGGATTTCGCACTACGAAATTACGCTTTTTATGAAAATTAATTGTCGCAGCCTAAAACTATAGGCAGGAATGATTGATGAACCAAATACTAGGTCCGGATAAATCCGCCCCGCTTTGGTACGACTGCTCGAGTAAAAAAGGCAAAAAACAACAAAACTCAAAACAAGAAAATGCCGTCGAAGAAGCAACGGAAAGCGACCACGGCATTGTAGTTAATGTCAGCGTATTTGGATATTTATCGACGCTCACCGATAAAACTAGGGTGACTTTGAATTTACCGGGCAACGCGAAGGTGGGTTACGCCGTAAAGGCCATTGGTGAGGCTTGCGGAGAAGAAGTTCGGGCCACCATGAAAGATGAATCCGGTGATTTGGCGAAATGTTGCCGAATATTCGTCAATGGTGAAATATTGGATGATGTCGATGCCCGCCTACTGCCTACCGAAAGACAGGCGAATATCGAAATAATAATTTTGATGGCGGACGCCGCCGGATAAGAAATAAGGAAAGCCCCATGGATGATATTTCAAATCATGAAACAAAACAGCAAAGCGGCGACGATGCCTGGGTGCCATCGTCATGCAGCCTTTGTTATGGCAATTGCTCCATTCTGGCCCATCGCGTTGACGGCGTCATAACCAAGATTGAAGGTAATCCCGCCAGCGCTATCGGAAAAGGCCGGTTATGTGGCAAGGGTGTCAGCGGGATCATGACCCATTACGACCCCAACCGTTTGACTAAGCCCCTGCGCCGGACAAATCCGGAAAAAGGCATCGGTGTGGATCCCAAATGGAAAGAAATATCTTGGGATGAAGCACTGGACGAAATCGCCGAGAATTTGAAAAAAATCCGTGACGACGATCCGCGAAAATTATGCTTCATGCGCACCACCACGGTGATGACACAAAATTCACCGGCTTTCATATTTACATCGGCATTTGGCACGCCCAATGCGTTTGCCGCCGGCGGCGGGCTGCATTGCGGCAATGGCGCTCATTTGATTAGCGGCATCATGCATGCATCCTGGTCCATCGTGCCGGATTTCAAATATTGTAATTACTCGGTATTTTTCGGTGCCTCCAAAGGCCATGCCGCCGGGCACGCTTCCTGTTCCAATATGGGATTGGCCGCCGACGCCAGGGAGCGCGGCATGAAAATGGTGGTGGTCGATCCCTTCGCCAACCAGGTCGGCGCCAGCGCTACCGAATGGGTGCCGATCCGGGTCGGCACCGACGCCGGATTAGCGCTTGCCATGGCCAATGTGATGGTCAACGAACTTGGCGTTTATGATGCTCCCTATCTCAAAGCCAAAACCAACGCGCCCTATTTGATCGGCGAAGATACACGCTATATCCGCGATGCCGAGACCGGCAAACCCATGGTCTGGGATAGCGATACAGGTGAAGCCTGCACCTTCGACAACGCCAACGCCGAAGACATGGCGCTGGAAGGCGTTTATGAGGTGAACGGCAAATCCTGCCAGCCCTCTTTTGCTTTGATCAAGGAGCATTTAAAAGAATATCCGGTGGAGCGCGGCGAGGAGATCACCACCATACCCGCCGACGACATCCGCCGTATCGCAACGGAATTCGCCACCGAGGCGCGGGTCGGCAGCACCATTGTGATTGATGGAGTAACCGTACCCTATCGGCCTGTGGCCGCAATCGCTTTCAGGGGATCACAAGGCCACAAAAACTCTGCCTACAATATGTTGTCCATTGATTTGCTTAATCAACTTGTCGGTGCGGCCGATGTCGCCGGTGGTTGCCTTGGTTTCAATCCAACCTGCGACGGGTACCCGGAAACCGGTCGCCTCCAATACGCACCCCATGCTGATCCGGATGGCCTCATGATCCCCGGCAGTTGGCTGGTCCCCCATTTGCCGTACCCAATCGATGAACCAGTACTGCCCAAGAAGCTCAATTTGCAATCCCTGTTCCCCATGGGTATGGGCTCGGTATTTCAATCGTCTTTCGATCAGGAAGAAATGTGGAGCAAAATGGACATGCCCTACCGCCCTGAAATGATGATCAATCTGGGGGCCAACCAGATCATGAGCGTCGGCAACAAGGACGCCACGGCGGAAGCCTTGAAGAAATACAAATTTATCGCCTCCTTTGATATTTTTCTGACGGAAACATCTGAATTTTCGGATATTGTCCTGCCCGATTGCGGTTATCTGGAAACCTTCGATTCCCGTCCCCATTATCTGTTCATTTTTGCTTTGCCCGCCGGCATGGGCGATTGGTCGTGGGCGATTAGACAGCCCGTGGTCGAACCCGAGGGTGAACGCCGTTCGTTCGCCAATGTATTATTGGAGTTAGGTGACCGCATCGGCATATTGCCAGACATTAACACCGCCTATAACGCTTTCTTGGATCTCAAGAATGAGCGGCTGGACGTGGACCGCCGTTACAGCCATGAAGAGATTTGCGATATAGACCTCAAAGACAAATTCGGTCCGGACAAAGGGCTCGATTGGTTCCGGAGGAACGGCGTCGTTTCGTGGCCGAAAAAACCGGAAGAAGTATATTGGCGGACCTTTAATGATGTTCGTGTACCAATCTACTGGGAATGGATGGAGGATACCTGGGAACAGGCGAACGAAATCGCCGAACCCAGGGGATTGGATATACCAAAGGAATTTTATTCGCCCCTGCCTGAATGGCTGCCCTGCCCGTCCCATGAATGTACGCATGAAGATTTTGATTTTTACGCCTTTTATTACCGCGACATAGTCCACACCAACAGCCTAACCATGGAGAACGCCTGGCTGGATGAAGCAGCCGAACTCGATCCCTTTTCCTACGCCATCGCCATTAACGCCAAAGTCGGCCGAGAAAAAGGTTTGGTAACGGGCGATACGATTTGGGTGGAAAATGAATACGGTAAAAAAGTGAGCGGTAAAATCCGCCTTACCGAAACGATCCATCCGGAAGGCTTGGGCATCGGCGCCTGCGCCGGTCACTGGTCCAAAGAAATGCCCATTGCCAAAGGCAAAGGAGTGTTTTTCAACGATCTAATAGAATTAGACTGGCATCATTCAAGCCCGTCGAACCTGAATGTCGACCTGTGCGCCAAGGTTAAGATTACCAAGTTTTAATGTCGTATCCTATTGGACTCAATTTCAGGTAATCAGCTGATCTAAAACCGCCGCCGGATTTTTTTCCAGCACGTCGTCTAGATCGACCTCATCTTCGCCCGGCACTCTGATTTTGGTGTATTCTCCCGCTTCAGAATTCAATGGCGCCGTCGCGTCCAACCCCATCTTGGCGGTAACGCCGTTGTCAGCCGACGGATCCAGCTTTGATCCTTGGACATTCTCGACGACGGTCAAATCCCGGCTCGCCTGAAAGCGCGTTGAAACCGCCCACTGAACTTGATCTGGGTTATGAATATCCACATCCTGATCGACTACAACGACCTGTTTGATATCGTAATGGGCGCCGAAAGCGGCCATGATGATATCTTTGGGCTGTTCGTCATTTTGTTTGTCGATTTTGACGATAAAATGATAACGGCAGACGCCGCCTGGCGACAGATGCACATCGAGAATATTGGAAAAATCTTGCTGCAGATTTTCCAGCAAGGTGGCCTCACGTGGAATGCCACCCATAATCAGATGTTCCAAAGCGCCGCCGGTGATCGTATGAAAAATCGGATCCAGACGGTGAGTCATGGCGTCGATCTGAATAACGTGCGCCTCGTCGCTGGAACCGTAATATTGGGGGAATTCTCCGAACGGACCGTCGGCTTCCCTGACGTCAGGCAGGATACGCCCTTCCAGCACAATTTCAGCCCGCGCCGGAACGCGCACATCGTTGGTCAGACATTTGACAATCTCGACCGGTGATCCCTGCAAGGCGCCGGCGATGGCCATTTCATCCCAATCGAGGGGCATGATTGCCTGGGACGCCAGTAAGGTGCAGGGATCAATACCGATGACGATGGCGACTTCCAGCGCCTGCCCGTTTTCCTCCGCCATATTCATATAGGTGAGCGTATTTCGTGGCAGCAGCAAAGCCGTTAATTTGTCGGATTCGGCTACCTGACAGCGGTGAACAGAGACATTCTGTATGCCGGTCTCCGGATTCCTCGAAATCAAAAGTCCCGCTGTTATATAGGGGCCACTGTCCAGTTCGTTATGGGTCGGCACGGGAAGCTGGCTGGTCATATCGACCTGACGATGAACGATTTCCTGCATCGGGGCGTGATCCACTTCAACCGGTGAAATGGGATTGCGAACGGCTTCCTGAAACCGGGCAAGCAATTCACTTTCCGGAACGTTCAGCGCCTCAGCCGCCAAAGCCCGTCCGGTGAGGACGTTGGCAACCACCGGAATGGCATGACTGCCCGGCGCCGGGAACAGCACGGTTTTTTCACGTTCAAGACATTTGGCGACGGCTGCAATTTCATGTTGCAGGGAAAGTTCCGGCCGCGCCACGGCGAGCTTGCCCCTATTTTCGAGATAGCGCAGCCATTCACGTAGATCGCGGCAAGGCGGGAGAGGTGTGTTTGATCCTCTATTCATCAGTAACTCTAACAGGCCGACCTGGTCAAATCACCGCGAATTTCGGCGTATCTGCGGCGGCATTCCGACGGATTTCCCCCCGCCGCCGATAGGGCCATGGCGCGCCTGAAATACAGCCCAATATCGCATTCATCGGTAAACCCGATGGCGCCATGGAATTGAATACATTCCTTGACCAGCGCCATTGTCGATTCCGCAGACCGCGCCTTGGCCGCCCGGCAGGCCAGGCTCTGGCGCTCCGATCCAAAGGCGCGGCAAGCCTCATAAACCAAAGCGCGCGACGAAATCATGGCAACATACAGAGAGGCCGTGCGGTGCTGAAGCGCCTGAAAAGAGCCGATGGGCGAACCGAACTGCTGGCGCGTTTTCATATACTCCGTGGTGATCTCCAACGCGGTTTTCATCAGCCCCAACATGAGGGCGGCGTTGCCCAAGCAGAGCACGTCCCCGGCATCGCTAAAATCCTCTCGGCTCATATTTTCACGGCTGAGAATTTTCAATTTTGACGGATCAACGTTTTTAAAAATCAAACAACCAACCGATCCGCC